>CBFIAD010000075.1:0-9756 GCA_965660495.1 Puniceispirillaceae bacterium (SeqCode)
CCAGCCTTTCCGGGGCAAGGCCAAGCGCTGCTCCGCTTAGCGCGCGATTTTTAGCCACATTTTCCGCTCTGTCGGCCGAACCCAGCCCGCAATTTAAACTATCATACAGGCCAGTGGAAACACCGCCTATCCGGGTGAAAAAGCCATGCCGGATGACATCTGTGTCGGCATCAAGAGCGGCATGGCTGAAATAGACAGGCCCTGCGGAGCTTTCCTGGCGCTCTATCCATTCGGGCATGGCGGGCATCTCTGGGCTATCGATTGACAAAATGATTTAATCCCTATTTTTTCCTTAACGTGCCCTTTTGCCTTATCAGGCTGTATCGCCAATAGTTGCGAAGCCCGGGGGCAGGCCATCTCCAGACGGTACAAGCAAGGCCACTTTAAAAATTTGTCCCATATGGGCAGGGGCACATAATCTGTCCAGTGCGGCCAATAGCAAGCGGTCTGTTTCTGGCTGACCGGCTTTGCGCAAGGCTTCAGCCCGCGCATTTATGCCAATCTCTGTCAGAAAAGCACCTTGCTCTACAGGGCCGATGAGACGTGCCCCCATGGCTTTAGCTTGCCGTGCCAGCGCGGAAAAATCAACCAGATGAGTGATATCTGCCTCGCCCGGGCTTTCCAGCATTTTTGCTTTTATATGCGATTTTACCGCTTGCAAACTATCGCCATACCCATCTGATTTGCCGTAATCACAGATTAAGAAACCGCCCCCATGATAGGCAATATGACGGCTTATCTCTGCCATAAGCTCTTCTGACAGGGGGCTGACCTCATAAATATCCCCCTCTTTCGGGCGGACGGGCAAAAATGCGCTTTCCTGTTCTGACGGGCAAAGGGGCGTCCCATCGGTAAAGATAAAGCGCCCTTTTTCTAAATCTATCATCCGCCAAATCCATTGCCCGCGGCGAAAACAGGCCTGGCGTACGCCAAGCGCATCAAAAAATTCATTGGCGATCCCGAAAAGGGGTTTTGGCGGTAATTGGGCTATCTGGTCACAAAACAGCGGGGCAAGCGGGGCAATTTTTTCGGCAAGGCGGCGGCGAAGATAGGGGCTGGCTTCCAGAAAATAGGGATCAGCACGGCTTAGGGGCGGGCAAATTTTTTGACAGGTTTTATGCATATCGGTAAATAATGTGCCGCGCCCGGGCCCGGCTTCAAACCGAAACATCTGCGGCGCGTCCGGCTGGCCGGAAGCCTGCCAGAGATAGGCCAGAAAACCGGCCATCATCTCGCCAAAGAGCTGGCTAATTTCGGGGGCGGTGATAAAATCGCCCTTGCGGCCAAAGCGATCCTGGACTGCATAATAGCCATACTCGGGATGGGAAAGCGCGGTCTGCATAAACTGGTCAATATGCAACGGCCCATTGGCCTTTATCTGTTCAGCTATTATATCGCGGCAACGCATCTGGTCTTATATATCCTTGCCCGATTGGCGGGCGCGTATGGCAATCGTAATGCCAGCGATTCCGAGGGCTATCATCGGCAAGCTAAGCAGCTGTCCCATGGTAAGAGACAGGCTTCCAGCGCTGAAAAAGCCAAGATGGCTATCGGGCGCGCGCACATATTCAATACAAAAACGCGCCAGGCCATATCCAAGTAAAAATCCGCACATCACCCCCCCGTTTTTCAGGCCAAGCCTATATTTGATCCGGCTCAGGATAAAAAGCAGAATAAATAAAATTACGCCTTCAAAAACCGCTTCATACAGCTGGCTTGGGTGGCGCGGTTCAGGTCCGCCGCGTGGAAAGATAATGCCAAAGGGATGGTCGGTGATGCGGCCAAACAGCTCGCCATTAATGAAATTAGCCATCCGGCCAAAAAATAATCCAATAGGTGCGATAACTGCGACTTCGTCTGCCAGACCAAGGGGCGGCAGGCGATAGCGATAAGCTGTATATAAAATGGCAACCATGACCCCTAGCATACCGCCATGAAAGGACATACCGCCTTCCCAAACCCGGATAATGGCAAGGGGGTCAGCCAGATATAGCCCGGGATTGTAAAAAAATACATAGCCCAGCCGCCCCCCGATAATTATGCCGAAAATGGAAGTGTTCAACAGCGTTTCCAGTTGCACCTGGCTGAGGATAGAACGCCCGGACGAAATCTGACGGCGCATAAACAGCCAGCCTAGAATAATCCCTGCCATATAGGAAAGCGCATACCAGCGGATATCTATCGGGCCGATGGAAAAGGCTACCGGGTCAATATTCGGGAATGTGAAAAGCGGGGTTTGCGCCATATTTTAAACACCTGTCCTAGAGAATATCTATATAGCCTGTTTCGGATATCTTCTCTAGCGCTAAAGGGAATCGCTGAAAATATAGCCCAAAGGGGCAGGTGTGGATTTTCCCTTGTGACTGTTCTATATAATAGGCTTAGAACCAACAGCTTTGCTCGGTACAAAAAGGCGACACAGATGAAACCACGCTCTAATCTTATCTCTGATCTGGCACAAATGGCAAATGGCGCAGCCTCTGTGCTAGGGACAATGCGCGAGGATGTGCAGATGATGCGGCGTGGCCGTTCCGAACGCAGCCAGGCAGCCGCCGGCATGGTCACACAAGAGGATTTTGAAGCCCTGATGTCACGGGTCGATGCCTTGTCAGCGCGAATCGCGCATCTGGAATCACAGCTAAAACAGCCCGCAAAGGCCAAACGCGCAACGACAAAGAAAAAACAAGGCTGACAGGATAAAAATTTGCCGTTTCAAAAGCGGCGAGGAATCACCGAAAAACAGGCAAAAACCACAAGCTGATGTGGTTTGCTGTGCGGCTATACACAATATTTTGTGTTGAAGCGATTTTCAATATTGGTTAGAGATAGAGGGAAGCTGGGCGTTATCTGCCAGGCTTTTATGGGCAGGTTTTGGCCCTTATGAACCTTTATCTTTAGCCGGGCAAAATATCTGATGTCGTTGCAAAATCCACATGATGAAATGATCCTGGAAGACCCGATTGAGCTGGTATCGCGTCTGGTGGTTGCACAGGACTGGTTTTTGAAACAGACAAGCGCGCATGGATTGCTGGCAGATGTACCCGGACGTTGGGGGCATTATCAATTGCTAGCAGACTGGCACGCAGATACCGAAGTGCTAAATGTCGAAGCCCGGCTGGATGTGCTGATTGAGCGCGAGGACGAGATGGCAGTGCAGCGGTTGCTGGCAGAACTAAATACCGAATTATATCTTGGCCATTTCCAGCTTTCGCCTGACCGCCAGCATATTATTTTACGATGCCGGCTGCCGTTACGCGGGGCGGGCGGGGCGACCCCGGAACAGATTGAAGATGTTGTTGATGTCCTCTTGGGTCAGTGCGAGCAGGCCGCCCCCATTTTATGCCAGCTTGTCTATGGCAAGGTATCTGAAGATATTTCTACGACCGCTCTGGCAATGACACCGGCAATGGGCGAAGCCTGAATATTTTTTCAAAGCCCCTTCTGCCTTTCCCGATAATTTATGATAGAATAGCCCCGTGATGTGGCACTATCGCATCCATGCGGCGAGGAGCGAGGGATAAAATGCAAAATATTTGTCTGATAGGGTGCGGGAAAATGGGCAGTGCCATGCTAGCAGGCTGGCAAAAGGATGTCCGTTTATCGGCTGAATTTCATGTCATAGAGCCGTATTTGTCTGCCCCCGAACTTGGCAGGGGAAACAGCTATTTTTATGCCGATATCGCTGCCTTGCCGCCTGGTTATCGCGCAGATCTGGTGGTATTGGCCGTCAAGCCGCAAATGATGGCAGAAGTGCTGGCACAAGCAAAATCCATTAATGGGGACAGAACAAGCTGGCTATCCATCGCGGCCGGCCTGTCCACGCAAAAATTATCGGCAATGCTGGATGGCGAGAAAAAAATATTACGCGCCATGCCCAATACGCCGGCAGCAATCGCGATGGGCATTACCGCTTTATTTGCCTGTGCAGATGTGCCGCCCGAAATATGTGAATTATCCGAACGCCTGCTTCGTGCCTGTGGCGAGGTTGTCCAGCTGGAGGAAGAAAAATTAATGGATGCGGTCACCGCCCTGTCCGGGTCGGGGCCAGCTTATGTATTTTTGCTGGCAGAAGCGTTGGCAGCGGGCGGTGCGCGCCTTGGCCTGCCAGAAGATATGGCGATGCAGCTGGCCATCCAAACTATCAGAGGGGCAGGCGCGCTGATGGCCGCAGAGGATAGCCCGCCCGCCATTTTGCGTGAAAATGTTACCTCCAAGGGCGGGACAACTGCTGCGGCTCTATCTGTATTGATGGCAGATGGCGGCATGGCAAGGCTGATGGGCGAGGCGTTAGAGGCCGCCGCCAGACGCGCAGCAGAGCTGGATGCACAAGGTTAGGCAAAATAGCACAGATAGCGTATAACCGGCATTCTTACATATGCTTGCTTTATGGCCATTTCCGCCCCATATCATAGGGATGACAGCCAGATAAAGAGACATAAAATGACAGAAGCTATGGCAGATAAAAGGGCAATGCTGGCAGGGTTGCACGAGGCATTATGGGCGGCGCTTGTTAGCCATGATTATCGCCTGATCCGTCTGGAAAATCTGGCAGAGGCGGCTGGTATGAGCCCGCAACAGGCTGTGCTGGTGGCCGGTTCTGTTGATCGTGTTCTGCTCAGTGCGATAGGGGCGATAGATGAGGCTGTCCTGGTTCAATCTGCGACAGATTTTGGCGAGGATGAAAGCGCTACTGTTCATGAAAAATTGCTGGAAGGGCTGGTGCAAAGATTTGAAGCCTATGGTGACAAGCGCCCTGCCTTGCAGACCATTGCCAGAGCCTGTCCTGGCCATCCGGCATTGGCAATGATGTTATCGGCCAATTTATATCACTATATCGACCGGCTGTTATATATCTGCGGAGATACCGAACAGAGCTTTCGCCGCATGGCGCGTATCAAGGGGGTCTGTGCGGTAGCGGTAAAAGCCGGGTCAAGCTGGCAGCGCGATGATAGCCCGGATTTATCCAGGACAATGAAGGTTCTGGACAGGGATTTGAAAACCGCAGCAGAATGGGCTGTCAGCTTGCGGCTATTATCTGTTCAGAAAGGTATGACAGAAGAAGATGATCACCTTTGATGATTTTTTAAAAGTGGATATTCGGGTCGGGCGTATTATCGAGGTAGAGGCGTTTCCTGAAGCCAGAAAACCTGCCTGGAAATTGAAAATTGATTTTGGCAGCGATATCGGGGTGAAAAAATCCTCTGCTCAAATCACCGTTCTGTATGACGCAGAAAGCTTGCTTGGACGGCAAATATTGGCAGTGGTTAATTTCCCGCCTCGCCAGATTGGCCCTTTTATGTCTGAAGTGCTGACCCTGGGCGTGAGTGATGCGGCCGGCGCGATTGTCCTGATCCAACCTGACAATGAGGTTAAAGAGGGCGCGCGCCTGCATTAGGTGCGGCGGTGACCGGCACGCCCCTAGACAGGTAGCTGAACAATAATACGCAAACCGCCAAGCGGGCTTTCATCCAGCGTGATTTCCCCGCCATGGCCAAGGATGATATCGCTGGCGATGGCCAGACCCAGCCCGGTGCCCCCGGTAGAACGATTGCGCGATCCCTCCAGCCGGACAAAGGGGCGCAAGGCATCGGCACGAAATTCAGGCTCAATGCCCGGCCCATCATCATCAATAAAAATAAAGATATTATCATTGCGGGTCTTTGTCCGAATTTCTGCGCGTTTGGCATAGCGCATGGCGTTACCTATCAGATTGTCGAGCGCGCGGCGCATCGCTTGCGGGCGCATGGCCAGATTGGGTATCGCGCTGTCTGGCGGGTCAAATATGATACGGCCGGAGGCGGTGCGTTCATATTGGCTTATAATCTGGCGCAACAGCTCCGGAATACTGCCCGTTTTGGCACTTTCCTCGCCTTC
Organism: Puniceispirillaceae bacterium (SeqCode); assembly: GCA_965660495.1. Taxonomy (GTDB): domain Bacteria; phylum Pseudomonadota; class Alphaproteobacteria; order Puniceispirillales; family Puniceispirillaceae; genus JADHLI01. Next base: position 5,875 of record CBFIAD010000075.1, read on the forward strand.
GCCTCTGGCAAAGGCCAGATAGCCATCGATCATTTGCTCCAGCTCTATGATGTCTTCTTCCAGCGCGTCTGTCTCGGGTGTTTTTGGCATTAAAGCCATTTGCAGCCGCATACGTGTAAGGGGGGTGCGTAAATCATGGCTGACCCCGGCCAGCATCGCGGTTCGCTCGGATATCTGGCGGTTAATGCGGTGGCGCATCGCCTGAAAAGCACGGCCAGCCAGGCGAACCTCTCTTGCACCTGAAAGCTGCCAGGCATCGGTTTCGCGCCCCAGCCCCAGCTGTCTGGCGGCATGGGCCAGCTGGCGAATAGGCCGGACTTGTGCACGCATAAATACCAGCGCAATCGAAAACAAGATAATGGAAGTGCCGATTGTCCAGCCTAAAAATGTCCAGCCTGTTGAGCTGATAATGCGTTTGCGACCGGCCAGAATATGCAAAACCCCATTTGCCAGCTGGACATGAATAGCGATTTCATCCTCGCTATTATCCAAATCCAGAGAAAAGGGGAAATCAAGCCGCCCACGCAATGTATTGGTCAGGGATAATTCAGCATAGCTTTCCGGCTCGGATTTCAGGACGTCTGCGGACAGGATTTCTGATGGTGAAAAAGACAGCTTGAAGCCAAAATAACGCAAGGCCATTTTTTGCAGCTCGGGCAATTCCTCTTGTGTAAATTGGGCGCCTGCCTGTGTGACCAGCAGCTGGATTTCCCCAGAAAGGCTGTTGGCCATTTGCCGTGTAACCGAATCCCAATGTCGCTCATAAAAAATAAAGACCGTCACAATTTGCACCAGAATCATCGGGATTAATATGATACCCAGCATTCTGCCGAAAAGGGTCTTTGGCATATAATTTCGTAACTGCATAAATTCTCTGCCAGGATTATCGGTTAGCGGATTATAGTGTTATCCTATCCAACTATGTCAGGCTAGGATAGCCATCCGGACAGCTTCAGGCAAAATCCTAATTTGTTCGCAATATCCATCCCATGCCTCTGCTGGTTTGCAAATAGACAGGAAAGCGCGGATCGGCTTCTAGCTTGGTACGCAAACGGGCTACGGCCACATCAATAGAGCGGCCTTTCATGCGCCCGTTAAGCTGGGCAGAAATATCGTCGCGTGATAGCACCTGATTAGGGGCGGCGGCAAAACAGCTTAATAAATCCTGCTCGGCCGTGGTGATATGCACGCGCTGGCCAGCCTCGGTCAAAATATGGCTGTCACAATCAAAGGTGAAAGTCCCGAATTTTACCAGCCCGGTTGCGGTTTGCTGCGCCTGCCTCTCCAGAATGCGCTGGATGCGTAGAATCAGCTCGCGCGGCTCAAACGGTTTGGCGATATAATCATCTGCCCCGACCTCCAGCCCGCCTATTCTGTCCTCTGTCTCGTTCATAGCAGTTAAAAACAATGCCGGAATAGACGAAGCCTTGCGGATGTCGGCCAGCAGTTCCAGGCCAGTTTCACCAGGCATCATCACATCTATGACCAGCAAATCAAATTGCATATTTTTCAAAATATTACGGGCTTGTGCCGCGCTTTCCGCCCCACTTACCAAAAAGCCGCTTTCCTGCAGAAAACGGCTTAGCAAATCGCGTAAACGTGCATCATCATCAACTACCAGAATATGCGGGGCGTTGTCATGCATCATTCAAATAGGTCCGGATAGCGGGCTTGCAGGGCAGCGCGTTCATCCTCATTGATCAAATTGGCCAGTACATCCTGAAAGCCGGCCACCGCTTCCCCGCCACATACACTAAAGGCAGCTGCAAATCTTTTACATTGCAAATCGGTTAGCCGCTCTTCAAGACCAAGCCCTTTATCGGTGAGGGATAACAGACGCTGGCGTTTATCGCGCGCGCCCTGTTCCTGATGAATATAGCCTTCTGCTACAAGATGCGAGAGAACGCGCGACAGACTCTGTTTGGTAATTTTTAGAATGGTTAGCAGATCGCTGACTGTCATATTGGGCTGGCGGCCAACAAAATAAATGACCCGGTGATGGGCGCGCCCCAGACCCAGCTCTGCCAGCACATCATCTGCCTCGCCGGTGAAGTCGCGATAGGCAAAAAACATCAGCTCGATGCCCCGGCGCAAATCCTGTTTACGCAAATACAGACCCTTTTGCGGGCGGGCAGGAATTTTATTTGAAGGATTTATGTCAGCCATGTTGACCAATAATAATGATACTGCTAAAAAAATAAAGATTTTTGATGAAAATTATTCTAAAACGGTAATTTTCGACAGATTGAAACAAATTCGCGCCTTTCACCCTATCATAGCTTGAAAGGGCGCGCTTTAATAAAAACTTTTTTGGAGAGCGCGATGAGCCTAATTCCATTTGATGATCGTGATGGCTTTATCTGGATGGATGGAGAGATGGTGTCCTGGCGGGATGCCAAAACCCATACATTGACCCATGCCTTGCATTATGCCTCGCAAGTGTTTGAGGGCGAGCGCGCTTATGGCGGTAAAATCTTTAAATCCAGAGCCCATACGGAACGGTTGCGGGCTTCCTGTCGTTATCTGGATTTTGACCTGCCTGTTAGTGATGAGGAAATGGATCGCCTGAAAGACGAGGTGTTGAAAGCCAATAATATTATCGATGGCTATGTGCGTGCCTTTTGCTGGCGCGGATCCGAGATGATGGCGATTTCTGCCCAGCAGACCAAAATTCATCTGGCAATCGCTGCCTGGCAATGGCCAAGCTATTTTGACCCGGAAACCAAGATGAAAGGCATTACGCTGGATGTGTCGAGCTGGCGCCGCCCATCGCCGCAATCCGCACCGGTTCATGCCAAGGCAGCCGGGCTATATACCATCTGCACACTGTCCAAGCATAATGCCGAAAAAAACGGCTATCAGGATTCGCTGATGCTGGATTATCGCGGGTATATTGCCGAAGCTACGGGGGCGAATGTGTTTTTCCTGATGGAAGATGGCAAGCTGCATACCCCGCTGGCTGATTGTTTTCTGAACGGCATTACCCGCCAGACTATTATTGAAATGGCAAAGGAAAAGGGCATAGAGGTGGTAGAGCGTCATATTGAGCTGAAAGAACTGGCCAATGTAAAGGAATGTTTCCTGACAGGTACTGCTGCTGAAGTCACCCCTGTATCACAAATTGGCGATTATCATTTCACGCCGGATGCACTGACACGCGATTTTGTGCAAGGCTATTCTGATCTGGTAAATAACCGCGCCTAATGCGTTTACCAGTAAAGTAATAAAAGCAGATAATCAGATAGAGGCACGCATGATAGCGTGCCTTTATTTTTTAAGATGCGGAATGCTGGCCTGAAAATAGGCCAACCCTGTTTGTATTGCTAAAATGGCAGAAATCCATAATAGAATAATGCCTGCCCTATCCAGCCAGATAAATTGCGGAAAGGCTGGTACAGCTATCAGCACACCAAGTGCGGTCATCTGAATGGCGGTTTTCCATTTTGCCGCCAGCGATACAGGCACAACTACCTTTGCCCCAGCCAGATATTCGCGCAAGCCCGAGACCAGAAATTCCCGAAACAGAATGATAAGGGCTGGTACTAGAAACAGGACATCTGCACCACGTTGCGCGGCAAAGGCGATAAGACAGGCGGCTATCAGCAGCTTGTCCGCGATAGGGTCGAGCATTCGCCCTACCGATGAGACAATATTTAGCCGTCGTGCCATCCAGCCATCCAGCCAGTCACTAAATCCGGCAAAACAAAACAGGCCAAGTGCCAGCGCGCCCAGAAAGGCCGATGATGGCTGCCATAAAATTGCGGCTATCACAGGCGCAAGAACAATCCGTATCAGGGTGATAACATTGGGCAGATTATTCAGCATAATTTTTCTGGCTCATCCGGTTGTTGCAACATATTGCACTATCACTATATCGCGCAT
>CBFIAD010000076.1:0-9729 GCA_965660495.1 Puniceispirillaceae bacterium (SeqCode)
AAGGGCGAGCTATATTTTGCCAGATTTGCCTAATTTGATGGGGGAAGAATATTGCTTTCTCCCCCTAACTCCCTTCTAGAAAGGCGCGGCTTTGGGCAATGGCATCGGCAAGGCCGGTGCGTATAACTTCCACCTCTGGCGGAAAGGCCGAGGTCAGGCGGGTGGGCAAGCGGCTATCCAGCATCACAAAAACGCCTCTGTCATCGCTTCGCCGGATCAGCCGGCCGAAGGCCTGGCGCAGACGCATTCTTGTCATTCTGTCTGTCCAGCTATCGCGCCCCTGCCAGGCAGCACGTGCCTTGAATAGCATATCCGGGCGTGGCCAGGGTACCCGGTCATAAATGATCATCTGCAAGGCATCGCCCGGCACATCCACCCCGTCGCGCACCGCATCTGTGCCTATCAGACAGGATGTTTTATCTTCCCTGAAAAGCTGCAGGAGGGTTTGCAGGCTCATCTTTTCCAGATGCTGGGCATGAAGGGGTATGCCGGCCGCTTGCAGGCGTTTTTCCAGCTCGGGATAGGTATTTTTCAGCCTCTGAATAGAGGTGAACAGGCCAAGTGCGCCGCCCTTGCTGGCCTTCATCAGCTCTGCCATCGCCGCTGCCACGCTTTGGGGGCGTTCACGCGCAATATCATTGACCACAAAAATACGGGCCTGGCGGGCATACTCAAAGGGCGATTTATGCGCGCTGACCAGGGCTGGATGCGGCAAATGGCTTGCCCCCGAAATAAGCCGGGCAGAATGCCATGCCTCTTCCTCGACATCTTTATCCGGCAGTTGATTATCGCGCAAGGTAGCAGAGGTAATCGCTACCCCATGGGCAGAGCCAAGCACTGTTTCGCTAAAGGGGATCATCGGATCTAGCCAATGCCGGAACAGGCCGACATCCACATCGCCCAGTTCGCTACGGGTTACCTCTATCCAGTCGATAAAGCCTTCGCGGCTATCCTGTTGCAAATCATTCAGCATTAATTGCCAGGCTGCCAGGGGGCCGGTTGCCCGGCGCATCAGACCCCGTATCGCCCCTTCCAGACGATTGCGGGTCTGGCTGTCCAGACTATCGGCTTTGTCATCAACCATATCTTGCAGATAGCCGGCCAATTTTGTCAGCGGTGTGCTGAGGTCATTTAACAGGGCTTTCAGCTTTTCAGCTGTCGCACGCATCTCGTCCGTGGCAGGATAAAGCTCTGTTTGCAGATTATAGACAGATTGAGGGTCATTTGCGCGTTGATAGACAGCCTTTCGAACCGCGCAGAAAAACTGCTCGGCCGCATTTGCAGGGGCATTTTCAGATATCCGTTTTTTCCATCCTGTTGCTGGCAGAAGGCGCGCTATTTCACTTGCAGCTTCCAGATCGGCCAGTGCCATCTCATTATCTGCGAGCAGATCGCCAAGCCGTTTTTGCAAGCCGCGTGCCCGCCCGCGTCGGCCATCTTCGCTGCCCCGTAACCATAGCCGCATCTCAGCTGTTTCAAAGGCCGTCAACGCGGCACTAAAGGCGCTATCTGCAGCATCAAAAACATGATGCCCCTCATCAAAAATATAACGGGTTGGGCGGTTATTATCACCGGCCTGTCCCATGGCTGCATTGATCATTACCAGCGCATGATTAGCAATCACAATATCGGCATGACGCGCCATACGCACCGATTTTTCCACAAAACATTTATGATAATGGATACAGGCAGAATGGATACATTCCCCGCGCCTGTCTGCCAGACCTCTTGTCTGGCGATGGCCTAATAATTCTATCAGCCAGGAAGGAAAGCTGTTTCCGGTAAGATCGCCATCTGCAGTTGCACTTGCCCATCTGGCCATTAGCCCCAATCCAATGGCATCTGCCGGCGCGCCCGGCATCCGACCAAGTGCATCTTCCAGATTTAGCAAACACAGGTAATTTTCCCGCCCTTTGCGCAGCACGACTTTTTTTTCTGCCTGTTTGCGGTCGGGATAAAGGCGGGTCAGCTCATCAGCGATTTGATGCTGCAGAGTGCGGGTATAGGTAGATATCCATACCGCGCCGTCATTGCGCTCTGCCCACAGGCTGGCCGGGGCAAGATAGCCAAGTGTTTTACCTGTCCCCGTCCCGGCTTCTGCCAAGAGTAAAAAAGGGGTAGGCCCGCTATCGGGACTGGCAAAGACCGCTGCAGTTGCGGCCGCATAGTCTGACTGACTGGCCCGTGTTTCTGCATGACCGCCCAGCATCTCTGCCAGACGTTCTCTGGCGGCATCCGGCATCACGGGTTTTATGCCGGGCGGCGGGCGAAACCCGCTTTCCGGAATTTCTGCAAGGCCTGACCATATCGCGGCTGCCCGGCCATCGGGCGGCCCATCTTTTGCAGCGCTCACCCCCAACCGCAATAAAATATCCGGTGCCCATCGCCAGCCGCCGCGCCGCATCATCTCGGCTATTTCGGCCAGTTTTGTACGCTCTGGAACAGCTATATCTGCCACTTCATCCAGCAATCTTGTTGCGGCCTGGGCGATGGTGAGGATTTTATCTTCTGCGGTGGCGGGTTGCGGCAAGCCCAGCCGCCCGGCCAACCCGCCCGGGGTAGGCGATAGCATCTGGGCGGGCCGGATAAAGGCAAATAATTCCAGAATATCCAGCGTATTATCCAGAGACTGTCCTAGCCGGGCTTCTGTCCATCTTTTATGACAGACAATAAGGTTAGTTGTGCCCAGCATCGCCTCTAGCTCACCTGGCATCGGGCGGCAGATTTCCCCCTCCGGGGTAAGACATAAAAGGCCGGAATAATCTGGCCATAAAAAGCTGGTGTTAGAGAAATCTGGTGCAACATTCATAACGCACAATATAGCGTAAGCAGGGCTTTATTGCCTAGCTGTGATTGCGCCCTGTCATCAGCCTTTTGCCAGATGAAAGGCGCATAGCAAAGACTTGACCCGGCCGTGCCAGCATCTTATCACCTTTACACAGAAATATATCTGCCTATCCGATAGCGGCATGGTCAAAAACAGGGAATATTATTTCAATATGACAGCGGATAATCCAACCATATCACCTGCTCTGGCCGAGGCAGCAAAAGCCTGGCCCTTTGCCGAAGCGCGCGCGCTGCAAACAAGGCTGGCAAAAATGCCAACAGACGATCCAAAGCGTCCGGTTTTATTTGAAACAGGCTATGGGCCATCTGGCCTGCCGCATATTGGTACCTTTGCCGAAGTGGTGCGCACCAGCATGGTACGACGTGCTTTTGAAGTGCTAACAGGCCGGCCTACCCGCCTTATCTGTTTTTCAGATGATATGGATGGTTTGCGCAAAGTGCCCGATAATGTGCCTAATCCCGAAAAGCTCGAACCTTTTTTACAAATGCCGCTGACCGATGTGCCAGACCCGTTTGGCACGCATGACAGTTTTGGCGCGCATAATAATAGCCGTTTGCAGAGCTTTCTGGACAGCTTTGGTTTTGAATATGAATTTATCAGCGCGACCCGGATGTATAAATCCGGAGCATTTGATGCCGCTCTGTTGCATATTCTGGCTAATTATCAGGCCGTTACAAATGTTATCTTGCCAACCCTCGGGCCAGAGCGGCAAGCTACCTATAGCCCGTTTTTGCCTGTCTGCCCTGATACGGGTCAGGTCTTGCAGGCAAAGGTAATCGCAACCGATATAGATGGCGGCAAAATCACCTATATCGATCCGCGCGATAGCCGTGAGGTAGAAGTACCGGTAACAGGCGGCGGGTGTAAATTGCAATGGAAGGCTGATTGGGCGATGCGCTGGTATGCGCTGGGCGTTGATTACGAGATGAGCGGAAAAGACCTTATCGATTCTGTGACGCTGTCTTCTAAAATTGTGCGGGTATTAAAAGGCACGCCGCCTGCCGGATTTTCCTATGAGCTGTTTCTGGATCAAAATGGCGAGAAAATATCTAAATCCAAAGGCAATGGGCTGTCGGTTGAGGAATGGCTGTCCTATGGCAGTCCGGAATCGCTGGCTCTGTTCATGTATGGCCAGCCAAAACGTGCCAAACGCCTTTATTTTGATGTGATCCCCAAAGCGGTAGATGAATATTTCACCCATTTAGGGAAATTGCCTGAACAAAGCCTCGAAGAAGGGCTGGAAAACCCGGCCTGGCATATCGATTTGCAGGCTACCGATAAAAATGCCGAAATGCCGGTCAGCTTTTCGCTATTATTGAATCTGGCGGCGGTCTGTTCTGCTGAAACCGCTGATGAGCTGTGGGGATATATTCAAAGCTATGCCCCCGGCACGACCCCGCAAACCCATCCCCATCTCGGCCAGCTGGCAGGATATGCGGTGCGCTTTTATCAGGACAGGGTGCGGCCGGATAAAAAATACCGCACCGCAACAGCAGAAGAAAAAACCTATATCGCTGATCTGCGGGCCGCCTTGGCCGAATTGCCGGAAAATGCCGAAGCAAGCGAGGTACAAAGCGTGGTCTATGCTGCCGGTAAAGAGCGTTACGAGAATTTGCGCGACTGGTTTAAATGCCTGTATGAAACCATGCTTGGCCAGGAACAGGGCCCGCGTATGGGCAGTTTTTTCCGCCTTTATGGCTTGTCAAAATCCATCGATTTATGTGATGCGGTGTTACAAGATAGGCTGGTAGATAACGATTAAAAAACAGAGTCTGAATAAGAAACCGGGCCTGAATAAAAACAAACAGAAGAAAAAGAAGGGTGCTATGTGGCAATTTGCAGCGCGTTGGACACAAAAACTGCCAGCTGAAACAGCCCATAATATCGCTGTTTTTGCCCTTGCTCATGGCTTTGCCCCTATTGCGGATCAAATTTTATTGCCGGTAAAAACCGCTGGCCTTTCTTTTGATAATCCGCTGGGGCTGGCCGCCGGTTTTGATAAAAATGGTGTGGCCAGTCAGGGCGCTATCCGGCTGGGCTTCGGCTTTGCAGAAGTGGGCACCATTACCCCGAGGCCGCAAGCTGGCAACCCCAGACCGCGCCTGTTTCGCTTGCCAGAGGATGAAGCAGTAATCAATCGGTATGGTTTTAATTCCAAAGGCATGGAAATTGCCCGAAATAATCTGCGTAAAATCGCCCATCGTCAGGGGGTGATCGGGGTTAATATAGGGGCGAATAAAACCAGCCCGGATATGGTGGTTGATTATTATCAGGGTGCATATTATTTGGCCGGTGAGGCAGATTATCTAACGGTGAATATCTCTTCGCCCAACACGCCCGGCTTGCGCGATCTGCAACATGAAAACCATATCAAACAGGTATTACAGGCCGCATTCAAAGGACGGGATGAAGCGATAAGCCAGCCAGATAGGCGCCCGCCTGTTTTTGTAAAACTTGCCCCGGATATGCAAGAAACCGACCTTTTCCGCGCAATGGATGCCAGCCTGGAGGCAGGCATAAATGGCTTTATTTTGACCAATACCACCATCGCCCGGCCAGAAGGCTTGCAAAGCCGGCATCGCGATGAGGCAGGCGGGCTGTCTGGCCAGCCCCTGACGCGGCGCTCTCTTGATGTGCTGGCAATGGCCGCTGCCCATCTGCAAGCTGTGAAAGCGCGGGATATTGTGCTCATAGGGGCAGGCGGTATTGGGTGCGCCGAACAGGCCTATGCCAGGCTGCTGGTTGGGGCAGATCTGCTACAGCTTTACACCGCACTTGCCTTGCAAGGGCCATATATTGTGGGGCAGATGTTACGCCAGCTCAAGGCAATGATGATTGCGGACGGGCTGGATCAGGTAAATCAGATAACACAGAAGAGGTTTTCTGCTGATCAGGCGATTTTGCATGCCGCGCATATTTCGAAAATTGTTTCAAAGAGCTGATAAAACAGTTGAAATTATGGGGTCTGGGACTGTGCAGCATATCCCTATCCCCTGTTTCATCATGAAAATAGGTACTAAGGGTGCGAAAATAAATCAGGGCAAACAGACGGATAGAGCTTGCCAGCTTAAAATCCCCTCGCCTTTGATCCAGCTCAGAACATAATAGAGGCAAAGAGATTGATTCTATGGATAAAATAGCATCAATCGACTGCCAGACATAGGATTCCAGCTGAACAGAGGTGCGCCTGTCCTGCAAGGTTACATTTCGCTTGATTAGCCTGTCCATATTCGGTGTCATTCCATTACTCTAGCAAAAAGAAGTTAAATTTAAGTAAAGGCACCATGATTAATTTTACCCATCTTGGCTGGCGGCAGAAAATGAGGGTAAAATAGTCCGGGTCGCGGTGTTTTTTGCCGCAAGGATAGCCAGCAAAAACATAGAATTGCTTGACCTGCCAGCCATAAGGCAGTATAAACCCGAACGATATTTTTTATGAGTAAGCAAAAAGCGGCATGGCCGCGATGAGGAATAAAATGTCAAAGCGTTGTCAAATTACAGGTAAAGGCGTGATGTCTGGCAATAATGTCAGCCATGCAAAAAACCGCACACGTCGCAGATTTCTGCCAAATCTTCAGCGCACCAGCATGAATTCGGAAATTCTGGGTCGCGATGTAACTTTGCGCATTTCTACCAGCGCCATTCGCACAGTTGAAAAACATGGCGGTCTGGATGCATTTTTATTGCAAGCTCGCAATGTCGAGCTGGCAGATGATGCCCGCGCCCTGAAGCGTGAGATTTTGGCCACACAATCTGCTTAAAAAAGCAAACACACTCCATTAAGGAAAAACCCCGCCAGGATTTAAGCGGGGTTTTTTGTTATCTGATTCTGTTAAAAGAGAAATCAGCTCTAGCGTTTAAATCGGCCAAGGCTGGATTTTTTCTTGTCCTCGTCAAATAAATCAGCCAATTCAGCCATAACAGTTCCGCCAAGCTGATCCACATCGGTAATGGTGACCGCTCTTTTATAATAGCGGGTTACATCATGGCCGATCCCGATAGCCAGCAATTGCACTGGCGAGCGAGTTTCGATCATGTTAATCACATGGCGCAAATGTTTTTCCAGATAATTGCCGCTATTCGAGGAAAGGGTCGAATCATCCACCGGCGCACCATCGGAAATCACCATCATGATTTTGCGATCCTCATGGCGTCCGATAAGCCGATCATGCGCCCAAACTAGGGCTTCACCATCAATATTTTCTTTCAGGATACCTTCGCGCAGCATCAGGCCAAGCGATTTGCGTGCCCGCCGCATAGGCTGGTCAGCAGATTTATATATAATATGGCGCAAATCATTTAACCGGCCGGGCATAGCTGGCTTGCCAGCTGCCTGCCAGGCTTCGCGTGACATACCGCCTTTCCACGCCTTTGTGGTAAAGCCCAGAATTTCAACCTTTACCCCGCAACGCTCCAGCGTTCTGGCAAGAATATCTGCGGTGACGGCTGCGATGGTAATTGGCCGTCCGCGCATTGAGCCTGAATTATCCAGAAGCAGGGTAACAACTGTATCCTTAAATTTTGTATCTTCTTCCTGTTTATAGGATAGCGCACTAAAGGGCTGGGTAACCACACGGTGCAATTTGCCCGCATCCAGCATCCCTTCTTCGAGATCAAATTCCCAAGTGCGGTTTTGAAAGGCCATTAATTTGCGTTGCAGGCGGTTTGCCAGCTTGCCGATCATCTGATGCAGATTTTCCAGATGCCTGTCCAGCATTGAGCGTAGCCGCTCCAGCTCGGCCGGATCACATAGATCAGATGCATCCACTACCTCGTCAAACTCGGTGGTAAATATTTTATAGGGATTTTCATTTTGCTGGGTCTTATAGGGGGATTCGCCCGGCTCACCGCCCGGGGTCTCGCCATCGGTCATCCCGTCCATATCGGAATCAGATTCCATTTCTGCGGCGTCTTCTGATGCCATGCCGGCCGCATCCCCATCCTGTTCCAGGCTCTGACCATCCTCATCTGATGTATCGTCTTCACCGGTTGCAGATTGCGCCTCATCAGACTGGCCATCCTCATTATTATCCTGACTGCCATCATCGGCATCATCGCCATCTTCGTTATTTTCAGCTGTATCGCCCATTTCCGATTGCAGGACGGTGATCAGGCGCTTGGATAAATCGGCAAATTGCTGTTGGTCGCCCTCGGCATCGCGCATCTCCTCCAGCAGATCGCCGGCGCGCGCTTTTATCCATGGCCGCCATAAATCCATTACCATCGCCGTAGAGGCTGGCGGGGCATCGCCTGTCAGCGCTTCACGCACCACCAGCCGGACCGCTTCGACAATGGCGCTATCATCGCCTGATTCAGGTGCGCCAATTGGCATATTATTATAGCGATTATCCAGCTTTGCAGATAAATTATGGCGCACCCCTTCCATCTGGTTTGCGCCGACCGCTTCCACACGTGCCTGTTCTGCTGCTTCAAAAATGGCTTTGGCCGCCGGCGCAGTCGGGCAGAGCTGGCGATGGGTTTTTTCATTATGGTGGGCCAGCCACAGACCAGCGGAATCAGCTGCCCCGCGGCTATCGCTTCGGGCAGCACGGCTACGCTCTCTTGGCAGGGCAGGCAGCCTGATTTCTGTCTTGCCGATATGGGTATCCTGTCCGGCATAGCGCACTTGTCTGTCCACGCCGCCTGCCAGTGCACGCATCGCAGCGGCATTGGCTTTCAGAAAATCGGACTGGTCGTCTGGCTTGCTCACGAAAACTATCCTGCTCTTTTATCCTGTCTCTTTTTTTAAGAGGCTTTTTGTGCCGCTGCAGGGGCTTCTGGCAGATCAATTCCGAACACACGTTGATAATATTCTGCGATGGTTGGCCGCTCAATCTCGTCACATTTATTCAGGAAGGTCAGCCGGAAGGCCAAAGTGATATCATCAAAAATCAATGCATTTTCTGCCCATGTCAGCACAGTTCGCGGGGACATCAACGTGGATAAATCTCCTGCCATAAAGCCCTTGCGTGTCATATCTGCCATCCGCACCATCTGGTCAATCTGCTTTTTGCCTGCCTCTGTCTGATAGGATTTTTGCTTGGCCAGAATAATATTGACCTCGTCTTCATGCGGCAGATAATTCAGGGTGGTAACGATAGACCATCTGTCCATCTGCCCCTGATTTATTTGCTGGGTGCCGTGATACAGGCCGGTTGTATCGCCCAGACCAACGGTATTGGCGGTGGCAAACAGGCGGAAATGTTTGTGCGGGGTAATCACCCGGCTGGTATCCAGCAAGGTCAGCTTGCCATCGACTTCCAGAACGCGCTGGATAACAAACATCACATCCGCCCGTCCGGCATCATATTCATCAAAAACCAGCGCCACAGGATTTTGCAATGCCCAGGGCAAAATGCCTTCCTTGAACTCGGTTACCTGCTTGCCGTCTTTCAGGACAATCGCATCCTTGCCTACCAGGTCAATTCGACTGACATGGCTGTCCAGATTAACGCGCATACATGGCCAGTTCAGCCGCGCGGCAACCTGTTCAATATGGGTGGATTTGCCAGTGCCGTGATAGCCTTGCACCATCACCCGGCGGTTATGGGCAAAGCCGGCCAGAATAGCCAGAGTGGTATCATGGTCAAACTGATAATCAGGATCGATGGCCGGTACATAGGCCGAGCCGGTTGAAAAGGCCGGCACGCGCATATCGATATCCAGACCAAATACTTCGCGCACATTGACCTCACTATCAGGGGCATTCATTTCATGTGCAGCTTGTCCATGGGTTGTTTCAGCAGACATTCATCATTCTCCGGCAAAGCGTCATTATCGTTTACAAAATAGGACTTATCAGCCAAACAAAAGAAAGGCAAATAAGAAGCTAAATAATTTGTATAATGCTAGATGTTTTCCTTCATAGCGTTTTTACGCAA
>CBFIAD010000077.1:0-9640 GCA_965660495.1 Puniceispirillaceae bacterium (SeqCode)
AGAAGGGAGTTAGGGGGAGAAGTGTCCTATCCTTAAGGAGGGTCAGTTGACATTTGGCATAAAGTGTTAATTTTGGTATGATAGAGATTCACAATGTTTTTGAGCTGACCTGAAAGGGACGGAGGGGGCTTTGCGTGATCTGATTGATACACCCATTTATACCACCGCCAATATTAGCCATATTCACGGCTGGTCGACTGCTTATGTTCGAAAAGGACTCGGTTATCGCCAACTTTGGACTCCAAAAGATTTGGAAATCGTTCAAAAGATCGACAATCAAATTGTTGCTTCCTATCGAGATTTTATTTTTTTGGATATTTTTCATTTTTTTACTGAAAAGGGTTTCAAACCCAAAAGACGATCTAATTTATTACATCATTTGGCTAAAAATGAAGACCTGTTTTATAAGCCTGAGTTTGAATTGGCTACAGACGGAGCAGAGGTTTTCAGAAAACAATTATTCGGACAAAAAACATATGACGGGATAAATATTGAAACCAGCCAAATATCCTTTCTTGAGTTTTTTGAGCCTATTCTTGAGCGCAGGATATTTAGCGCAAAAAAGACTATCTTTAGCTGGCAGATAGATCAAAAATTTCCTGACATCATCATTCATCCTGCCATCACTTTTGGAAAGCCGCATATCAGGGGACATCGGATAAAGTCTGAACTTCTTTTTGATATTCATAGCGCCCGCAAAGCCTCCGCCAAAGAGATTGCACAGGAATATGAAATTGAAAATATATCTCTTGTTCAGCAAGCTATTAATTTTGAGATAATGCGTAGCGAAAAGCAAAAAGCTACTTTTCACTAATGGCATATTTTACAACCCGATATTCCGCAAAAGGAAAGCAGTGAAAATCGCGATAGATGAAAATCTGCCGCCAAGATTATTTATAGAACTGCCAAATATATTAAAATTATTTAATTTAGAAATAATTTTAATTAAAAAACAGTATGGGCAAGGCATAACCGACGTAGAGTGGTTTGCTCGATATGCGGAGGAAGGCGGTAAATATTTTCTTTCCAATGATATAAATATCACCCGCAATAAAGCAGAATTGGCAGCCTATCAAAGGCACGGATTAGTCGGTATCTTCATGCCTCAAAAACAGCCTGATAGATGGGATAAATTGCCGGCAAATAAACAAGCCGCGCTGATCTTTATAAAATGGCCGGACATCATGAACCAATTTGAAAGCGCCAAAGCCGGAGAGATGTTTATATTAAAGTATAAACTGTCTGATTCGCAAAAACCGTTTGAAAAATTGTGACAGTCAAATTCTATTTTTTACCCAACATAAAAAACGGCCAGAAAAATTCTGGCCGCCTTTTTTACAATTTTGGATAGGACAGAGGCGTCTTAGAAGCCGCCCATACCGCCCATACCGCCCATACCGCCCATGTCAGGAGCGCCGCCGGCTGGCTTTGGCTCATCCTTTTCGGCGACCATAGCTTCGGTTGTGATCAGCAGGCTGGCCACAGAAGCGGCATTTTGCAGAGCAGAACGCACAACCTTGGTCGGGTCAATAACGCCCGCCTTGATAAGGTCGGTAAATTCACCTGTCTGTGCATTATAGCCCAGCTTGGCATCTGTGCTTTCCATCAGCTTGCCAACGATGACCGCGCCTTCTGCACCGGCATTTGAGGCAATCTGGCGAGCAGGAGCCTGCAGTGCCTGACGGATGATATTGATACCAACAGACTGGTCGTTATTTTCAGCCTTCAGCTTTTCCAGACCGGAAATGGCCTTGACCAGAGCAGAACCACCGCCCGGTACAATGCCTTCCTGTACCGCAGCGCGAGTCGCGTGCATCGCATCATCCACACGGTCTTTACGCTCTTTCACTTCAACCTCGGTTGCACCGCCAACACGGATAACCGCCACACCGCCAGCCAGCTTGGCCAGACGCTCATGCAGCTTTTCCTTGTCATAATCTGAAGTGGTTTCTTCAGCTTGTGCGCGGATCTGGTTGCAACGTGCCTCGATATCATCCTTGGCACCTGCCCCATCCACGATGGTGGTATCTTCTTTGGTGATTTCCACACGCTTGGCTGTGCCCAGCATTTCCAGCGTAACGGTATCCAGCTTGATGCCGATCTCTTCTGAAATCACTGTGCCATTTGTCAGGATAGCAATGTCTTCCAGCATGGCTTTACGACGGTCACCAAAACCAGGTGCCTTTACAGCTGCCACCTTCAGGCCGCCACGCAGACGGTTGACCACCAATGTTGCCAATGCTTCGCCTTCGATATCTTCAGCAATGATCAGCAATGGACGGCCAGACTGCACCACCTTTTCCAGGATAGGCAGCATATCCTGAAGGTTGGACAGCTTCTTTTCATGCAGAAGAATATAAGGGTCTTCCAAAGTAGCACGCATTTTTTCCGCGTCGGTCACAAAATAAGGTGACAGATAGCCACGGTCAAATTGCATACCTTCTACTACATCCAGCTCTGTTTCCAGGCTCTTGGCTTCTTCAACCGTGATAACACCCTCATTACCGACTTTTTCCATCGCTTCTGCGATCATCTTGCCGATATCGCTTTCGCCATTGGCAGAAATAGTACCTACCTGCGCCACTTCATCCGAAGTGGTGATTTTCTGTGACTGGGCTTCCAGTGACTTCACCACTGAATCAACAGCCAGATCGATACCGCGCTTCAGATCCATCGGGTTCATGCCAGCAGCAACAGCCTTTGCGCCTTCCTGGGCAATAGCTTGTGCCAGAACAGTTGCGGTTGTGGTGCCATCGCCGGCAGTATCATTTGCCTTTGAAGCCACTTCGCGAACCATCTGTGCGCCCATATTCTGGAACTTGTCAGCCAGTTCGATATCTTTTGCAACGGTTACACCGTCTTTGGTAATTCTTGGTGCGCCAAATGCTTTATCCAGAACAACGTTCCGGCCTTTAGGGCCCAGAGTTACCTTTACTGCATTGGCCAGAATATCCACGCCTTCCATCATGCGAGTACGGGCATCTGAGCCGAATTTTACGTCTTTTGCAGCCATTTTATCTTCCTTTATTTCAATAAAATTTGCGTGATTTCAATCAACAGGCGGTTAGCCAATGATGCCCATAATGTCTGATTCTTTCATAATCAGATAATCTGTGCCATCCAGCTTAATCTCTGTACCGGACCATTTGCCGAACAGAATGATATCGCCCTCTTTCACATCCAGAGGGGTAACCTTGCCCTGCTCATCGCGTGCGCCAGAGCCAACAGAGATAACCTTGCCCTGCATTGGCTTTTCCTTTGCAGTGTCAGGAATGATAATCCCGCCTGCGGTTTTTTCTTCTGATTCTTCGCGCTGTACCAGAACGCGATCGTGAAGCGGCCGAAATTTCATGCCATAGCCTCCAAAAATATAACTAGTTGTTGTTTGCTCCTCATATCTGGCACTCTGTTTAATGGAGTGCCAGACAACCTTGCGCCATAGGTGGGGGGTATGCCGGTTTCTGTCAAGAGACGAATAGGAAAAAAGAATAATTTTTTTAGCGCCAGATAGCAAAACACCGGAAATGGCTGCCAAAAGATGCGGCAAATTAACGCTTTTTCGTGGTTTTTACTTTTTCTTTTGACGTGCAGACTTTAATGGATAACGCCAATATTCTATATAATAGCAAAAATGAGATGGGCTAATTTTGTCCATCTGGATTGTAACAGAAATACGATTCTGAAAAGAAAGTCTGGAAATAAAATGCCTGCAAAACTGACCGCTTCACTACCGGATAGCCCGCCAATGGCGATTGTGCGCTGGCTGGTTTTCATGGCTGTGATGGTAGGGCTGATGGTGGTAATAGGCGGCATCACCCGGCTGACCGAAAGCGGCTTATCCATGGTGGAATGGCGGCCGCTGATTGGCGCCCTTCCCCCGCTTAGCGAGGCAGAATGGCAACGTGTTTTCCAGCTCTATCAAAGCTCTCCCGAATTTCAGGAGATTAATTCCGATATGGATATGGCCGGCTTTAAGACGATTTTTTTCTGGGAATATTTTCACCGCTTGTGGGGGCGCTTGCTGGGAGTATGTTTTTTCCTGCCGCTATTATATTTCTGGCTGCGTGGGCAAATCCCGGCTGGCTATAAATTGCCCCTGACAGGGCTGTTATTTCTGGGCGGTTTTCAGGGGGTTGTTGGCTGGTGGATGGTTACTTCCGGTCTGGTGGATAATCCGGCTGTTTCGCAATATCGGCTAGCCAGTCATCTCAGTGTTGCCCTTATCATCTTTGCCGGCCTTGTCTGGACAGCAGCCAATTTGCGATTTGGGCGTGCCCGCTTGCCGGGAGGGCATAATCTGGCCACCCTTGCGCTGGTCGGGCTGACCATTCTGGCAGGGGCTTTTGTGGCAGGGATGGATGCTGGCTTGCTTTATAATGAATATCCGCTAATGGGCGATGGGCTTATCCCCTATGAATATGGGGAAAAGGGGATATGGGATGCATTTGAAAACCCTGCCTCTGCCCAGTTTCATCATCGCTGGATAGCGGTTCTTGCTGTCATCGCAGTCATTGGCCTGATACGCAAGCTCTATAAGACAGGGCAAAACAGGCTGGCCAATGCCTTGGGGATGATTGTCTTTATTCAGTTTGGGCTTGGCCTGACCACCTTGCTACTGGGCGTGCCTGTTTGGGCAGGCGCATTGCATCAAACAGGGGCGGTTTTATTACTGGCCGCCACCTTGCTGGCGACCCACAGATTAGGGACGTCCGGCCAGAGCGGCTAAAAAAACCTCTGCGGTCTTCAGGCTTTGGGCAGTTGCTTGCGGATATGCAATTCGCGTAACGCTGTTTCATCTACCTCGGAAGGGGCATTCATCATCAAATCTTCTGCCTTGCCATTCATCGGGAAGAGGATAACTTCGCGGATATTTGGCTCATCAGCGATAAGCATCACTATCCGGTCGATGCCGGGGGCGATCCCGCCATGTGGCGGTGCGCCGAATTTAAAGGCACTGATCATGCCGGAAAACTGCTTATCCACCACCTCTGCCTTATAGCCGGCTATTTCAAAGGCACGATACATTACCTCTGGCAGATGGTTACGAATAGCCCCGCTTGATAATTCCACCCCGTTACAAACCAGATCATATTGCCATGCCTTGATGGTCAGCGGATCCTGATTATTCAGCGCATCCATACCGCCTTGCGGCATGGAAAACGGATTATGTGAAAATTCAATCTTGCCGGTTTTTTCATCCAGCTCATACATCGGGAAATCAACAATCCAGCAGAATTTAAACAGATTTTCATCGATTAAATTTTGCTCCTGAGCGATACGCACCCGCGCCTTGCCGGCCAGGCTGGCCGCCTCGGAGGCAGGGGCACAGGCAAAAAATACAGCATCCCCATCTGTGACGCCAAGCTGCTGTTTAATCTGTTCGGCTTTTTCTGCTCCCAATGCCTTGGCCACTGGGCCTCTGGCTTCGCCATCGCCATAGATGATATAGCCCATACCGGGTGCGCCTTCGCCTTGTGCCCAGCTATTCATGCGATCGGCGATAGCCCGGCTGCCACAGTTGGGGCCGGGGATTGCACGTACCACCGCCCCTTTTTCGATATTTTTCGCAAAAATGGAAAAATCGGATCCCCGGAAAATATCTGTGACATCACAAATTTCCAGCGCTATCCGCAAATCCGGCTTATCACTACCATATTTCAGCATCGCCTCATCAAAGGGGATATGCACAAAATCAGGGTCTATTTTTTTATCTGAAAATTCTTCAAACACGCCTTTGACGACCGGCTCAACAGCAGCAAATACATCCGCCTGTTCAACAAAGCTCATCTCCAGATCAAGCTGGTAAAATTCGCCCGGGCTGCGATCTGCACGGCTATCTTCATCTCTGAAACAGGGGGCAATCTGGAAATATTTATCAAAGCCGGAGACCATGATCAGCTGTTTAAATTGCTGCGGGGCTTGTGGCAGGGCATAAAATTTGCCCGGATGCAATCTGGCCGGCACCAGAAAGTCACGCGCCCCTTCTGGCGAGGAGGCGGTCAAAATAGGGGTTTGAAATTCTGTAAAGCCAAGGGCAACCATGCGCTGGCGGATAGACTGGATGATTTTGGCGCGCAACATGATATTGGCGTGCGGGCGCTGGCGGCGCAAATCCAGATAGCGATAGCGCAGACGCACTTCCTCGCCTGAATCTTCCTCCGAATTTACCTGCAAGGGCAATGTATCGGCTGCAGATTGCAGCTCAAGCGCGGCAATCTGGACTTCAATCTGACCCGTGGAAAGCGCTTTATTTACTGTATCTTCGCTTCTGGCACGCACCTCGCCGGTAATGGTAATAACCGATTCATTGCGAAGCTGTTCTGCCGCGCCAAAGGCGCTATCGGTGCTATCGACCACACATTGGGTCAAACCATAATGATCGCGCAAATCAATAAAGACGACCCCGCCATGGTCGCGTTTGCGATGTACCCAGCCGGAAAGCTTTACTGTTTGACCGATATCTGCATGGCTCAACGCGCCACAATTATGGGTTCGATAAACATGCATCCGCAAGAACTCCTTCAATCAAAAATGTCAGCCAGAACCTGACAGGCGGCAGTATGCACCAAAATGATGAAACATCAAGTCGGCAAGCACCTGCCAGCCAATAATCTTTTATGAAGCCGGCCTGCTTCGCCCGGTGCGCCGGCGGCGGCGATCGCGCCCATCCGGGCTATTTGCCGAAGGGGCGTGTTGCAAATCTTTCCAGGCAACTCCCAGCCGTTTTTCAATTTCTTCTTTGGAGGGGGGAGGTGATTTTTGGACGTGATCCAGTGCCGCACGCATTTCGCGTATATGTTCAGGGCTAGTGCCGCAACATCCGCCAATAATACGCACACCCAAATCACGTGCAATCACCGCATATTCTGCCATCAGCTCTGGCGTGCCATGATAGTGAATTTCCCCGTCTACATAGGCAGGAATACCGCAATTGCCCTTGGCGATCACGAATCTGTCCTGTTGCCGACTATCAAAATAGGAAACGGAATCGATTAATTCAGCCGGCCCGATACCACAATTTGCGCCAAAACCCTGCAACGCTATTTCGGCAGCAAAATCTGAATAATCCTCGGGCTTAATTCCCATCATCGACCTGCCGGCTGTATCAAAGGTCATGGTAGCCATGACCGGCAAGCCGGTTTTTTTTGCCGCAATGGCCGCCGCGCGCACTTCTTCCAGAGAGGACATGGTTTCAATCCAGAGCATATCGACCCCGCCTTTGGCCAGCGCTTCTGCCTGTTCGCTAAAAGCTGCCTCTGCATCGATATCGGTCAGCATCCCAAGCGGGGCAAAAAGCTCGCCAGTTGGCCCGATAGACCCTGCTACCAGCACAGGACGGGCGGCCGCATCAGCCACCTGTCTGGCCAGAACAGCCGCGGCCAGATTAAGTTCTGCTACCCGTGTTTCGCTTTGATGGAGTTTTAGCCGGAAAGAGGTGCCGCCAAAGGAATTTGTCAGGATGATATCGCTGCCCGCATCAATAAATTGCTGATAAAGGGCGGTGATCGCTTCGGGTCGTTCCACATTCCATAATTCGGGGGGATAGCCGGTTTCCAGACCGGCTTTAAACAGATTTGTCCCAATAGCCCCATCTGCCAGCAATACGCCCTTATCGGCAGCCAATTCCTCTAAACTTGTTTTCATACCTGCACTCTAGCCTCTTACCGGGCAGAATGTTGCCGCGCGGTTTGCCGGCGAACGATCCCTGTTTGGTCTGCCCGCCTTTGTTTAAGTTCTGCTAATAGCTGTTGCTGTTCTGCCCCGTCCATGGCTGGCCAGCGGGCAATTTCCTGGCGGGTACGAAAACAGCCCTTACAGGTCTGACTAACAGCATCAATCTGGCAAATGCTGATACAGGGCGAAGGTATTTTTTCCATCTTTTCGTATTAGCCTTAAGCTGATCAGAAAAATGCCCGGCTACGCAGCCGCGCTATCTCCGCCATCTTCTTCTGATTCATCAATTGCCGCAAGACAATTTGCAACAAATTTGCGCGAGGCCTCAGCCAGCGATGTATCTTCTGAAATCCATAACAGATGATTATGTTCTGCTATCACCCCGGCGGATTTGATCGCCTCACCATCAATGTCCTTGTCAATTTCAGCAACCAAATCAATGGCGTTGCCCTGAACTAGAACCGGCATATTTTCACGCATAAAGGCGCGGATGATGCGTGAGGCGTGCAATTCGTCAGATAAAACAGAAATATGCAGATCGCCTGATGGAATAACAAGACCATCATAATCGACCGCCAATGTTTCAGATAGCTGGGCATCCACAGGATAGGACATACCCGCCTGATCGCCATTGCGGCCATGTGCCAGGCCTGCGCCCGGAGCAATCACCTTCAGGCGCGCATTAACGGCCAGCAACATTTTCTGGATTTCAATAAAGCGGGCTTCATCAAAACCATTTGCAACCATAATCGCGATTTTCTTGTCTGAAAGTGTTGTTGTGGCCATCGGGGTTTTTCTCCTTATTTTTATAGCTATCAGGTTTACCCGTTTCATCTATTTACCGCTGGGCACTTGCCGACGCCCGAATACCGGGCAGGTGCGCCTGGCTGAGAAATAACATCTCTGGTTTTATGCAAATATATACCGATTTGCGCGATTGATACCCGGTGGTAAAAAAGCCCGCGCCCGGATAGAGTTGCAATAGATGTAGATGCGTTGGATAAAAAACGTATTTCACTACTAAAATTCTTTGAAGGCGGTCATAGCCTTTATTGAGGCGAATTTCAAGTCTCTTGTCACCGCATGAGGTAGATATCACAAAAAACTGCCTAATATTTGCGCTGAATAACCCCCTCCTTTTGGGTCATCCTTTTGTATTAACCCCTATCCCTCAGGACAGGAAACATCACCCCTATTTTGCGGATAGCCTTATGGATGGCAATGTTAAATGTCCTGACAGGCCAAAAGGGATACGCGAATGCGAAAAAAAAGATGGCTTTTCACCTCATCTGCGATGGCGCTGCTATTATCGGGCTGTATGGGCGGAAATAGTGGGCCAGTCTCTTCGTCTATGGCAACAGATATAAGAACCGGTTAGCTCTATGCCAATATCGCTGCCACCCCCAACCAGCTTTATGCCGGTTTTGCGATTGATACAGATAATCCTGTCATTTCCAGCTATACAGGCCAATCAGCGTTGAACAGCTTTCTGGCAAAACAGCCTGACATTTCAAAATTTAATCGGCTGGATAGCCCGCCTGAACATGTAAATGGCGCCTGGTTAAAAGGGGAAGAGGCCAATCTGAATATCATTGGTGATGGCAATCAGTTTGTAGAAAATGGAAAATATTTCCTCTGGGGCTATCTAAGCGAGAGCCTGCCACAAACATCCTCTCTTAGCTATGATATGAATGCCAGCTGGCGGTGTTTGGGATGTGCCAGTTCCACTGGCATTGCCTCTGGTATGCTTCAATTGAATTTGGCCGAAAATCACGCCGAGTTTTCCTTAAATAGCGCGGAATTCTCCTTTCGAACTGCACTGGAATTCAGCCAGAAAAACCAGCTACAGAAACGCGCCACCAGCGATAGCGAGATGCGTATAAATGGCGAGGTTGTGCAGATGAATAAGCTGGCCATAAGCGGCGGCATCTTTGGCCCGGAAGGCCAGAATGCCGGACTGGTTTTC
>CBFIAD010000078.1:0-9591 GCA_965660495.1 Puniceispirillaceae bacterium (SeqCode)
TGGCCACAGCGCAACGCCCAGCGATGCAACATCTCATAACCGCTTTGCACTGCCTCTTGATAATCTGGATGCCGCCCTAAATCAACCAGCTCATTCGGGTCTGTTTCGCGATCAAATAACATAGGCGGCATCCCCCCTTCAGCATGCATAAACTTCCATTTTTCATTGGCGATCATAAACAGTCTAGCATCTTTTGGGCTGACCCCCAATTTACCCGCTAGAGGTGACATGGAATAATCATATTCGCTGACCACATAATCACGCCATTCTTTGGGGTTTTGCCCATAGATGAAAGGCAATAAAGAACGCCCTTCCAGCCATTCATCAGGCACATCGCCTGAGAGAAAATCCATAAAAGTTGCTGCCAAATCAATGGATTCTGTCAAGGCATCGCAAATAGTGGCTCGGCTATTATCGGCTTGCGGGCTGGGGTCATATATAATCAGGGGGACTTTTACCGATGGGTCATGAAACAAATCTTTCTCGCCCAGCCAGTGATCGCCCAGATAATCGCCATGATCTGAGGTTACCACAATCATGGTATTTTCCATCTGACCGCTGGTTTTCAGATATTCAAATAACACTCCCATCTGGTCGTCTATCTGTTTAATCAGCCCCATATAAGCGCCCAAGACATTATTTCGAACATCCTCATCTTGAAAGGCTTTGCAAATCGCATTTTGAGTAAAGGCGGCATAGACAGGGTTGGGATCCTCCAGCTCGGACAGGCTCCGAACAGGCGGTAAAAAACAGTCTTTTCCATACATATTATGATAGGGGGCTGGCACAATATACGGCCAATGCGGTTTGATATAGCTGACATGGCACATCCATGGCCGCGTGCTATTTTCATGCTGCTTTAAAAATTTCAGCGTCTCGCGGGTCAGCCATGGGGTTTCTGAATCCTCCTCACGGATATTCGCTGGCAAATGGCTGTTGGCATACAGCCAGCCCGAAGCCATATCCCCCTCTTCATCCAGACCCGCATTGGCGAAATCATGCCAGGGATTATCCCCGCCATAGCCTTTATTTTGCAAATATCTATTATAGGCAGATGGCAATTCATCATAAGCGCCATCAGGCCCTTGCCCCCATAAGCCGTCATCACGGGTAAAAATATCAAAACCGCATTCAGCGACACGTGCACCAATAATGCTATCCGGGGCGAGGCCTAAACGGGCCATGCCGCGCGCATCCGCACGCATATGGGTTTTGCCAATCAGATAGGCATCTGCTCCGACAGCGCGCAAATGATCGCCTAGCGTCATCTCGCCAACCCTTAGCGGAAAACCATTCCATGCCGCCCCATGCGAGCTGACATAGCGGCCGGTATAAAAGCTCATGCGTGATGCCCCGCAGATAGGCGATTGCACATAGCAATTGGTAAAACGCACCCCGCACGAGGCCAGCCAATCCAGATTGGGCGTGTGCAAATGCGGATGGCCATAACAGCTTAAATAGTCAAAACGCAGCTGATCAAACATCAAAAACAGGATGTTTTTTTTACCTGTTTCAGACAAAACCCCCTCCGTTAAACGCCAGGTATTTTAGTGTTTCGCTAGCCGGCAAAAACCGTCTAGTCAAACATATCCGGGGCATCTTCGACCAGCTGATTCCAGATGGTTTGGAAATGCAGCCAGCCAATATAGTCACTGCCCACATGCTCGCGGCTATAACGGGCACGTTCAGGCGGAATATAAATCGGGTCAATGCCACTGGCAGCAATATCCAGCTGTTGCTGGCAACACCGCTCCAGCGCAATAAACCAGAAAGCGGCTGAATCAATACTATGACGGCTGGCGGTTAACAGGCCGTGATTTTGATGCAAGGCAGCCTTTACCCCTTTAAAGGCTTGTGCGACATTCGAGCCGGCGTGATTTTCTACCGCAACCGCTCCGGCTTCATCGCCAATGACGACATGGTCTTCATAAAAGGCACAGGCATCTTGTGTAATTGGCTCAATCGGCCGACCCGTTGCCGCCCAAGCGGTGCCATAGGTAGTATGGGCATGACACATGGCAATAATATCGGGATGGGCTTCATGAACATTTGCGTGCAAGACAAAACCAGCGCGATTGACCGCATAATCCCCCTTGATCACCTTGCCATCATGATCAACCAATATCAGATTGGACAATTTTACCTTATCAAAATGCACACACATCGGGTTGGTCCAGTATAATTCGGGATGTTCGGGATCGCGCACGGTCAAATGGCCAGCAAAACCGTAATCGAATTTTTGCAAAGCAAAGGCACGGCACGCGGCAACCAGCCGTTCTTTACGATATTGTCTTTCTTCTTCTATGGTCTGGTTTTCCGGAATTTCCGGAAAAATCAGCCCTTCTTGTTCCGGCTGATAAATTGATGCGCGCCCTGCCAAATCCAGCATTCCCATCTCCGTATTTTTTGCCCGATTATCCGAGGCTAAAATGATTTGACCCTATGGCCAATAAGTCAACTTAAAAAATCCTCTTTCCTCTGGCCTCTGCCCATAGCATGATAAAAAAATAAGTGCCTAACATCAAAAAAGCCGAGGGAAGAAAAATGGAAAAAATCGGATTTATCGGGCTGGGACGCATGGGTCTGCCTATGGCCAGCAACATCATCAAGGGCGGCTATAGCGTCTTTTGCTATGATGTCGTCGCCAGCCAATTACAGGCCGCTATCGCCAATGGCGGACACAAATGCAGCTCTATTGCCGAAATAGTCGCACAATCCGATATTATCATCACCATGCTGCCAAATTCTGCCATCGTGCGCGAGGTAATAGCTACGGGCGCAGAGGCGCTTTTATCAACCGCAAAATCAGGCCAGCTGATTATGGATATGAGCACGGTTAGCCCGGAAACCACCGATTTCATTGCTACAAGCTGTGCCGAAAAGGGCGTAGAGTTTGTCGATGCCCCGGTCGGCCGACTTGCCTCGCACGCAGATAACGGCCAATCCCTGTTTATGGTAGGGGGCAGCAAGGATGGCTATCAGCGCGTCTTGCCTTTGCTGGAATTAATGGGCAGTGATATTTATCATTGCGGGGCACAAGGGGCCGGCACGCGCACCAAGCTGGTAAATAATTTCCTGGCGATTTCCTATTGCCAGATGAATGCCGAAGCCCTGTCTCTGGCCAGCGGATTTGGCCTTGATCTGGATAGCACGCTTGATGTTCTCTATGGCACAACAGCCGTAAATGGCCAGTTGAAAATTGCCTGGCCAGCAAAAATACTAAGCGATGATAAAGCCCCGGGCTTTACCATTGATCTTGCCCATAAAGACCTCAGCCTGGTGGTAGAGGCCGCCAATAGCCAGCGCGTTTCCATGCCGATGGCAGCCGCTGCCAGAGAGGCCTTCAGCCTGGCACGTTCGCGCGGCTTTGGCGGGGATGATTTTTCTGCCATGCTGGATGTGCAATGCGATTTAAACCAGCTAAAGCCGCCTCGCCTGGCAACGGAATCAAAATATAAACCGGGCTAGAATCTTTTTGTTTTTGTTGTTCAAGCCAGCCAGGCCAGCGTGAATAGCGATAAAGAGGATGTCCAGATAATAATCGGGGCGATCCGGTCGGTGCTGATGCCATATAGCATGGCTATCGCAAAGGGCATCGCCCCTGCCGGGCCAGCCGCATTTAGCACCATTAATTGCTGCCAGTCTGCTGGCCAGTCGCCAAATAATAACAGCCCGGCCACCAGCATGGGCAGGGCAAATAATTTTATCCCCGATAACACAAACACCGTGCGCGAGGGCATCAGGGCTGTCCCGGATAATATGACCCCCATCGCAAACAGGGTAATAGGCGCGGTAGATACGCTGATAAAACCAAGCGCGGTTTTAACAGGCGCGATAACAGACAGACCTGCCAGATTAAACCCTATCGCAAAGATAATGGTCAGCAGGACAGGGTTTTTGGCAAGCCGCTTAACAGATGCCCCTATCGTTGCCTTTTTATGCGCCAGCAAGTCCGATGAAATGACAAAAAAGGCAAAGACAATCGATGCATCCCAGGCCACAATCGCCACAATCGGAATATTGCCTGCCTCGCCATAAATCAGCGTTGAAATCGGCCAGATATAGAGCAGGGAATTGACAAAAATCATCGCCATCGCCAAAAGCCAGCTTTCCATGACATCATGGCGCAGCACAAATCGGCACAACAGATAGGACAGGGTAAAAATTATCACCTGCCCTAACCCATAGCTTAATACTGCCAGATAATGAAAGGCAGATAAATCTACCTGACTGAGCAGGGAAAATATCAGAGGCGGCTGCAACACCATAAAGGCAAAACGATTAAGGGTAGCAGCCTCTGCGCGCGAAAACATTTGGTATTTTCCCAAAATAAATCCCAGAAATAAAACGGAAAATACCGGCAAAATATTTTGTACAAGAATAGTAAGCATAAACCGCCGCCAGAAAGGAAAGAGAGCAGAAGATGAAAGGCTCTATGCTCAACCTGCCTGAAGGCCCGCTTGCCGGTCAATGATAAAGATAACTGGCATAAAGATGGCCCGACTGATTTTCCTTTGCCCCGGCAAGTCTGGCAGGACAGGAAAAGAGCCATTGCTTTATTATCTCTTTCCCATATAAAAATAAAATATTCTTCCAGCCAGGCCATCTTTATATATTTTATAACAACTTAAATCGGTTTCCCTTTTTTATCTACACCCTCACACAGAATACCTCTTTAGTGGATTAATGCCAGAATGCCTTTCCTGCCACGCTTAAATGACATTCGAAAAGACGCTGTAAAGATGGGCATTACCTTTGCATTGGCGCTTTCCAGTGGCTGGCTGTTTTTTCAAGTGAATATGCCCGCTCCCTATTTAATGGGCAGCTTATTCGGGGTCTGGCTTGCAGGCGGGCTGGTACGCCCGATACAGCCCTATTTAGGGGTAGCAAGATGGTTTCATATTCCGGTGATATTGGGGCTTTCTGTCATGATCGGGGCGACCTTTGGCCAGGATCTGTTCCATGAAGCTGTCCTTTGGTGGAAAAGCCTTTGTGTGATGATGGTCACTACTTTTATTGTCTGTATGGCCGGCTATCAGTTACTGACCAGATGGCGCGGCTATGAAAAGAGATTGGCCTTTTTTTGCTCGCTGCCGGGTGGACAGGCAGAAGCCCTAATTCTGGCGCGCCAGCTTGTCGACAAAGATTATGTAGTCGCACTTTTTCATTTGGTGCGGGTGACAATTGTTTTTGTTTCCACCCCTTTGATGCTGGCATTTATTCAGGGCGGCGAGGCGGTCGCGCTTTCCAATTTGCGTCTGGCAGATATGCCGGGGATGTTTGATCTGTCGCTTGACCAGATGGGGTTATTTATATTTCTGGCATTGGCCGGCCTCAGTCTGGCTTTGATTTTGCGTTTTCCCCTGCCCTATCTGCTTGGGCCTATGTGCCTGTCTATCTTGTTTCATTTAATGGGATGGGCAGACCTGCCGCGCGTCAATGAATTTGTTATCCTGGCCCAATTGGCCATTGGCGGCGCGATAGGGGCAAGGCTGGCAGTAGTGCCGTTTCGGGAAGTTCTGGGCTATCTCAAAGATGGCTTTGTCAATGCCCTGCTTATCTTGAGCTTGTATCTGATCGCCACTCTGCTGATGGCCAGGCTGGACGGGTTTAGCTTTCTCGAAGTCTGGCTGGCATTTGTGCCGGGCGGGTTATATGAGGTAACCTTGCTTGCCCTTATCTTTGGCTTTGATGTGGCCTTTGTGGCCTTTCATCATACGGTGCGGATTATACCGCTATTTTTTGCCATGTCCTTTATTGCCAAAAGATTGCCTAACGAAAAATAATTGGTCTAAGGTAGACTAGTTAAATATTGTTCCAAAAAATCATTACTACGGCTACGGGCCAGCGTTGCACTGGTCACATCATATTGCTTTCTGTGATGACAGCTAAAGCCATGATCAGCCTCGTAAATATGGCTTTGAACCTCTGTTCTGGCAGCGATAAATTTTTCCACCCCCTCCATCGGGATAGACCCATCCTTGCGGCCGAAATGCGCCAGAACCGGACAGGTTGGCACTTCTTGTGCCAGGCTGGGTAATTGCCCGCCATAATAGCAGATAGCCGCATCAAAACGGCTATGCCGACACGCCATCCGCCAGGCCAGTGACCCGCCCCAGCAATAGCCGATAACCGCTATTTTCAGCTGATCTGAAAGATGAGCAGAACAGGCCAGAATATCGCTTTCTGAATAGGCATCCACCGCTTCTTTCAGGGCAAGACCTCTGGCAACCCCCTCGCTATCATAGCCCAGCTCTATATTTTTTTCTGCCCGGTCAAACAGGGCGGGGGCAATCACTTCAAACCCGTCATCGGCAAAGCTGTCACACACTTCGCGGATATAGGCGTTCAGGCCAAAAATTTCCTGCAAAATAACAATCCCACCCTTGGCCATACTTTTTGCCGGGCGAACATGATAGGCAGAAAAACTGCCCTTGTCAGACAAACTGTTTTTAATGGTGATCAAAGTGCCGCTGGCCATACCGCTTTTCCCCATACCAAATTTTATTTATTCAACCATATCTGTTGCGCCGGGCAAAAGGAATTCTGTCCTGCGCCTTGCAGACCGCAAAAACGCTATTTGACAGATTTGCCAGCCGAAAGGATACCAGAGGCCAACAGCACCCCGCCTGCTACCAGACTAACACCGATTATCTTGGTTAGGGAAAAGGCTTCGCCCAGGAAAAACACACCGCCCAGCAGGGCAAGAACAGGCGTTAGCGCCCCGAAGGCAGCTGTCTGGGCAGCGCCAAGACGTTTCACCGCATAGCTGAATAAAATCATGGCCAGAATAGCGATCACAAAGCTTTGCAAAAATATCAAGCCGGCAATATCCAGCAAGGTTACCTCGCTAAAAGTGACATTCCCGCTCAGCAAGGTAACCGGCACGACCAGTACCGCCCCCCAGAACAACCCAATAACCAGTCCATGCAAGGGGGTAAGCCCGCTCTGGCGGTAAATCACCGAATAGATAGACCAGAGCCCTGAGCCCATTAAAAAGAAAATATAGCCGCGCCACGCACCGCTATGCGCGCCTGCCAGGCTCTGCCACAGCCCTATCATTAATGCCCCGGCCAAAATGGCCGCCAGCCCCAATAAAGCCAGTTTTTTGGGCCGCTCCCCCAGCATGAAAAATGCAGCAAGAGCCGTCCAGAAAGGCAACATACCAGGGGCAAGCGCACCGGCATCCGAAGCCGGGGCATAAAATAATCCTTGCGAGATTAAAAAGGGAAAGACCGCACTTGCTCCGAACATCACCGCAAAACTTCCAAACCAGCCTAGCCCCCTTGGTATCACCCCCAGCTTGAACATAAAGGGCGACATCACAATGGCCGCTGGCAATAGCCGCAACAGCAAAACCTCTTCAACCGTAAAATGGCGGCTGACCGCAAAGCGCGTGCCGACCAGAAATGACGCCCAGATGCTGACGGTGACAAGGGCGGTCAGAACGCCCAGCGCCTTTGATTGGGATACTGGCATAAGGCTTTTCCTGTCTTTAAAAAATATCAAAAAAGGGCGTTAAATAGTGTCAAAAGGTATCAAAGGGCGGGGGCGGATTTTTTAAAAGCTGGTAAAGGTCAGGGTGGTAAGCGAGCGTGAGATACCGGCAATATCCAGTATCTTGTCATTGACATATTTGCCGATATCCTCGCCCTTTGGGACATTGATAATCAACAGCAAATCCCATTCCCCGCTGGTGGAATACAGCTCCGAGACTATCTCGCGCTCATGGATTTCATCGGCAACGCGGTAAGCTGTGCCGGGCTGGCATCGAAGCTGGACAATAATTCGGTTAAGCTGGCTCATCGCCTCTCCCCCCCCCTGCGTGCGGCTATCTCTGAGGATAGATCATAGCTAGATGATAGAGCATAGCAAGATGTTAAAATCATAGCGAGTTGATAGAACCATAGCGCACCAAACGCCCCATGACAAAGATTCTAAGGCGGTGGGGGGCTTGGTTCAACCGATTCAAAGATCCAGTAAATTTAAAAACCACAACAGATTTGTAATTTAACTCCCCTCTCCCTTTCTGATAATTTATTTGACAACGCCCCCATATAGGCAGATAGCAAAATATTCCTTGTTTAATGGTGGGGTGCGCCCCGGGCGGACAGTATGGACATCACCCTCAGCGATGGGCGAACAGGCGATATAGACGCGCTGGTCGCCTTGGAAAATAGCTGTTTTCAGACAGACAGAATGTCTACCCGTGCCTTTGCCCGCGCCCTGAACAGTCCGACACAGAGGCTGGTGGTGGCGCGCGCTGGCGATATCGTTGCGGGCTATGCGGTCATCCATTGGCGGCAAAGGGGCAAAAGCGCGCGGCTATATTCCATCGCGGTGCTAGCAGCATGGCGCGAAAAGGGGGCCGCCACACAGCTGATAGAGGCGGTGCGCGGCCATGCGCGCGGCCTTGGCCTGAGCCGCCTGTCGCTGGAGGTGCGGGCAAACAACCCCGGCCTGATACGCTTTTATCAGCGTCACGGCTTTGTGGGGCAAAAACATATTCCCGGCTATTATGAAGATGGCGAGGATGCGCTGAAGATGGTTAGCCCCGTCAGCCATGAGGGAACAGCCATTCGTTCCGGTGACAGTCCTGCCAGACGCCAGCGCAGCCTACTTGTAGTCTCGCGCGCACAGGATGTCCGTCATCTGGCGAAGCATCTGGGTGAACAGGCACGGCTGGAAATATTAACCGCCCGGCAATTTTTGAATAATACCGAGCGTCAGGGCAGCCAGACCCATATCATCAATCTGTGTCCGGGCGATGAATATCTGGGGTCGGGCTATTATGTCTCGCTGATTGCCGAAGCGCGGGCCAACCGAACCTTGCCAACTGTGGATACACTGTCCGGCCTGGTGCGCCGCCGATTATATACAAAACATCTCGATGTGCTCAGCTCTTTATTACCACAGGATTATCTGGACACCCATTATTCGCAGCAGGATAAAATATCGCTTGAATTCTATTTTGGTCAGAGCGATGCCAGGTGGGCGCGCCGCCTGTGCCGGCAATGTTACCGGCTGTTTCCCGCCCCTGTTCTGGAAGTCCAGCTGCAGCGCGGCAAACAGGGCTGGCGGGTAGTTTATGTCTGGCCTCTATCTTTTACCGCGATCGATGAAAAAGACCGGCCACGCTTTGCCGAGGCGCTGAGTGCGGCTATATCTGCGCCTATTCCAAACCCGACACTGATGCGCCATTCTGCCTTTGATCTGGCCATACTGATTGACCGGGATGAAGCCCTGCCCCCTTCCAATAACCGTGCGATTAATGCCTTTATCCGGGCTGGGAAAAAGATGGATATCGCCTGTAGCGTGATTACGAAAACCGATTTGCGGCGGCTGGCCTCCTTTGACGGGCTATTTATCCGCACCACCACACAATTAAATAATTATACTTATGAATTTGCTTTGGCAGCAGACAGGCTGGGGATGCCGGTTATTGATGACCCGCAATCGATTTTGCGCTGTTCCAACAAGGTTTTTTTAAAAGAAGTACTGGATCGTGCCCATCTGGAAATGCCGAAAAGCTGGCTTATCACTTCGGGCAATCTGGCTGAAATGGCAGCCAGCCTGCCCTTTCCGGTAGTA
>CBFIAD010000079.1:0-9049 GCA_965660495.1 Puniceispirillaceae bacterium (SeqCode)
AGCCAGGGTTCCGAGCCAAAACGTGACTGAAAACAGACATGGAATTTATTCATGTCCCAATCCAGCTTTTCACGCACCAGCCGGGCTGTTTTCATGCAATGACAATGATAGGGATCGCCTTGCACAAAATAGCGATAGGGAATCCCGTGAAAGGACAGCATTAAATGTTCCGGCATCGCGCGGCCATTGAAATGATCGGACAGAGATTGTGTTAATGCCTCAATATAAACCGGATGATCATGCCAGGGCGGAGCGGTACGGATAGCCGGTTGCCAGCGTTGTTTCAATGCCCAGGCAAACACCTCGTCATTGACAGTTGCGGTGGTAGAGGCGGCATATTGCGGATAAAGCGGGATAATCACAAACCGGTTACAGCCCATCTTTTGCAAGGCATCCAGCCTGTCCGGAATAGAGGGCTGGCCATAGCGCATCGCCCAATCAATAACCAAATCCTCGCGCTGGCCGTAATGGGCTTGCAACATCTCTGCTTGCAGGCGCGTATATTTGCGCAGCGGCGACCCATCCGGATCATCTTTCAGCCAGATTTTGTCATAGGCTGCCCCGGAACGTTTCGGGCGCACATTCAGAATAATCAAATTCAGAATCAGCCACCATAACAGGCGCGGGACTTCAATAACCCGCCTGTCAGACAAAAACTGTTTTAAATAGCGCCGCATCGATTTTTTGTCGGTCGCATCCGGCGTACCCAAATTCACAAGTAACAAGCCGGTTTTGGCATGGGATGGCCAGTTTGGATGATCCCCCGGAAGTGGCTTAACGCTCATTCTCAACCCTATAAATGACAGCTTTAAATTGCATATCCGGCTCTGATATCACAGCCGGTAACCTTCTTTTATCGATATAGGTGAATAGGCCGACCCGTCTAGCCTGTCAGTTGATTTAATGGCAGAAAATCCGCTTTATAGGAAGGTGGGCGAACCTGACGAAAGACTGTGTCCAGGCAATCAAGCAGATGGTCTATCATCTCTTTTGTATGCAACGGGCCTGGTGTGATACGCAGCCGCTCTGTACCGCGCGGAACAGTTGGATAATTAATCGGCTGAATATACAGATTATAATCCTGCAGCAATGTCCAGCTAATCTCGGAAGTCTTCATCGCATCGCCTACCATAACCGGTACGATATGGGTTGTGCTGGCCATCGCTGGCAGACCTCTTTGCCGCAATTTTTCCTTAAGATAGCTTGCCTGTTCCTGTTGCTTGCGACGCTCATCTGTTGAACCGCGCAAATAACGAATAGAGGCAAGGGCGGCTTCGGCAAGGGCAGGGGGCATGGCAGTGGTAAAAATAAAGCCGGAACCATAGCCGCGCACCGCATCACATAACGCATCGCTGCCGGCAATATATCCGCCCATCGCCCCAAAGGCCTTGCCAAGCGTCCCCTGAAGGACATCTATTTCATTTTCTATGCCATCGCGCTGGGCAATGCCGCCGCCTTCTGCGCCATACATACCAACCGCATGAACCTCATCCAGATAGGTCATGGCGTTATATTTTTTAGCCAGCGCGACAATCTCTGCGATAGGCGAAACATCCCCATCCATCGAATAGACAGATTCAAAAATAATGATCTTGTGCCGATTAATAGGCAGGCTTTTCAGCAATTCTTCCAGATGGGCAGTATCATTATGGCGGAAAATCAGCTTTTCTGCTCTTCCATAGCGAATGCCGGAGATGATAGAGGCGTGATTCATCGAATCAGACAGGATGACAGGATTATCCAGCAGGCTAATCAGCGCACTAATAGAAGCCTCGTTCGCCACATAGCCAGAGGTGAAGACAAGGGCGCGTTCCTTGCTGTGCAGGCTGGCCAGCTCCTGTTCAAGGGCAACGATAGAGGCGCTGGTGCCGGAAATATTGCGTGTGCCGCCTGCTCCGGTGCCATGGGCGCTAACCGCATCACGCATCGCACCAATGGCATGGTCGCTCTGTCCCATGCCCAGATAATCATTTGAACACCAGATAATCACTTCGCGCGCACCTGAGGGGTGATTCCACAAAGCATAGGGATGCCGGCCGGTTAACCGCTCCAGCTCGACAAAATGCCGATAGCGATTCTCGTCTTTCAGCTGTCCGACTTTTTTTTGTAACAGAGACTGATAATCCAACAAATTTCCCCGTTTGCAGCTATTTTGCGCTCGCTCAACACACTCTGTCGATAGCCCTGATAGTGCCAGCGCCCATTGTCCCATCTTTTGATATTAGTCTTTTTGCCCCGGCGCATCAATCAAAGATGACAGGGTGCGACAATAAGGTAACTTAGGCTCTTTTAAAAAACATACCGGCTACGCCTATCGTTTTTTCATAGGAGGCTGTTATGTGGCAGTTGGCTTTGTAATTGGGCGTTTTAAACGTGCTGCGGCAAATTTCAACTCCGGTATCTTTCCATAGGGGTCAAGGGCCGGATTGGTCAGCATATTTGCCGGCGCTTCGGTAAAGCAAAAGGGTACAAAAATCATACCTTTTGGCAGATTCGGGTCAATCCGGCTGAACAGCTCAATTTGCCCGCGCCGTGTCTCGACAATAATATTCTGGCCAGGCAATATCGCCAGCTCAGACATATCTTCGGGGCTGATATGCACTTCTGCGGCTGGCTCAAGCGCGTCCAGAACCCTGGCTCGCCTGGTCATAGAGCCAGTATGCCAATGTTCCAGCAATCGGCCTGTGGACATCACCAGCGGATAGGCTTCATCGGGCACTTCATCGGGGGGCAGAATAGAGGCAGGGGTCATGCGCCCGCGCCCGCTGGCAGTTGGAAAGCTGTCACCAAAGATTATATCTGCCCCGGCGCTTTTTTCATCCGCACATGGATAAGTCACCGCATCTTCTGCCTCCAGCCTTTGCCAGCTAATCCCGTTAAGAGAGGGCATCACAACGCGCATTTCTTCAAAGATATCAGATGGATGGGTATAGTCCCAGCTTTGTCCCATGCGCCTGGCCAGTGCCTGAATAATCCACCAGTCCTGGCGTGCATCCCCCGGCATGGGTACAGCGATACGCCCCATCTGAACCCGCCTGTCGGTATTGGTGACCGTACCGGTTTTCTCCGGAAAGGCAGAGGCAGGGAGAATCACATCGGCAAAGGCGGCGGTTTCGGTCATGAAAATATCCTGTACCACCAAATGTTCCAGCCGGGCAAAACCCTCTCTGGCATGGGCCTGGTCAGGGTCGGACATCACCGGATTTTCGCCCATCACATAAATGCCCTTAATTTTTCGCTCATAGGCGGCATCGGCAATTTCAACGACGGTCAAGCCTTTTTCCTTATCCAGCTCAACTCCCCATAAATCTTCATATTGCTGGCGTGTAGCGGCATCCTCTACCGAACGGTAATCCGGGAAAAACATAGGGATCAGTCCGGCATCCGATGCGCCTTGCACATTATTTTGACCGCGCAATGGATGCAGACCTGCGCCTGGCTTGCCCACATTGCCTGTTAGCAAGGCCAGCGATATCAGACAGCGCGCATTATCTGTGCCATGGGTATGTTGCGATACCCCCATCCCCCAAAAGATAATACCGGCCTTTGCAACGGCGAATTGACGGGCAACCGAACGGATGGTTTCTGCCTCAATTCCGCAAATCAGCGCCATTTTTTCAGGGGGGGTCGCCTTTGTTTGTTCGACAAGGGCATCAAAGCCTTCTGTATGCGCCTCAACATAGCCCTTATCATAGAGTTTTTCATCGATGCTGGTGTGCAAGATGCCATTTAACAGCGCGACATCACTGCCGGGGGTGAAGTTTAGCGAGGCAGTGGCATAGCGATCCAGTGCCTGGCCGCGCGGATCCATGACGAATAATTTTGCCCCTGCCTTGGCGGCATTTTTAATATAGGTCGCGGCAACCGGATGGTTCACCGTCGGGTTTGCCCCGATCACAATAATGGCTTCAGAATTCAGGCATTGGGAAAAAGAGGCTGTCACCGCCCCGGAGCCGATATTTTCCAATAGAGCCGCCACAGAAGAGGCATGGCAAAGCCGGGTGCAATGATCAACGTTATTTGTGCCAAAACAGCTTCGTATCAGCTTTTGCACCAGATAGGCTTCTTCATTCGTGCCCTTGGCAGAGCCAAAACCAGCTAGTGCGGATGCCCCGTTGGTCTGTTTTATCTCCATAAAGCCTTTGGCGGCATAGTCGAGGGCTTCTTCCCATGTGGCGGGGCGAAAATGGGTAAGCGGGTTGGCCGGGTCAAAGGGCAGGGAGGCAGATTTTGGCACATCCACGCGCCGGATAAGGGGCTGGGTCAGCCGCTCGGGATTATGGATATAATCGAAGCCATATCGGCCTTTTACGCATAGCCGGCTGTTATTGGCAGGCCCGCTTCGCCCATTTACCGAAACAATTTTGTCATCCTTTACATTAAAGGTCAGCTGGCAGCCTACCCCGCAATAGGGACAGACAGAATGGACCTGGCTATCAGGGGTGATGGCCAGTTTCTGATCATCTGCCAGCAAGGTTTTAGGCATCAATGCCCCTGTTGGACAGGCTTGTACACATTCCCCGCATCCCACACAGGTGGATGCGCCCATATTATCGTCAAAATCAAAGATAATACGGGCATCTGCCCCGCGCCCGGCCAGACCGATAACATCATTAACCTGCACTTCGCGGCAGGCACGCACACATAAATTGCACTGGATACAGGCATCCATATTCACCGCAATGGCCGGATGGCTGCTATCGGCTTGCGGGGGTTCTTTCGGGGCAAACCGGCTGGTGGTAATATCCTGTTTATCGGCTGTCTGCCATAAATGAGAGTTGGGATCATGGCTATCGTTACGGGCAGGCTGGTCGGCAAGCAATAATTCCATCACCATTTTGCGCGATGTCTTTGCCCGTTCGCTGTTGGTGGTAATTTTCATGCCCGGGCTGGCTTTGCGCTGGCAGGAGGCAGCTAACACGCGCTCGCCCTCAATTTCCACCATACAGGCGCGGCAATTACCGTCAGCACGATAATTTTTGTCATCTTTGTAGCATAGATGGGGAATATCAATTTCCTGTTCCCGGGCAATTTGCCAGATGGTCTTGTCAGCACTGGCGGAAATTTTTTTGCCATCCATCTCTATGGTAAAGCGGTTGATTTCTGGTTGTTTTGTCATCTCTGTTACCTGATTATTTCTGCTGGCCAGAAAAGGGCGGGATATCTTCTGGAAAATGCTTCATAACGCTTATCAAGGGATTGGAGGCGGCCTGTCCCAAACCGCAAATACTGGCATCAGCCATGGTTTGCGATAATTCTTTTAACAATGCGGTATCCGGCCTTGCCGATGTCATCAGCTGAACCGCTTTTTCAGTACCAGAGCGGCAAGGGGTGCATTGACCGCAGGATTCATGTTTAAAAAACTGCATCAGATTAAGTGCGGCCTGCCACATATTATCCTTATCCGATAATATCACGACCGCATGAGAGCCAACAAAACAGCCTTCTTCGGCCAGCTTGCCGCCAAAATCCAGCGGAATA
This sequence comes from Puniceispirillaceae bacterium (SeqCode), assembly GCA_965660495.1. GTDB lineage: Bacteria > Pseudomonadota > Alphaproteobacteria > Puniceispirillales > Puniceispirillaceae > JADHLI01. Next base: position 5,482 of record CBFIAD010000079.1, read on the forward strand.
TCCGCCTTTGTGGCAGGTAAAATACCGCCCGATGCCCCGCCGGGCAGATAGGCTTTGAAGTGATGCCCGTCTGCCATGCCGCCACAGGCTGTGATTAGCTCGGCTGCGGTACTGCCAGCCGGAGCGCGTATGACGCCTGGCCGAGCGACGCGCCCGGAAACAGAATAGCTGCGAAAACCTGGATGCTCTGGTTTGCCTTGCTGATTATACCAGTCTGCCCCCTGTTCCAGAATATCGCGCACCCAATACAGGGTTTCCACATTATTGACCAGCGTTGGCCGGCCAAACAGGCCGCTTTCCGCGACATAGGGGGGGCGGTGGCGCGGCAGGCCGCGCTTGCCTTCAATGCTCTCTATCATGGCCGATTCTTCGCCGCATATATAAGCGCCCGCCCCGCGCCGGATTTCCAGACCCATATGGCTGGCCAGTCCGGCTTTTTCCACCTTTGCCAGTTCTTCATGCAAGGCAGCAATGATTTCGGGATACTCATCACGAATATAAAGATAGGCTTTATCAATGCCAACCAGATGGCCAGCGATAAGCACGCCCTCTATCATGCGGTGTGGGTCAGAACTTAAATACAGCCTGTCCTTAAAAGTACCCGGCTCGCCTTCATCGCCATTGACCGCCATCAGGCGCGGGCCTTCATAGCTGGCAACAATTTGCCATTTGCGTCCGGTAGGAAATCCTGCCCCGCCTAGGCCGCGCAGTTCTGCCTTGCCCAGCTCGGCCATCAGCGTCTCTTTATCGGCTCTGCCAGCTTGCAAGGCCTCAACCAGCTGATAACCGCCTGCCGCCCGATAGGCATCAAAATCAATAAAGCTGTCCAGACGGGTTTTTATTGCCGGTTTGGCTATGCTCTGCTTAATCCCTGCCAAATCATGTTGCCCGATAAGCGCATGGCCATCTGCAATGGCCGGGGCGGTATCGCACGCACCAAGGCAAGGGGCAGCAATGAATTGAACCGCGGGGTCTTCCAGCTTTTTAGCCTCAGCCAGCAACTGGTTCGCGCCCGCCATCATACAGGAAAGCGAGGTGCAGATGCGGATGGTGCGCGCAGGTGGCGGCATCTCGCCTTCTTTTACCAACTGGAAATGGTCATAAAAACTGGCTACTTCCCATATTTCGGCCATTGGCAGGCGCATCAGATGGGCAAGGGCAACCAGGTGCCGCGCGCCTAGATGATGATAGCGGTCATTGATGATGTGCAAGGCTTCGATAAGCTGGTCACGGGGCGGAATATTATCGGCGAACAGGGCGTTTATCTCTGCCAGGCTTTCGCCATCTATTTGCCGTCCCTTCGGCTTGAAACGTCCTTTCATCTTGCCCGATTTTTTTATCGCTTGTGCCTGTGACATTCTATTGCTTCCCCAAAAATATTCTGCACCTTGCAAGCCCAGCCCTGAATTTTATTGGCCCAAAATTTTATTGGCCCAAATTTTTATTGGCCTGATATGTATTAATCTGGCGTTAACACGCCGCCGCCTATAACCGCTTAGGGGCAGAATCTGTCCCATCTGCGACAGGTGACAGGCTAATCTGGTCTGCCAGAATAATAGTCTTGCCCATATGTTCAAAATTAACTGTGATGCGGTAGCCAATAATGGATTGTATCTGGCCAGCTCCCCAATCCGGCCTGTCGGGATGATAGACAAAATCACCAACACAAAATTCATATATCATCACATTATGCCTTTTATCCGGTTTATTCAGGGGTGTCTGCTAAACCCTGACTATAAGAATATAGATAATTGCCAGGACAGGCAAAGCCCGTAACATGGTTTGTTGCGGATAAAACAGGGTGCTTTTTGAAAAAAAATAGCCAGAAGACAGGGATATTCACCGGCCTTCTGGCTGCAGAGGGATAAAAGAGGCTAAATTTACACCGCTATTGCTTCTGTTTGATTTTCCTCATCTTCGTCGCGCAAGACATAGCCCTGTCCCCAAACCGTATCAATTCGGGCATTTTTCAGGCCGCTTTTTTCCAGCTTGCGCCGCAATTTGCAGACAAACACATCAATGATTTTGCTATCCGGCTCATCAATGCCGCCATAGATATGCGAGATAAAGGATTCCTTGCTCAGAACCGCACCTTTACGCATACATAGCAAATTCACAATCTGATATTCCTTTTGTGTAAGTGGTACAAATTTACCGTCTATCGAGATCAGATTGCGGCTGAGATCCATCATTAAATTCCCGGCCTTGATAAGGGCAGAGGCATGGCCATTTGCCCGCCGGATGATCGCTTCCAGATAGGCCAGCAATTCATATCTGTCAAAGGGTTTGGTCAGATATCCATCTGCTCCTGCGCCCAGTGCGGTGATGCGATCATCCACTCGGCTATTGCCGGAAATGACCAAAATCGGAGCAGGCAAATAGCTTTTGCGGATTAACCGGGTCAGGCGCGTACCATCCCCGTCTGGCAGGTTGATATCCAGCAAAACAGCATCTACATGATTATGGTTTAATTCACTGAGTGCGTCTTCAATTGTTTTGGCGTGAACATGGTGATAGCCAGCCTGGGACAAAGTTATGCCTATCGCATCTGCAATAACGGTATCATCTTCAACAATCAGGATATTCACGAGAAGAGGTCCTTTCTTTCTTGGCGCGCATATTTGTTTTTCCTCAAACAGCAAATTCGAAAAAACTAAGCGCTGTTAATGAACTGTTCAGGTTTCATTAAGATGTTTTGAAAAATTCAGACTGAAAGGCAAATCACATATGCGTGATTAAGAAAGGATATTTCTGTTCTGTCTTTCCAAAAATCCCCAGAAATACCCTGAAATATCGCTAAAAAACCGATTATTCCAAGATGCACAATTTGGGGTTGAAAGCAGGCAAAATTTAAAGTAACACCATGCCATAATAATGGGGGAGCTGCCCGTCATTTATCCGGAACATTTCGGTTTTGGACGGGGTAGGCAAGATTTTTAAAGGGATGTACTTAAAAATGAGTGCGATAGCATCTAAAATTATTGATTCACCAATTACCAATTTGCCAGAGGGCTATAAGCCTTCAGCAAATGAAGAATTTATGAATGATTATCAGCGTGAATATTTTCGCCAGAAATTAATGCGCTGGCGTGCAGAATTGCTGGATGAAGCCAATCAGACCATCGCCAATCTTTCTACAGAAAGCCTGCATAAACCTGACCAGATGGACAGGGCGCAAATTGAGAGCAATGCAGCGCTTGACTTACGCACCCGCGACCGCGAGCGCAAACTGCTGCAAAAAATTGAAGATGCGCTACGGCGTATCGAAGATGGCAGCTTTGGCTATTGCATCGAAACAGACGAGCCGATTGGCCTGGCCAGGCTGGAAGCCCGCCCAATTGCAGCGCTAAGCCTGCAAGCCCAGGAACAGCACGAAAAAATGGAACGGGTGCATCGCGACGATTAGGGCGTTATGGGCGATAAACCTACCCTTGCAAAAGGGGGGGAATCTTTTTTTGAAATGCGGGTGGGCAAATGCCCGCATTTTTTCATGGGAAAAATCTTTTTACGCAAAATTGCTAAAATTATATACTCTAAGTTATTGAATTTGCGATAATAAAATTAAAAA
>CBFIAD010000080.1:0-8936 GCA_965660495.1 Puniceispirillaceae bacterium (SeqCode)
TGGATATGCAGGAGGATAACTGGTCTGAAATGCTGGTACGTCGCATCGATAGAGAGTTTCGCGGCGGCGGCAAGGGGCTGGAAATAGAGATGTCACCGCGCCATCTGGGCAGGTTACATATCACCCTTGCCCAGCAACAGGAAACAACCCATATCCATATGCGAACAGAAAATTCAGCTGCCGCACAAATGCTGGTTGAGGCCGAAGCTCGCCTGGCACAGATGCTGGAAAATTCCGGTTTGAAACTGGGAATGTTTAGCAGTTTTTCAGACGGGCGCGGCGGGCAGGCCGGTCAGCAAAACAAGAATGATAAGGGGCTGTCCGGCACAAAAAACGGAAATGCCGGGACAGGCGAGGAAAATAGGGATGACCGCGCTGTATCAAATGGAAAAAATGACGAAACGATGATTAACATCACCGCCTGATATATGATAGATCCAATCACATCTGTCTGATCGGTGACAAAATGTTTTAAATAGCCAAAAAATCTTTCAAGGAGCGTTAAAGATGGCTGATGAAGAAAATGAAGAACCAAAAAAGAAATCAGGACTTGTAAAAATCCTGATCTTTGTCTTTGCAGGCATCCTGCTGGTTGCCGTCGGTTTGGGCGTTGGCTATTTCATCTTTGGCAATAAACAGCCCGATCCTTCCGAAGAGATTGACGCTATTATTGAAAAGACCAAGGAAGAGGCCGAGGCTGAAAAGCAGGCCGCTCTGGAAGAGGCACAAAGCGCTGCTGAAAAGGTCGCCAAGGAAAAGCCGGAGGTAGAAACCTTTGTTACGACCTATTTTGAATTTCCTGGTACTTTTACCACCAATCTGCGTTCCTCGCGCAAATTCCTGCAGCTGGGTCTGGGCGTATCCACACAATATGACGACACAGTCATGGCGAATATTGAAACGCACCAGCTCGCCCTGCGTTCTGAAATATTGAATGTGATGAGCGAATTTACCGAAGACGATATTCAAGGCAAAGCTGGACGCGAAGCCCTTGCAAAGGCGCTGGCAGATGGTATTAACGAGAAGATGCTAAAGCTGGAAGGCTTTGGCGGTGTCGAGGAAGTTCACTTTACGTCTTTTGTTCTGCAATAGGCCAGGCTGGATATCGGGTGATCGTTTTTTCGTGTGGGTAGAGTAACATAAGATGGCCTCTAAAAAACTGACAAGTGATGAAGTCAATGCACTGATGGAAGGGTTGCAAAATAGCGACTATTCCGTCAGCGTTGATGTGGCGAAATCAGATGATGTACGCCCCTTTGCCTTTGGCGAGGATGACCTCAGCCTGATGGGTGATTATTATGCCTTGCGTCAGGTAAATGAGCGTTTTGCCCGCCAGGCACGGTCGGTCTTTTTGCCAATGTTGCGCTTGCAGCCCCGTATCACCCCGTTTCCGCCCGAAGTAAAAACCTTTGATGAATATTGTGATAGCATTGATAATTTCATGAATTTGAATATCTCGCGCATAGAGGAATTGCGCGGGCCGATGTTATTATCCATTCATCCAAAATTTATTTCGACCATTACAGCTGCATATTATGGCGGTACGCTCAATAGTGGCGGCTTGCAGCGTACAGAATTTACCGCAACCGAAGAGCGGGTGATTGAAATTGTTTCGGCCGGGTTGAATGAGGCGCTGACTAATTCCTGGCGCGATCTTATGGCCATTACCCTTATTGAACAGGGGCGCGAGGTAAACACACAATTTGCCTCGGTGGTGGATGGATCGGAACTGGTGATTATCTGTTCCTTTGCGATACAATTGCCAGGCACAGATTCAGACACGATTGATATTGTCTATCCGCTGCAAACCCTGAAACCTATTGCCTCGCAATTACGCTCGCGCGTGCAGTCGGATTCCAGTCAGGATAATGTTAGCTGGCGCGAACAGCTGGAACACGCGATTTTAAGCGTGCCATTGCATATCTCTGCCTTGCTGGGAGAGCCGACTATGTCGGTAGGCCGAATGATCCGGTTAAAAGAGGGTGATGTGGTTTCTATGAAAATAGATGGCGGGGTTAAAATAAAGGTAGAAGATAATCCGATTTTTAGAGGGGAAATCGGGGAGCTTGCCGGCAAGGCGGCCATTAGTTTGCAAAAACGGATTTAATATTATACTGCCTCTTTAAAAAAAGGCAGGTAAAACGACCAAACGGTTTTTAGAAAGATAAAGGACAGGTCACATGGCTGAAGAACAGGAAACACAGACGCCAGAAACAGAACAGAAGCCGACCGCCGGGGCAGCTGAGCCAGCTGTATCCAGCTCTCCTGCATCTGCTGAAAATCTGCGTGTATTGGAAAATATCGATGTGATGCTCTCTGTTGAGGTGGGCAATACCGAATTAAAGATACGTGATTTGCTGCGCCTGAATGAAGGCTCTGTCATTGAGCTGGACAGGCTGGCAGGCGATCCGCTGGATATCATGGTCAATGGGACAATGATCGCCAAGGGCGAAGTGGTCATGGTAGGCGAGCGTTTTGGCGTGCGCTTTACCGAAATTGTGGATCCGGAAAAGCGGGTAGAGAGCCTATAGGGATTGTCGTCGGTCTGGGTTTTGTCAAAAAGATGACAGGCTGGCCAGGACAGATATTGCCCAAACACCCAAAAAAACATCAATAAATCAGATGGTTGGAAATGGATTTTCCAGCCACCTTCTTTGGCATGGATTTTGCCTTGTTCTGTTAGGACGCGCCCTGATGATATGGCGCCTAACTATTTTCTAGATGGAACAGGACAGATGACCGGGGATATTGTTGGCATTCAGCAAATAATCATAACGCTTGTCTTTTTGGGCGTGATGGTCGCCGCGCTGGTTTTTCTAAAGCGCAAGGGCAGTTTTATCCGCGCTAATCTGCATGGCGATAAACGCATCCAGCTGGTCGAAGAAACCGCCATTAGCCCTACCGAAAAATTGCGCCTGATCGCAATTGATGGCCAGATGTTTGTGATGGCCAGCGCAAAAGGCGTTCAGCCTGTTCTCAGCCCCTTAAAACAAGCGGCTTCTCTCCCGCCATTATCGGCTCTGCAGCCGGATTTGGGGGCAAAATTAGCCGCACAATCTGCCAGAAGCGGTGCACCCTCAGAATTATCAGAACAGTCTGCCAGCCCGGTAGAGCTGACCCAAACGGTTTCTGCTTCGCCTGACCGGCAGATAGATGAGGCAGATATCAAAGCCTTTCAGGAAAAATTCAAAAGCTGGAGGCAAAGATAATGGTTAATCGCTTTTTGTCTTTTTCTAAATGGGGCGTTTATCTTGTGGTGGCTATCACCAGCACAATCGCGATGGGCGGCGCGGCCTATGCCGCTGATAATCTGGCAGGTCTTGTAGGGGGTATGCCAGCTTTGACCAGCATCGATAATCAGGATGGGTCAACCTCCTATAGCCTCTCGCTACAAGTCCTGGCGCTGATGACAGCGCTGACTGTATTGCCTTCTATTGTGCTGGGCATGACCTCTTTTACCCGTATCATTATTGTCTTGTCGATTTTGCGCCAGGCGATGGGAACACAGCAAACACCGCCTAATCAGGTGTTGATCGCGATTGCACTGTTTTTATCCATGTTCATCATGGGCCCGACCCTGACACAAGTGTATGAAAAGGCCGCAGACCCCTATTTAAATGGCGATGTTTCTGCAGAAATTGCGCTGGAAGATGCCAGCAATATTATGAAGGGTTTTCTGGTTAAAAATACCCGTAAAGATGATTTAAAGATGTTTGCCGATATGGCAGAGGAAGGCGCATTTGAAGCGCCAAGTGATGTACCTCTGACTATTTTGCTACCTGCCTTTATTACCTCCGAGCTGAAAACCGCCTTTCAGATTGGCTTTTTATTATTCCTGCCCTTTCTGGTGATCGATATGGTGATTGCCTCTGTCTTGATGTCGCTGGGGATGATGATGTTGAGCCCGATGCTGGTCTCGCTGCCGTTTAAGCTGTTGTTATTTGTGCTGGTAGATGGATGGGCCATGACAGTGGGGTCACTGGTGGCCACCTATTCCGCCTGACGATAAAAGGCAAAAGGGCAGAGTTTTGCCCAGGAGAGTGCGATGTTTGATTTTGACATGAATGTAGAATTCCTGCGGATGGCGTTCTGGAATATTGTGATAATTGCCGGCCCTGTTTTGGGGGTCGCACTGGCCATTGGTTTGCTTATAGGTATTATCCAGGCTGCCACCTCGATTAACGAAATGACTTTGAGCTTTGTGCCAAAGCTGGTGGTGGTGCTGATAACATTCGGGCTATTTGCCAATCTGATGCTGGTACAGCTGACAGATTATTTTGCCTTTGTTTTTGACCAGGTTAGCCAAATTGGCTAGCGGTTAGGATTTCAGCCAAATGTTACTTCCCTTAACAGAATTACAGGCGATGGGCGGGCTGCCAGGGCTCGAGCTGAACGCGGTTATGTCTGTTATGGCAAAGTTTATGCTGGCCAGTCTTCGCATTGGCGCATTTTTAGTGGTTTCCCCTATTTTTGGCAGTACAGCTATCCCTGTTCAGGTGCGGGTGATTGCAGCCGCTTTTCTGGCCGTTATGGTGATGGGCTATTCTCAAGTGCCGGATATTGAGAGCTTTTCCGAGCTGCGCATTATCGCGGTGATCATAACCGAGCTGTTGATCGGTATCGCGGCCGGGCTGATTTTAACTATCTGGTTTTCTGCTGCGGTGCTGGCTGGCGAGAAAATCGCCACCTCTGCCGGTCTGGGCTATGCAGCGCAAATTGACCCGAATTCGGGCGGGCAAACACCTGTTGTCTCGCAGATGCTCTCGTTATTTATGATTATTCTGTTTCTGGGGGTAAATGGCCATTTGGTAGTATTACGCACGATGCTGGAAAGCTATGACTATCTTCCTATCGGGGCAATGCCGGCATGGGGGGCATTTATCAAGGGCGGTATCAGTGCGGCCAGTGCGATGTTTGTTGCCGCCTCGATTATCATGTTGCCGATTGCCATTATCATGCTGCTGATCAATCTGGCGGTGGGGGTGATCACCCGTTCTTCGCCGCAATTAAATTTGTTTTCCTTTGCCTTTCCGATTTCCCTGCTCACAATTTTTATTCTGTTTTATCTCTCTGTAGATTCCATGTCGCACGCGCTTAAAGATTTAGGCATATCGGCGATGGAAAATCTGCATCTGGTGATGGAGGCAATGTCGCATGGCTGAGGAAAGTCAGGACGGTCAGGAAAAAACCGAAGAACCCTCCCAACGAAAACTCCAGAAAGCTGCAGAAGACGGGAAGGTTCTCAGCTCGAAAGAAGCCTTTGTCTTCACGACAATGTTTGCCGGTTTCATGCTGATGTTTATCACCCCGATGTTTATCAGCCCTGTGTTAAATGGCTGGGCAGAGATGTTTCATTTTCAGCGGCCAGATGATTTGGCCACCCTTATCGCAGAGCGGTTTGCATATGTAATCCGGATAATTGTGATATCCGGCCTTGTCATTGGTATTCCCATGATGCTGGTGGTGCTGGCCACACAAACAGCGGTAGGCGGCATTAATTTTGCGCCAAAAGCGCTGAATTTTAAGGGAAACCGGATTAACCCCCTGTCCGGACTAAAGCGCATTTTTTCTGCCAAAGGCCTGATGGAATTGGTGAAGGCGGTATTGAAAGTCACACTTTTGATGGGCATTGCAGCGGTGATAATTTACAGCCGGATGCCAGCGCTTATTCAGTTGCCCTCGCGCGATCTGGAATCGGCCTTTATGAGGGGATTAATTGAATTTCCGTTCCTGTTAGGAGCGTTGCTGATTATTTTGGCGATAATCTTTGCGATAGATTATTTCTGGCAGCGTCATGTGCATATTCAATCCCTGCGGATGACCAAACAGGAACAAAAAGATGAATATAAACAAACCGAAGGCTCGCCAGAGGTAAAGGCCAAAATTCGCCGTATGCAGATGGAAACCGCCAGTAATGCCGGCAAACAGCAAAAAGCATTGGATGATGTGCCAAATGCCACAGCTGTTATCACCAACCCGACCCATTTTGCCGTCGCCCTGAAATATGAGGTTGGCACGGCCGATGCCCCGATAATTCTGGCTATGGGTAGAGGTCACATGGCTGCCCAGATTATCGAACGGGCCAAGGGGGCGAATGTGACAGTATTCCGCTCGCCCTTGCTGGCACGTGCGCTGTATTTTACCGGCGATATTGGCGCGCATATTACCGAACAATTATATCAGGCGGTTGCGATTGTTCTGGCCTATCTTTATCGTTTGGATAAAGGGGAGATGGTTGAAGAGCCAGAAATTGTTGTGCCGGACGAGCTGCAATTTACCGAAAATGGTCAGGTGATAGATGGCACAAAGCCACCAACAGGAGGTAGCTATGCGTAAATCACAGGAAAGAAGTACCGGCACAATGATCAGCACGGTCTGTTTTCTTGGCCTGTCGCTGGTGTTCTTTTTACACGCCTCAGAGCTATATGATGCAGGCTATAGAGCAAAGGCGATTGCCATCGGGCTATGTGCGCTGGCCTGTTTTGCCGCAGGGCTGCGATTTACTATTCAGAAAGCTGTTTTATCCATGCTGAGGTTTTGGCGATGAAAAAAACAGATGGTCGTACATCTTGCAGTGGATGCCGGCATTTTTTTGTCACCCATGACCGCCGCCGGCCCTGGGGCTGCCGGAATTTTGGATTCAAAGGGAAAAGCTTGCCTGCCCTGGTCGTGTTTCAGTCAACTGGCATGCATTGTGCATATTATCAGAGAAATCCGTCAATGGAGCAGGATAAGCCAAAAAAACCCGCAAAAGGGGCAGGCGGTCTGGATATAAAGGGATAAATCAAAGCGGAAATTGCCCCGATATCGCGCAAATCACGGATGGGCAGGGCATTAAAATCCGGCGAAATTATCCACAAATGAATTGAGGAAGAAATAAATGTCTAGTGAATTGAATTCAGTTCAGGAAAGTATCAAGTTGGCGCTGGATGCTGCTGATGCCGCGACAGATGTAACTTCCGAATATAGTCAGGTGAAACGCGAACATAAAAAGCTGGAGCAAAAAGTGTCAAATATCCACCGTTACACAACGATGACTTTTGTTACCGCAATGGTAACAGCGGTTGTTTGTCTGGTTTTTTCCGCAACATTGTATTTTCAGACCATCAGCCAGCTAAAGGCAATGAGCGATACCAACCTGGAAGGGGTGGTCGTATTCTCGGAAAATATTCAGGAACTGAACGGGGTTCTCGAGGAATTGAACAGCGCGCTCGCCCAGCAAGCTGAATTAGTGGCATTAAACCGCGAATCTTCTGAAAAAATGACAGAAATGATGGCGTTAATCTCTTCTTCTTCTACCGCAATGATGGATGAGATGAAAGCCTCGACCAGCGCGATGGTCAGCGCCAATGAAAAGCTGGCAAAATCTATCAGCGAGGAAGTGGTTAGCGAAGCGCTGGGACAAACCAATCAATTGGCTGTCAATCTGGCCAGCCTGGAGGCGTCCATTAGCGGGTCTATTGCCGATGTGGAATCAAAGCTTATCAATAATGCCGAAATAGGTGCATTATCTGCCCAGCAGAAAAAGACCGCTGCCCAGGTAGATATGCTGGCAGGCCAGAATGTAAAAATCCTACAGCTCTTGCAGGTGCAGCAGGATCGCATTTCTTTCCCGTAAAATATCAACCTAATCGATTAGCGCATTTTATAGGATAGGCTGATGGCAGAGGCTGCCCCGCAAACCCCCAACGCACAAGACATGGCTGAAAATGCTGGCCTAATCAGCATTTTGGCGATAGGCCGGCACTCTTTGGGGCGGGATTTACGGCTAAAAGCAGAGGATGTTATCACCGCCATTGATGGTGAGCCCATTACCTATGATGTGGACAGGTTTGATAATTTTTTGAAAGATTATAGCGACCTGCCAGCTTTATTGACCATCTTTCGTGATGGCAAGCTGTTTGATGTGTTTGTTAACGGGCCGCTGGGCTGTTCTTATAAATATGCGGATGAACCCACCATTATAGCCGTGAATAGTGCCATGCAGGGCAGGGAAAAAAAGCCGAAAGATTCCTATTATCAATATGAAGCCTTACGCAATATACACCGCGAGGTGAGGCTCTATTCTACCCGATATGAGCCGATGGCGACCATGTTGCCTGCTTTCTGGCTTTTATATCGTCGTATGTGGGAGCCGCTGGGCGTGGTTGCTGTGACCTATGCGATGGCACTGTTTATCCAGCCTGCCCTGTTTTTATTGGTCTATTTACTGCTTTCGGTTTATTTCCATAAAGCACAAACAGATATGATCCGCAGCCATTGTTTGTATCATGAATATTATTTCTGGATGATTTTCGCGGCTTCCTCTTCCAAAGAGGCTCAACAGCTGTTGCGGGTATTTGACCCGAAATGCCAGTTTGAATTTTCTCATGTTGGCCCGCCTGAGAAAACAGATAGCAAGGCAGCCGCAAATAGCCCTGCTCAGGCAGATAATCCGGCCTAGCCTTCCCCCCCCTTTTTTTTCATCAGCTCTCTTTTTTCAAAAAAGACGCTACAGCTATTTTTAACGGTGCATCAAGAGCCGTTTTATAGCTGCAAGCCTTTGCCTTTGGCGCCTGTAAAAGATACGCCTCCCGATAAAGCGCAAGGCAGAGGCGGGGGAGCTGATAGCGGTAATACCCGTTTATGAATGTGCGAGAAAGAGCTGCTACCCTGGCAAGAAAAACAAGGCAGTCAGAGGTTTATTTTTGCCGGCTACCTTCTGGCTGGTAGCACTCGCCCCCGCGCTCTATTACAGGGGTCAATATATTACAGGGGGTAGATACCGAAGTTTATATCAGCTTCTAGCGCGAGCCGTCATCAAGCCCAGCCTGTTATGACAAGCTGGCCAGAGGAGGGGAGCTTATCTTAAAAGGGATTAATAGTTAATCTCGATTTCAATACGGCGGTTTTTGGCTCTGCCGGCAGCGGTATCATTAGTTTCAACCGGGCGGCTC
>CBFIAD010000081.1:0-8913 GCA_965660495.1 Puniceispirillaceae bacterium (SeqCode)
ATTGATGCCAGAGCAAGCGAGCGCTTTAACGGGTTGGCACCAGAGCCGCGTGCCGGCTTGCGCTCTGGCCATATTCCGGGTTCTCTGAACCTGCCTATTGGCAGCCTGCTGGATAGCTCAGGCAAGCTAAAACCGGCAGAGGAGCTGCAAAAGCTGTTTGATGAGGCAGGGTTTGATATGGGCGCGTCAGCTGTGACAACTTGCGGCTCGGGGGTAACAGCAGCTGGTCTGACCCTTGCGCTGGCGATATTGGGCAAAACAGATATTCGCCTGTTTGACGGCTCTTGGTCGCAATGGGGCGCCTCTGACGCCCCTATTGAATAATATGCCCCCCCATCTAAAATCGATTAATGATCCAGGATTTGGCTCAGGAACAGCTTTGTTCTGTCTGATTGCGGATTGTTGAAAAAGGCTTCAGGCTCGTTTTGTTCAACAATCTGGCCTTCATCCATAAAAATCACCCGGTTGGCAACCTTGCGTGCAAAGCCCATCTCGTGGGTAACGCAAATCATGGACATACCATCTTCGGCCAGCTCAACCATCGTATCCAGAACTTCTTTAATCATTTCTGGATCAAGGGCAGAGGTTGGCTCATCAAACAGCATCAATTTAGGTTCCATACATAAAGAGCGAGCGATGGCCACACGCTGTTGCTGACCGCCGGAAAGCTGGCCTGGATATTTAAGTGCCTGCTCTGGAATTTTCACGCGGGTCAGATATTCCATCGCGATTTCTTCGGCCTGTGCCTTTGGCAACTTGCGCACCCAGATAGGCGCAAGCGTGCAATTTTCCAGAATGGTTAAATGCGGAAACAGATTAAAATGCTGGAACACCATCCCAACATCACGGCGAATTTCATCAATATTTTTCAGGTCATTATTAATCTCAATCCCCTGAACATTAATGGTGCCATCCTGATGTTCTTCAAGGCGGTTCAAACAGCGAATAAGGGTTGACTTGCCAGAGCCAGAAGGCCCGCAAATCACAATCCGCTCCCCTTTATGAACCGTCAGGTTAATATCGCGCAAAACATGGAATGTGCCATACCATTTATTCACATTTTCCATGCTGATCATGACTTCATCGCTGATCACATTTTTTGTTTTTGCTTTACTTGCCATAACGGCCTCCGGCTTTAGCCCCGTTCAAAATCTAGTGCGAGCGGGATTTGCTGAGTTTATTTTCCATATAGATTGAATATCGTGACATACCAAAACAGAACACGAAGAATAGTAACGCGACATATACATAGACAGATAATGCCTGAACATGGGAGGACCATGACGGGTCTGCAATGGTGGATTGGGCGGCCCCTAACAGGTCAAAAATCCCGACAATCGATACCAGTGTAGTATCCTTAAACAGGCCGATAAAGGTATTTACAATGCCCGGAATAACATGGGTCAGGGCTTGAGGTAAAATAACCAGACGCATGGTCTGCCAGTAAGATAGCCCCATTGCCTGCGCGCCCTCATACTGGCCTTTATCTATCGCTTGCAACCCGCCTCTTATCACTTCGGCCATATAGGCAGCTGAAAACAGCATGACCCCGATAAGTGCGCGAAGCAAATTATCAAAATTCACCCCTTCCGGCATAAATAAAGGCAGCATTACAGAGGCCATAAATAATACAGTAATCAGCGGAATACCGCGCCAAAATTCAATAAAGATGGTGGAAAGCAGACGCGCCACCGGCATTTCCGAGCGGCGCCCGAGCGCCAGAATAATCCCTAAGGGAAGCGAGGCAACAATTCCGGTAATTGCGACCACTAATGTAATCAGCAAGCCTCCCCAATCGCGCGTATCAATCGGCTCCAGCCCGAAATCAACTGCCGCAACACCGCGCACCGCATTAAAAATCAGAAATACCCAGCCAGTAAAGCCAATTAATGTGCCAAATTCTGAAAAGGTTGAGCCAAGAAAACCGCGCTTGCCCAGCCGGCCAGCAGATATAATCGCAAGCCCTATAACCAGCCAAATACTAATATTGGAAAATTCTGTATCGGTATTGCCGCCTGTCAGCAAAATAAAGGCCATCAGCGGATACAGGGTCAACATAGCTGCCCCCACCTCACGGCGATAGGGCAGTTTTTCGATTAACACCCAGACAAGCCCGACAAGGCCAACCAGCCCGGTCAGATTAACCCGCCATAACTCTTCTGCCGGATACGCCCCGTAAAGCAGGAATTTTTGCTTGGCCACCACAAAAGGCCAACACGCCCCATGCCAGCCAGAAGGCAACGCCCCGCCCTGATCCACTGTCCAGCACGCCTCTCTTTTAATTCCTTCAGGATCAGAAAAAACAGCTGAAAAAATGGTGAAATCAATCAAGGCATATATCTGTGCACCGCCAAAATACAGAATAAGCACAGACAAAATAGCCATTGAAAGAGAGCGAATCCCTGCCCCAATAGAGCTGTAATCGGCCATGCTTTCAAAAATATTATGCCAAAGCCAGCCTGTTATGCCCGCCTCGGTTGCCGGAGGTGGCAGAATAGGTGCATCTTCACGGCGCACAAATTCATATTTTTTATCTCTAGCATTGGCCATTTCTAGCGCTCCACCAATTTAACGCGGGCATTAAACCAGTTCATAAATGCTGCTGTCAGCAGTGAGAAGGTCAGATACACAATCATCATCATACCGATCATCTCAATCTCCTTGCCCACCTGATTAAGAGCGGTACCAGCAAAGATGGACACCAACTCGGGATAGGCAATTGCCACCGCCAGTGAAGAGTTCTTTGTCAGATTCAGATATTGAGAGGTAAGCGGCGGAATAATCACGCGCAAGGCTTGCGGAATAATCACCAGGCGCAAGGTTGTGCCCGGGCGGATACCCAAAGAATAGGAAGCTTCAGTCTGCCCCTTGGCAATTGCCAGAATACCTGCGCGCACAATCTCGGCAATAAAAGCGGCGGTATAAAGGGTTAAGGCTAGCCATACAGCAATAAATTCAGGGATAACAGCCATCCCGTTACCGATTTGGAAACCGCGCCGCAATAACGGGCCTGTATCCTTAAAGACAGGAAAAGACCAGTCAATCGGCTGCCCCATCACGAAATAGACAAGGGCTGTACCAATAAAAATAATGCCCACTCCCGCCCAGAAAGCCGGAAAACGCTGACCTGTTTCCGACTGGCGCTTTTTTGCCCAATTGCCAATCCAGAACGCAATAATAATGAAAAGAATAAAGGCAATTCCAACAATCCCTGCCCCATCCTGAGGAAGCGGAGCGGGCAAATAAAGACCGGTAATGTTAATGCCCGCCGCCCCTTCAAAAATTTCAATCTGTCCGCGCCGATTTGGCAGGGAGCGCAAAACAGCAAAATACCAGAAAAACAGCTGAAGCAATAACGGGATATTACGCAGCACTTCGACATAAATAGTGGCAAAGCCGCGAATAACAAAATTCTTTGATAAGCGCATAATCCCCATAGTAAAGCCAAGGATAGTTGCGCCGATAATGCCAAGTGAGGCGACTAGAAATGTATTAATGATACCTATTACATAAACATCCAGATAGGTCGATGAACCAACATTATATTCCATCAGCCAGGTGCCAAGCGTGGCATTGATCTGGAAGCCGGATGTCTGGGTTAAAAAGCCGAAGCCAAGTGTTTTGCCCTGTGCTGCAAGGTTAACCAGCGTGTTACTGCCAAGCCACCAGGCCCCAAAAACAAGTGCAAGGATAAGCAAAACCTGAAAAACAAGGCTTCTTACCTGGCGATCATAAATTAAAGAAGAAGGACGAGACATTGTGGAAAATGTACTTTTCTATCAGTGTCTAATAAAGAGGAGCTGAATTAAAACGACGCCCGAGATTTTCTCAGGCGTCGCTCTAATAAAGGATTTAGCGGATAGGTGCAGCATATAAAATGCCGCCCTGGCTCCATAATGCGTTCACGCCGCGATCCAGCTTCAGCGGGGTGTTTGGCCCTACATTGCGGTCATAGCTTTCTGCATAGTTACCAACCTGAGAAATGATTTTATATGCCCAATCATTTGCCAGACCCAGCTCTTCGCCAAACTTGCCTTCTGTGCCAATGAAACGGGCTTCAGCAGGTGTTTTGTCGTTATAGGTCAGCTTGTTGATATTGGCAGATGTAATGCCCATTTCTTCGGCATTGATCATTGCGTTCAGTGACCAGCGAACAATGTTGAACCACTGGTCGTCACCCTGACGCACAACCGGACCCAGTGGCTCTTTAGAAATAATCTCTGGCAGAACCTTGTGGTTATCCGGGTTGGTCAGCTTTGTACGCTGAGCGGCCAGACCTGAACGGTCTGTAGTGTACACATCACAACGGCCGGCATCATAAGCAGCCACAACTTCGTCAGCCTTTTCAAAGGCAACAAGATTGAAAGACATACCATTTGCACGGAAATAGTCAGTGATGTTCAGCTCGGTAGTTGTACCGGTGTTTGTACAAATATTTGCACCATCCAGCTCGGTAGCCGAATTTACACCAAGAGCGGTAGGAACCATCATGCCCTGACCATCATAGTAATTCACACCAGCAAAGTTCAAACCCAGCTGTGTATCACGTGTCATAGTCCAGGTGGTGTTACGTGACAGAATGTCAATTTCACCTGATGACAGAGCTGTAAAGCGTTGCTTGGCTGAAAGCGGGGTGTATTTCACGGCATTTGCATCGCCGAAAACAGCTGCTGCAACGGCGCGGCAGAGGTCCACATCGATACCTGTCCAGTTACCCTGGTCATCGGGGTTTGAAAACCCTGGCAGACCTTGGCTAACGCCACACTGGATGAAACCTTTTGCACGTACATCTTCCAATGTACCTGCTTGTGCTACTGATGCAGCTGCAAATGCAGCAACACCGGCAACGATAAGAGAAAACTTTTTCATTTTTCCGTTCCCTAATTTGTGAAAATTGCAAAATTGAGCCGATATTTATCATTTGACCCAACGCGCAAAGACATTACCATTATTAGCATACAAAATGAACAGGTTTATTTTTTTGTTTATTTCAAACAGCCATCATAAAATTTCATAAATATTTCTTGTGGTGAATAAAAATCCCCTATTTCAGATGGATAGCGCATAGGAAACAAAATGAAAAAAGATAAAAAACACATCGATACACGTCTTGGTCATCTCGGTCTTGACCCAATGTCCAATTATGGTATCCCGAATCCGCCTATTTATCGTACTTCCACCATCCTTTCTTCCTCATTTGCCCAGCATCGGGGCGAGTTGCCCAAACCCTATACCTATGGGCGCAATGGCACGCCAACCTCGGCTGCTTTTGAAGGGGCCGTTGCTGATATTTATGGCGCGGAGACGTGCATTTCCACGCCCTCTGGTCTGGCAGCCCTGACCACTGCCTTGCTGGCTTTCACCCAATCAGGCGGTCATATGCTGTTTCCGGACTCGCTTTATGGGTCGACACGCCGATTTGTAACAAATATGTTGCCCATGATGGGGGTGGAGACTGAATTTTATCCTGCGCGTATCAATGGCGATATATCGGGATATATCCGCCCCTCTACCAGCCTGATATTTGTTGAATCGCCTGGCTCCCTGACCTTTGAGCTACAGGATTTGCCCGCCATTGTTAAAGCAGCGCGTAGCCAGACCAAGACAGCCAGCGCCATTACCATTATGGTAGATAATACCTGGGGGACAGCCCTTCATTATCCTGTTCTGCAACTTGGCGCTGATGTAGTGGTAGAGGCCGCAACAAAATATATTTGCGGCCATTCCGATATCAGCCTTGGCATTGCCGCTGCCTCTGGCATACATGGCAAAGCCCTCAAACAGACCGCAAAAAATCTGGGCATTTGTGCGGGGCCGGATGATCTTTATGCCGGGCTTCGTGGCTTGCGTACCCTTCGGCTAAGGCTGGAGCAATCTGCAGCAAATGGTCTGTATCTTGCCGAGCGAATTGAAAAGCACCCTCTGGTGGAGGCGGTTTTGCACCCTGCCCTGACTTCCAGCATGGATAATGCTATTTATAAACGCGATTTTTCCGGCTCTTGCGGGTTATTCGGCATTGTACTTCGAAAAGAAATGAGTCAGGAAAGGCTGGATAAAGCATTGGAAGATATGGAAATTTTTGCCATAGGCGATAGCTGGGGCGGTTATGAAAGCCTGGTCAAACAGGCTCATTACGAGATTACCGGCCGCAGCTTTGCCAAAAACCACCCAGAGGGCTATCTGGTGCGTCTATATGCCGGGCTGGAACATGGCGAAGATTTATGGGCAGATATAGAAGGCGCGCTGGCGGCGGTAAGTGCCAGCTAATTTTCTGTTTTCTTTCCTGATTCACAAAATATTAATTTTGCGGGAAAATCTTGCCCGGATTCATAATGCCTTTTGGGTCAATCGTAGATTTTATCATCATCATCACATCCACTGCATCGCCATGCTCTTTGCGGATATAATTTTGCTTGCCCTGCCCGATGCCATGCTCGCCTGTACAGGTGCCGCCCATCGCAATCGCCCGTTCAGATAACCGGCTGATAAAACCATCAATAACCGCACGCATTTCCTTATCTTCGGGATCACACATCGGCATACAGTGGAAATTGCCATCCCCGACATGGCCAACAATGCTGGAAATAATGCCGCATTCTGCAATATCCTTGCGGGTTTCTTCCACACATTCTGCCAGACGCGAAATCGGCACACAAACATCTGTTGAAACCCCAACCTTGCCCGGGGCATAGGCCAGAGAAGCGTAATAGGCATCATGACGCGCCTTCCACAGCTTTTTGCGGGCGGCCTCATCACTTGTCCATTTAAATTCAAAATCTGTATATTCTTCTGCGATAGAGGCAAACATTTCGGCCTGTTCATTTACACTGGCCTCAGAGCCATGAAATTCCAGCAGCAACAAAGGCGTTTCCGGTAAATCCAGGCCGGAATACTGGTTACACGCCCTTACCTGAACCTCATCCAGTAATTCAATGCGGGCAACAGGAATACCATATTGAATGACATTTATCACCGCATTACAGGCATTTTCGATGGAAGGGAATGAACAAGTTCCCCCTGCGATAACTTCGGGAATACCGTAAAGTTTTAGCGTGATTTCGGTAATGATGCCAAGCGTTCCTTCTGACCCTACCAGAAGCCGCGTTAAATCATATCCGGCAGAAGATTTTTTTGCCCGGCTGCCCGTGCGAATAATTTTACCATCCGGCAATACCGCTTCCAGCGATAAAATATTATCTTTCATCGTTCCATAGCGCACCGCATTTGTCCCCGAGGCCCGGGTCGCAGCCATCCCCCCAAGCGAGGCATTTGCCCCCGGGTCAATCGGGAAAAACAGGCCTGTATCACGCAGATATTCATTGAGCGCCTCACGGGTAACTCCTGGCTGGATTACCACATCCAAATCTTCATTATTCACTTCAAGTATTTGATCCAGGCTATTCATATCAATACAAACACCGCCATGTGGCGCATTCACATGACCTTCCAGAGACGAGCCGATTCCAAAGGCAATAACCGGGCAATCATTTTCATAACAAATCCGCACCGCCTCAGAGACTTCCTGCGTATTTTTAGGAAAGACAACTGCATCTGGCCATTGCTGGGGAATGCGGGTGGTTGTGTGGCAATGATGCGAGCGCACCGCCTCACTTGTAGAGAGCTGTTCTCCAAATCTTTGTTTCAGTGCCGCGATGGCGTTATCGATTTTACTTTTATCAAACATGAAAATCTGCCTGTCATAAATTACCAGAGCTGAACCAGCGATTTAGTATAGAAAACTGGGGTTAAACAGCAAGCCTGAATATATCGGACTTGCCGTCGATTTATTTATTTTTTTGCGAAGTGGCGCGCATAAAGTCAAAATCCACCCCATCAGGTGCTTGCAGTACATGGCTGTGGAATAAATGGGCATAGCCACGCGGTGCATCGATGGTCTTCAGCGGCATTTCATCTTTACGTGTAGCCAATTCAGCCTCTGACAATTGCACTTCCAGCCGCCTTTCTTCCACATTTAGCGAGATGATATCGCCGGTCTTTACATAGGCAAGCGCCCCGCCAATGGCCGCTTCGGGGGCAACGTGCAAAATGATCGTACCCGCGGCTGTGCCGCTCATCCTGCCATCAGAAATACGCACCATATCCTTTACCCCCTGCCTGGCCAGCTTGCGGGGTATGGGAATAAGTCCTGCCTCTGGCATACCGGGCGCCCCTCTTGGCCCGATATTGCGCAAGACCAGAATATCTTCTGCTGTCACATCCAAATCCGGGCTATCAATGCGCTGGGCCAGGTCTGCCATATCTTCAAAAACAACCGCCCGCCCCTCATGGGTCAGCAAGGACGGGCTGGCCGCCGCCGCCTTG
The DNA here is from genome assembly GCA_965660495.1 of Puniceispirillaceae bacterium (SeqCode). Lineage (GTDB taxonomy): Bacteria > Pseudomonadota > Alphaproteobacteria > Puniceispirillales > Puniceispirillaceae > JADHLI01. Next base: position 8,323 of record CBFIAD010000081.1, read on the forward strand.
ATAATCGCGCCATCGGGTGCCAGATTGCCATAGAGTACAGCCAGTCCGCCTTCGGCAAATAACGGGCTATCTGTAGTGCGGACAACCTCCTGTGGCCAGTTTACACTATGGCGCGTCAATTCCTCGCCCAGCGTTTTACCAGATACTGTGATGGCATCTTTATCAATCAAATCCCCCAGAGCTTCGAGAATACGCACCAGCCCGCCTGCATTATGCAAATCTTCCATATAGCCTGTCCCGGACGGCTTCAGATCGACAATTACCGGCACCTCTCTTGCCATTTTATCCAGCCTGTCCAGCGATACATCATGACCAGAACGTCCTGCCATAGCGGCTAAATGGATAATCGCATTGGTAGAGCCGCCAACTGCCAGCAATACGCGAATAGCATTATCAAAGGCTTGCTGAGATAAAAATTCAGAAGGTTTTACCCCTCTTTTGGCAATATCCGCTGCCAGAACCCCTGTTTCTTCGGCAATTCTGCGCCTGTCTGCTGAAACAGCCGGAGCTGTTGCCCCGTTAAGTGGCATCAAGCCCATTGCTCCTGCCAGCAATGCCATTGTACTGGCAGTGCCCATCACCCCGCACGTA
>CBFIAD010000082.1:0-8904 GCA_965660495.1 Puniceispirillaceae bacterium (SeqCode)
CTGATGCCTATCTGGCCGGATGCCGCTCGCTGGGCGTGGTAGAGGTACATCATAACGGGTCATATGATGATGCGATGGTTCTGATGCGCAATCAGGCAGTAGAGTTGGAAGCCAGCGTCATTGTACCGCTGGATGTATTTCAAAACACCACAGAAATTGGCCAGCCTGGCCCTGAAATGACCTATATCAAAGGACGTATGTTGCGCTGCCCTGACAAAAAAGCAGAAGAAGAGGCATAAGGGTTATGGCTGAAATCATTAATCTGCAAGCCTATCGCGCCAGCAAAACCAGCATGACCCCGGAGGGCAGGATTTTATGTGCAAGCGATATTGCTGCACCAAAAGTCGGAACGGATCGCATTGATAGCCTTGCCAATAAAATCGAGACCATGCTGGATAATGCCAGCCAGAATGATCGCTTTGCCCATACAGTAGCGCTAACCGCTGGTCGTTATGCAGCGATGCAGCTTTTCCAGCTGCATGGCCGGGCGCAAACCCTGTCCTTTTTTGAAGATTGCATTCAAACGGTTGAGCTATGTGATGATTTGCTCAAACAGATGGATGATGATTTCTAGGCTTTTTGGTTTTCCAGCGGGGCTTTGCGCATAACTGTACCCGAGATATCCGCCCCTGAATCAACCGCCAGCGCATCGGTTATAATCTCGCCAGCGACAATCCCCGCCTCGCCAACATTCAGGCTTTGCGTTTCCAGAATACCGGTAAATTTTCCCGCCACTGAAACAGTTTCGGCCTGGACAAATCCCTGACAATGCCCGCCTACCTCGATGATCAGGTCTCTGGCTTCCAGTTCCCCTTCAAATGTACCAGCTATTACCACCAGCTGGCCCGGGGCTTTTAACAGGCCGCGCAGCTTAAGGCCGCTATCGATATAGGTGGAATCACTCATGCGCCATCCCTATCCAAATCAACTGTGCCTTCTTCGGTTTCGGTTTCATTTTCTGTCCAATTATGCAGAATATGGCAATTAAGTGCAGCCCCTCTATCCATTTGCAGCGCCTGATATTCTATTTGACCAAATAATTTTGCACTGGCCAGCAACCAGACGCTTTTGGCCTTCATGCGCCCGCGATATTCGCCGGCAAACACCCCCAGCCCGATATCCAGATTACCGGCACATTTCGCCCCTTTTTCCAGCTGAAATTTCTCGGCAATAATATCGGCCTGAACATCGCCATATATTTCAAGCACTTCGGCCGGGCTGATATGGCCGGAAAAAGATGCCCCGCTACCAAAGACAGATTTTCTCATTTGTCTGTTTCAGCTTCTGTGGCGGCGGCTACGGTCTTTGCCGGGTTGGCCGATTTTTGCTGAACAAAGCTGCCTTCCAGTTGGGCGCCCTCTTCTACCTCGATAATGTGATAGCGCATTTCGCCATTCACATAGGATGAACTTGCCAGTTTCAGCCGCGTTGCATCTACATCACCTGTCAGCCGTCCAGCAATAATAACCGTCTCGGCTTTGACATTACCTTCCAATTTTCCGTCTATGCCAATCTCCAGAACCGTACAGCTGACATCGCCGGCAACCTGGCCATTTAAAATCACCCTGTCAGGCGAATCAATCGAGCCGGTCAATTTGATATTTTTGCCAATAATCGCATTCTGGCTATCTGAATGGACGGAAGGTGATGATGATTTAAACATTTAATTTCCCTAATTTACAAAGGGTTAATATAAAGATCGGTAAAGGCCGGTCATCTCTGACTCAACAGAACGTCTGAAAATAGGATAACATTATCATAAGACCACGCAGAGTGGATACACAAAGCGTTGTTGCGGGCAGGTCTTGCGCCCTAAAATAGCTTTTTAAAATGTCGTTTATTTCACGATGCGCGTTCATCGTTATCAGATCAGCTTTGATAACATAGAAATGGAAAAACAAATGGTTGTTGACGTCATTGATATTCGCAAACGTATTGAAAAAATCCGCAATGATGTATCCGAGGCTATTGTCTCGCAACATGAATTTGAATCGCGCGAGGAAGCCTTGCGCGAGGATATCAGCCTTTCTGTTTCCCCTGCCGGAACGCCCACGCAAATTGAAGATGCACCTGAATTGCCTTTAAGCGATGCAGCCGGAAACCCGGCCCCGACCAGCCAGCCAAAACAGGGCAATCAGAATATTACAACTCACCGGGCGATGACACAGATGATGTCCATGCCCTCATTCACCCTGAATGTGAAAAATCGCCATTCAAATCGTTTACTATTATCCTTATTTGCCGTGCAGCTGGTGACTAATCTGGTACTGATAGCGATTTTGCTGAACAAGTTATGATGTCTGCTTTACGCGCATTTTTTACCCGAATATTTCGCGAGCTTTTGCCGCCCTCACTGGCACATAACGCACCAAATATGCGGTTTTCCACTACCGAAAAAAATTGGCTGGCCAGCGAAAGCCGTTATCTGTTTTTTACTGAAAATGGCCCTGTTGAGGTTGGTTTCCGCCCCCAGCATATGCTGAAAATCGCCGGCGGGCTGACAGCAGGCCTGATAATTGCCATCTATACCACCCCTTTTTTTTACCGCCAGACCGTGCAAATTATCCCCGGCATCATTCAGGCAGTTTCCAGCCCTGCCCAAAACCAAGAGCCAGAAAATAGCGCGAGCGCGGCAATCGCCGGCAATGACTTTCTGACAGATAAATTGTCCACCATTCAAGAGCCGGCTATCCAGACCATCACCGAAGAGCCTTTGCCATCTCAAGCATCTGATGCATCTGTTCCAGGATCAGCTCCTGCCCGCCCGCAGATGGTCGCAAGTGAGGCGGTAACCAGCCTGCCAGAAGAGCAGCCTGAAAATTATGTTACGGTAATGGCCACACAGATTGGCCGTGCGCCCGTCACCCCCGCGATAGACGAGCCTATTGCCCCCTTGCCGCGCCCGAAGCCGGAGCCGATGAATCCGGAATTTGTCGGGCTGGACAGTCTGGCCGAAGCTCCCTTTTTGGATGAGCGTACCAAACTTCACCGGTTGTTTGCCGATTACCTATCGCAAGCACGGCAAATTGAAACCATCGCTGACCGTTTTGATATCCGCCTGGATAGCCGGCCGAAAAGCTGGCCAGTAGCGGCCGAGCCGAATGAAGAGCTGGTCGCAAATCTTTTTTTGCACCGCGATAGATGGGTGAAAATCCTAAATCAAATCCCGTTGAAATCGCCTTTGCGCTATTATTATATCACCAGCCCCTACGGGATGCGTACCAATAAAAAAACAGGGGTAACGCGCTTTCATCACGGGGTGGACCTGGCCAGCACATGGAATGCAGAATTGCGCCCTTCTGCCAGCGGCATTGTCAGCTTTGCCGGCCGCAATGGGTCGTTTGGCAATGTCGTGCGCGTGCGTCATGCCCATAATATCGAAACCGTCTATGCCCATCTTTCCTCTATCAATGTGGCAACAGGCGATTTTGTGACCGAAGATATTGTGCTGGGCAAGGTAGGCAATACAGGCCGTTCGGACGGTATGCATCTACATTATGAAATCCTTATCAATGATAAATCCATCAATCCAGCTCTGTTCTTTAAAATTGGCCATCAGTTGAGCAATACAGGGGGCATTCCGCGCGAAATTCGCTTCTGATCTTTTCATTTCGGCCTTGCTTTTCTTTTTTCTTCGTTTTTCCTTGTCTTTTTATCTGGCGATATTCTGCCCCGACCGTCTGTCTGGCATAGCTGTTGCAAGTAATGGCTTATGACAAAATGCTGACAGCAGGATAACAGGAGTGGTCAGATGAAAAAGCCGTTTGACGAGATACATAATCTGGCAATTGAATTTGTGGAATTTGATGACAAGGATCAGCCAAAATCCGCCAGCTATATTCCGCTTGGGCATTATTTGCATGAAACCGGCCATAGCCCGGAAGAACATGAAATGACAGCCCAGCTGGTCGCCCTTGCAGCAGAGCGTTAAAAAACCGACTTCTCTCTTTTTTAAAAACAGCTACCCATTTTATGAGCAACCGCTCTATCCGGTTTGGCTTTTTCTGGCCAGCATAGCTTTTTCTGGCCAGGGCAGCGATTTCTGGGACATTTTTACCCCCTTTGTTTGTCAACCAGACAAGAGAAAAACCCCCTTTACAAGATTTTCTGTCTTGCAAAAGGGGGCTCGGCCTTTGGGAGGAGGAAAAAAGCAGATGGCGGGTTAGCGCATACTGGTGAGGCGTGCCTGCATCCGTCTTTGTGAAGAAGAGGGGATATTTAGCATCTCGCGATATTTGGCAACAGTGCGCCGTGCCAGATCAATCCCCTGCTTGGAAATCATCTTGGAGATGGCCTCATCACTAAGCGGCTTGCCGGGCACTTCCTGAGAGATAATCTTTTTCACCATATTGCGAACCGAGGCAGCAGAGGCATTCATATCCGAGCCCTTTGTCGCAATATTCACACTAAAGAAAGATTTCAACGGCATCCCGCCACGCGGGGTGGAAATCAGCAAGCCTGTGGTGACGCGGCTGACAGTACTTTCATGCATCCCTACTGCCTTGGCCACATCCCGCAGCGACAGCGGCTTTAGATAATCCAGCCCTTTTTCAAGAAAATCTGTCTGATGGCGGATAATTTCAGCACTGATTTTCAATGTGGTCTGATTGCGCTGTTCAACTGCCCGTTTTAGCCAGCGTGCATTGGCCAGCGTATCAGAGGCATAATCGGCTGCAGCTTTATCTTTACGCTGCTGTTCTGCCATTTTTTCTGCATAATCTTCATTGACCAGAACCGATGGCAGGGTCGAGCGGTTCAATTCAACAGACCAGCCCTTTGCGGTTCGGCTGACAATCACATCCGGGCTGGGCATATCTCTGTATTCAATGCCCAAATGCTCGCCCGGCTTTGGATTAAGTGTGCGAATGATCGCCAGCATATCCATAATATCGCCTTGTTCGCATTTCAACTTCCGGGCAAGCTGTTTTACCTCGCCGCGCCCCAGCTGTTCCAGATTATCCAGCAAAAGGCCGAATTCAGGGGTGAATAATTCTTGATCCATCAGTTGTATACGCAAGCAATCTGCTAGATTACGGGCAAAAATGCCGGCTGGCTCAAACCCCTGCAATACTTCCAGAACCGCTTCAGCGCGGGCAATAGAACTGCCGGCCTGTGTTGCAATTTCCTCGACCCCGGCACCAATCCAGCCGGTTGGCTCGAGTGCCGCTACAAAATGACCGGCGATCAGCCGATCGGCCGGGTGGGCAAAGGCCAGATTAAGCTGGCGGAAAAGCTGGGGATAAAACCCCTCTTCAACCGAAACATTTTCAATAAGATTGAAATCGCCATCGCCGCCGGCATTACTGCGCTTGCCAATGGAAGTATCCGCATGGGCGGTATCGAAACGGTTTTCATATTCTGAACTATGGGTGGGGTCATCCTTTAGAGCTGCACTTTCTTTTAGCGCAGATAAATCATTTTGCGGCTCGGATGCCTTTAAATCCTGTCCGGCTTCTGCGGGGCTGCTTGCCCCCTCAGCCGAAGGATTAGCCGGATTATCGGAAACGGGCTCATTGCGCGCCGCCTTTTCAGATTCCCGATCATCAATCGTCTTTACTTCCAAAAACGGGTTTTCATACATCTGCTCTTGCAAATGCTGGGATAATTCAATATTCGACATTTGCAACAGCTTAATCGCTTGCTGCAATTGCGGTGTCATAACCAGTGATTGCTTCTGACGAAGTTTGATAGATTGTGATAACTGCATAATGTTTCTCCCTCTTGGAAAGGAGATTTCCGCAACGGCACAAACTTTGCAAAAAAACAATTTGACGTAAGAATTTGTCAGGTTTTTAACACTATTTTTTCATTAATTTCATATAGTTAAAAATTTTTGTTAATAATCTGTTAATATTTGTGTCAGAATTTAGACAGGGTTTTTATGCTATTTCGGCTGTTTTTTTGCCGCCGATTGCCTGTTCACCAAAACACTCAGAGCGGCCAGAAATATTTTTTAAGAGATGAAAAAGAGCCTTTAATATGCTGATCATGCGCACCCATGTTAAAAGAGAGCCTTGCCGGCGCTGTCATATTTTGCGCCTGTTTTTAGTGATGGTTCTGGCGATTGCGATAATCGGCCTGACAATGGGTGATTTATTTCGCCAGATAGGCGGGATACAGCCGATATTTTTCGGCTATGTCTTTGCCGGGCTGGCCATTATTACCTTTGCGGTAAAATTTGTAGCCTATCAACGCGGCAAAACAGAACAAGCCATATCTGATAAAACAGACAGCTAGCCAAATAATTATGGCGAAACCCTGTCTCTTACCAGACGAACGGCCAACGGTTTTTCAGGAAATGAACGGGCATAGCTATGACCTGTCATAAAATTCACTGACCAGTAATTATTTGCGACCAGCCAGTTTCGTTGTCCTGTCCAATAGGGTTCTGCCCCTGTTTGCGGAAAAATTGTCTTTTCAATACGCGGCGGCGGGCAGTCTGCACAAATCAGTAAGGCCAGCTCATCCTTGTTTGGCAGACGCCAGCGCCCCCCTAATTCCTTATTGGCCTGTTTGATGACTTCCGGAATTTCTGCATAGGTGAAGTGCAGAACCTCGCCCTCGCACATACCCCGATTATAGATTTGCCCTACCGAACAGCGCAGCCATTCCAACCCGCTTCGCAAATCCAGAACAATATGTTCGCGCACCAGATAATGGCTGGTAGAGGCATGACCGGACGCCCCCATCCCGGCAAGGCCAAAAATGCAGGCCGCCAGGCATAAAACCCGCATCATTTCCTGCATCTTGCGCTTTAAAAAGCGGTTTAACCTTGTCAGATGAGACATAAATCCACCTGGTTTGCTGACTGACTGTTCTAAAGATTAGCATAATCTGATATTATTCCCTAGTGAAAGAAAATCACCTGCTCGACCGCGCTTTGGTATCAAAATTGCTAACCAAATCGTGGAGACGATTGCAGTTGCGTGCAATTTTACTAGATAATTGAGGGATTTTTCCTATGGATATCGCATCACTTCTTGGCCTGATTGGCGGCGTTGGCATGATCATTGGCGCTATGATTTCAGGCGGTGGACTCGGCCCCTTTGTGGATGTGCCGTCCATTTTGATTGTGTTTGGCGGCACGGCCTTTCTGGTGCTTTATTCCGTACCGATGGGTGTTTTTATTGGCCATTTTGGCGTGATGGCCAAGGCATTTCTGCCACCCGTTAAAAAAATGGACGAGATGGTAGAGCGCATGGTGGAGCTGTCCGGTATCGCGCGTAAAGACGGGATGATGGCACTGGAAGGCCAGGAAGTTCCAGATAAATTCTTTCAAAAAGGCTTGCAAATGCTGGTGGACGGCGCAGACGAAGCCAAGCTGGTCTCTCAGCTAAACAAGGAAATCGCCTCTATGAAAAAACGCCATGAAGCCAATCAGGGGGCGGTAAAGGCCTGGATTGACCTGGCGCCGGCAATGGGCATGATCGGCACGCTTATCGGCCTGGTGCTGATGCTTGGTAATATGGCTGACCCAAAGGCGATTGGCCCGGCGATGGCGGTGGCCTTGCTGACGACCCTTTATGGGGCGTTTATCGCCAATGTGCTGTTTATGCCGATGCTGACCAAGCTGGAGGGCTATACAGAATATGAGTCTATCTACCGCGAAATGGTGGTAACAGGCTTGCGCAATATCGCCAGAGGGGAATCTCCGCGCAATATTCAGGATCAACTCGTCTCGAACCTGCCGCCTAAGATGCAGGAAAAGATGGAACTGGCCTAAGGTTTTTAGCCGCTATAATCCGTGCTGGCAAAGGAATAGAAGATGGCAGAAGCAGAAGCCCCAGAGGTCGAAGAAGAAGAAGAGGAATGTCCCAAATGCCCGCCTGTTGGCGCGCCCGCATGGATGGCAACCTTTGCCGATATGGCCACCTTGCTGATGGCCTTCTTTGTTCTTATTCTTTCCTTTGCCGAATTTAATGTGCCAAAATTTAAACAGATTTCCGGATCGCTGCGAAATGCCTTCGGGGTGCAAAAAATTGTACCGATTGTTGAACAGCCGAAAGGCACAACTGTTCTGTCTTTGAATTTCAGCCCGTCTCCAGCAAAATCTGTGACAGACGAGATGACCCAGCAAACCACAAATGTCAATCAGCCGGATCTGGAGCAGCAAAACAAAAATAAAGATGGCGATGGCGATGCCCAGAATGATGCCGAAGATGTTGTCAAGGCACTGGAAGAAGCCATTGCCAGAGGCGATATTGAGGTACAAACGCTGGGCGAGAATGTGGTGGTAAACTTCACCCCGACAGAGGCCGAAGAAAAAGACCTGCCGCAATTATTGCAAAAAACCCTCAATGCGATTGAAAAGGCCAAAAAGGCTGCCGGTGCATCTGATCAGGAAGTGCTGTTTGGCGGTCTGGAAGGTACGTTGCAGCAATTGGCAAAGGCGGCCAGCGATGCGGCTGAACAATCGGCCAAAGATGCCAAAAGCCAGGCTGAGTCTGAAGCCCAGGCAGAGCTGGCAGAAGATGAGCTGAAAGTTGCCTTGCGTCAGGAAATCGATAAAGGTCTGGTAGCCGTAGAACGCGATGAAGACAAGGTTATCATCACCGTGGGCGCGGGCGGGGCATTTGCCTCTGGTTCAGCCGATCTGACCACCGAGGCAATAGAAATTATGGACAGAATTGCCAGCGTCAATGCAAATGGCAAGAGCGAGATTACCGTATCCGGTCACACAGATGATGTGCCATTGATATTTGGCTCGCGCTACCGCGATAACTGGGATTTGGCAGCCGCACGTTCTGCAAGTGTTGTGCAGGCATTATCATCAGACGGACTTATTTCCAATAACCGGCTGGAAGCCATCAGCTATGGCGAGAGCCGCCCGGTTGAAACTAATGATACCGCTGCCGGAAGAGCCAAAAACCGCCGTATTGAAATCGAGATTAACTATTAATCCCT
>CBFIAD010000083.1:0-8591 GCA_965660495.1 Puniceispirillaceae bacterium (SeqCode)
CTAACCAGTTTTCGCGTAATAAAAACTGGCAAACAGATAAACATTGCTAGCCCCATGAGTATAAAGGCCAGATATTTGCCCTTGCCCAGCACAGGCATTAATTCCTTATAGATAAAATGCAGCTCCGGTATCACCAGCATGACCCAGCCTGTAACGCCAAGAGATGCCCCGAAAACCAGTATTGTGACCCAAAAATTCTGCCTGTTTTTGTTCATCAAGCCCCTCTCCCGACGGCATCAAATGTTTCTAACTTTGCTTTTTTATCGAATTAAACAGCTTTGTCACCTATATTAAAGGACAGGATCAAAAGGATATGACCAAACAGACAAACCTATCAACTGAAATATCTGATACCCCCCAACCGGCATACTTGCAGGTCACTTGCCCGGAATGCCACTTGCACAACTCTGCCTATAAAACCGCCTTTGATGATAGCGGTACAGATTGGCAGATAATCTGTTTTGATTGCGGCCATATTTCCGCCAGTAGCCCGCAAGGGGTGGTGACAAGAAGGCTTCGCCATAAGTGCCGGGTACGTTTTCGGCTGGGATAACAGAATTTTCAAGGGATTTTGTTTGGGCTTTTTCTATCCGGCAGGGGCGCGATAATCTGCCATTTCCTCAGCAATAATTTGCGTAATGATCTGGCAATCAGCCACATCAAAGGTCAGCGGAATACGCATATCCACTGTCTTGGCCAGCGCAGCTTTGGTCGCTGGCAAATCAGGCAAATCAGGGATATATCGCCAGCTATCATAGCGGCTGGTAAAGGCTGCTGGCTGGTCTGCCCCAAACCATTTTAATTCCACCCCACGCGCCGCGCATCTGGCCAGAAAATCGGGAATATCACTGGCTGAAACAGCTTTCAGCTTGAATTGTATGGAGGAGCCTACATAAAATTCAGCCTGCTTGCGCGTCGGAATATCAATGCCGTCTATTTTTTCCAACGCGGCAAATAGCGTATCATAAAGCTGATTCCATCTATCGATATTCTTGTCCAGATGTGGCATCTGACTGCGAATAATTGTGGCGCGCAAATTATCCATACGACAGGAAAAATTGGCACTCTCCAGCTTTATTTTTTCGAACACTTCATCGGGCGGCAAGGTGCCATGCCGGCCATACAGCATATAAGAGCCGGAATGCACAATCGCCCGGGCGGCCATTTCATCATCATTTGTGGTCAAAAACCCGCCCTCGCCTGAATTCATATGCTTGTAGGTCTGGGTTGAAAAAGCGGCCACATCGCCAAAATTGCCAGAACGTTTATTTTGCCATTTCGCCCCCATCGTATGGGCGCAATCCTCAACCACCCTGATGTGATGGGCGCGCGCAATCGCCATCAATGCCTCCATATCGGCAATATGGCCGCGCATATGTGACAACAGCAATGTTTTTGCCCCGCTGCGCTGTGCCATCTCCTCCAGATTCGATAGGTCAATATGATAATCTGCATCAATTTCCACCAGTACAGCCTCTGCCCCAACCGCATGGATAGCCCCGGGAACAGGCGCAAGCGTATAGGCATTTGCCAGCACCTTATCGCCCGGCCTTACCCCGCATACCCGCAAGCCAAGCTGTATCGCCTGCCCGCCCGAGGCGGTCGCCACGCAATAGCGCGCACCCTGCCATTTGGCATATTCCTGCTCTAGCAAGCTGACTTCCGATATTTCATCGCCAGCTACATTATAGCGATGCAAGCGCCCATGCCTTAAAATCTCCAGAGCTTGCTGAATACCGGCTTCGGGAATGGGTTCTTGCTGGGTAAAGGGCTTGGTAAAGGTAAGCATAATTTTTTATCTCTTAATGACGCAGGCAGAAAAACGTTTTACGCTGACAAGCAGAGCGGAAATTTCAGCAAGCGGTCAAGAGGTAATTCAATGACAGATGGGTTAAAAACAGGCTTTTTCTGGCATGAAAAATGTTTCTGGCACGGGGCAGGAAATTATGCCTTTTTGCTTCCTGTTGGCGGTCTGGTAGAGCCAACTAGTACAGGCTTTCTGCCAGAAGCCCCGGAAACCAAACGCCGCATGAAGAACCTGATTGAGGTGACCGGATTACTGGCAGAGCTGGACAGCCAAAGCCCGGACAGGCTGGCCAGTATAGATGAGTTAGCCCTTATCCACCCGAAAAGCTATCTGGACGACTTTAAGGCGCTATCGGATGACAAGGGCGGTATTCTTGGCTTGCGCACGCCTTTTGGGCCAGGCGGTTTCGAGATTGCCAGCCTCTCTACCGGACTGGTCATAGACGCGCTTTTTTCGGTTCTGGACGGGAGGCATAAAAATGCCTATGCCCTGTCGCGCCCGCCTGGCCATCACTGCCTGCCAGATTATCCAAATGGCTTTTGTCTGTTCAATAATATTGCGGTCGCGGTGCAAGTTGCGCGAAAGGCTGGCAAGGCAGAGCGCGTGGCGATTGTTGATTGGGACGTGCATCACGGCAATGGCACAGAGCATATTTTTTATGATGATCCGAATGTCCTGACCATTTCCATCCATCAAGAACGCAACTATCCCATTGATAGCGGCGATGCAGGCGATACAGGCGGCCAGAACGCCCCTTTATCCAATTTGAATATCCCATTGATACCAGGCGGTGGAAGTACCGCTTATCAATATGCTTTTAAGCGGCTAGTGATGCCAAAACTGTGCGCCTTTAACCCGGATATCGTGGTGGTTGCGTGCGGCTTTGATGCCTCGGGGGTTGATCCGCTCTCGCGGATGCTTTTGGGGGCAGCTGATTTTGCCCTGCTGACAAAAATGCTGATGGATTTTACCAATGGCAAGCTGGTGATGGCCCATGAAGGGGGCTATTCTGAGACCCATGTTCCCTTTTGCGGTCATGCGGTGTTGCAAACCTTGAGCGGGGCCGCCATCACCGCCGATGATCCCCTGGGCGCACGCATTATTGGCCAGCAGCCAGACCCGCGCTTTAACCAGTTGCAGGACAAGATATTAAAAGAGATTGCCGATTTGCATCACCTTTCCTGAACTGCAGAGACTTTCAGTCGCGCGACAGGCGATACAGCCCGCCATTTACTTCATCGCTTAACAACAATATTGCGCCATCTTCAGCGACCATTACATCGCGTATCCGGCCAATTTTCTGTTTTAATATCACTTCTTCTGAGGCAGGTTTTTCACCTTCCAGACGCAGATGATACAGGCTACGGAATTTAAGAGAGCCAACCAAAAGCCCGCCTTTCAGCTCGGGAAACATATCCCTGTCATAAAAAGCCATGCCGGACGGGGCGATAGAGGGTATCCATACCCAGGCAGGGTCGGCAAACCCTTCTGCCTTTGTTAGCCCCTCTCCTACTTTGCCGCCATAATATTCGCGCCCATGGCTGACAATCGGCCAGCCATAATTTGCCCCGGCCTGTAAAATATTAATCTCATCCCCGCCTTTGGGGCCATGCTCATGCAGCCATATCTCGCCAGTGCGCGGATGACGTGCCATGCCTTGCGGGTTGCGATGGCCTTTGGTGAAAACCCCTTTTGGCCAATTATCACCGCTGGCCGGGGCAAGATGGCCTTCTTTGGTCAAACGAATAACCGCCCCTGAATAAAGGGCGTTATCCTGGGCTGTGTCTCGCTCACCGCGCTCGCCAAGGGCAAGATAGATAAAATCCTCTACCAGCACTATTCGGCACCCGAAATGATGGCCGGAAGTGGATAAAAAATTAGAGGTAAAAAGCACCTTTCCACCCTGCAATGCATTTCCTGCCAATTCTGCGCGATAGAGGGCGGTAGCCGCCTTGCCGTCTGGCATCGGCCGACTATAACAGAGATAGACCGTGCTATTTTCTATTCCAACATCCAGCAATCCCCCCTGCCTTTTGGCAAAGACCGCCGGGACATTGGAAACTGGCTGATGCTGGCCTGTATTGATATCCACCTTAAATAATTCGCCGGAACGTGCGGTAACCAGATAGTGCGAACCATCTATCTGGCTGACACCCCAGGGGTGGGCAATAGGCTCGCCAACACGCTCAATATTCACTTGAATATCTGAATATACTGCATTGTTAAAAAATAGAAAAAACAAAACAAAAAAGATGTTTTTAATGGCTTTATTCATCGCTTTTATCTGTATCCTAGCATAGGTTAATAGCTGGCAAAAAACCATTGAGGGCTGGCCTGCCGCCTGTCACAATAGGGTATATCAGGGAGTATTTATGACCAGCATCATTTTATTAAAATTTTTTCATTATCTGGGGCTGTTTCTTGCAGGCGGTCTGGGGGTTGCAGGGGCTATCCTTGCCAAAAACCATCAAAAGGCAGGCATGAAACCTGCCGCACCGGTTCAGGCCAGCATCAAGACGCTGGCAAGGATCGCGCTGGCGGCGATTATCCTGTTATGGGGGACTGGTATCGCCCTCACCTATCTGGTTTATGCCAGCTTTGATTTAGGCTGGGCGTTTCATCTAAAATTACTGGGGGCAAGCCTTTTGCTACTTGTCCTTGCTGGCTTAAACATCCATTTAAAACGCTCGGCTAAAGCTGGCACACCGCCCAATCCGACCTTTATGAAAGCTGTTCCGATGATATCCAGAGGCGCATTGGTGCTGGTATTAATAGGGGTAGCTATCCTGACAAGCAGCTAGCGCGTGCGAGGGTTTAATTACCTGCAAAAACAACAGCCCCCAAAAAAAACAAAAAGGTGATGCAAAAAATGCATCACCGCAGAAAAATCATAGCACTATTTTAATACGCGATGCTTTATTAGGGTGGAAATGTGGGGAATGGATGGCTCCCGGGAGTTACCCCAAGCCCCACACCAACAAAGAACATACCCCAAAATGTTCCTTTCATTTAAAAAGACCGCCATATCATTTCCCCCCGTTTGGATATGGCGGTTTTTTTATTAATATGGCCACCCGCCAAAAATTTTAAAGAAGACAGAAAGTTTGGACAAAATTCATCTCTCTGCGATATTCTAGGAATCGATAAGTATAAATAATTAGAGTTGAGTTGATGAAATATTTTATTGCCGTGCTTATTATGTTTTTGCTTCCAGTTTCTGCCAGCGCCAAATTCAAGCTATATACCGAAAATGACCTAAATGTCTCGGAATTTGGCGTGAGCATTGATGATCAAAAGGATAATTTTACGATTATCGCCACACAAGGTGGCCCATCACTAGAAGCAGCTTTTTGCGCCGCATTTGCTGGCATATCAGAATTAATCAGCACTTCTATTTCTAACAATAGCCGCGAAACCAGCACCAAAATAGCCGGCTTTGAGGTTAATGCAGAATATGGGATAGAAGAAAATGGTCAAAAAACCAATATGACCGAAATTGTGCAGATATCAGCGGGAAATCTCTATCTTACCTGCTACTCGCAAATATCTGAAAATGGCAAAGGTGAAATCGTCGAAGAATACAGCGTTATCGAGAAGATTACCGCTGATGACGGAGAATTAAACCTGCTTGAAGGGCGAGAGGACAATAATTGCCGCTACGCCTTGCTTGAACATGGCTATGCCCCGCAAAGCGATTATTTCAAAGTGATTATCGGGGTAAGATGCAGCAAATAGGGGCTGTATGTTCTGCTATCCGGCAGAGGCAAAAAAATAATTGATGATGCCAAAGCCAAATATAGGTAGCTGCAAACAAAAATTCGTCAGCAAGGCTCTGTCTCTGGTTAAATAGCCTGCCAATGTCCAGCCGGCTGCCCCTGCCCCGTGGATTAAAATATTCAGCGGAAAAATATTCAGATTTGTCAGCGCAATACCAGACAAAACCGCCCCTGTACTCAGCCATTTAATCAGTTTGATCTTATTATCCATCTGTTACTACCTCATAGATTGTCTGCCGATGTAATTATGTTGCCTGCCTTGATTACGTTACCCGCTGGCATCACTGATACATCTAAAGCCGATATAAACAGCTGCCATATCCTGGGGCTTTGTTGCACCATAATCAGCCTGCATCTGGCGTTTGCCATACCACCAGGAACCGCCCATTGTTGCCTGCTCGCTGCTAGTACCAGAGATATTGGAATCAGAAATTCTGGCCCACTCCCATACATTCGCGCCCATATCATATAATCCGTTTACTCCCGGACGGGTAATGCCAATTGGTGCATGACCTGCCCCTCTATACAGAACAGGGCTGAAATCTTTCTTTTTGTTTTGCAGACTCTTTTCTGCGCCGCATTCAGATAGACAATTTGCTCCTTGCGGTGAATTTCCAGTGGGATATGGATAGGTTCTTCCCCTTTCAAACCCGTCTGGCGGATAGGCTCTGCTCTCTGTATAGCCGGCCTTTATCCATTCGCTGCGTGTCGGAAGCCTTTTGCCCGCCCATAGACAATATTGCTCTGCTTCCAGGAACGTAATATGCACCGCAGGCGCATTATCATCTCCAGCCACCCCATAGGGTTTTCGCCAATTCCAGCCGGGCTTTTGCACCCACCCAAGCTCATAAACCATTCCGCCATGCCTTTCTGCCTGAGATACAAAGCCTGTCTCTTGTGCAAATATGGCAAAAGCACCAATAGAAACCTCTGTTTTATCCATTGTCAGATTATCCGAGGCCGATGCGCTGACCTTCAAAAGGCACATCAAAAAAATGAACTGGATGAAAAAAATTTTACGCATTTTTAATTCCCGGCAGTGCGTGCCCTGCTTTTAAGGACAAAGGCTGGCATGATTATATTTTTTATGTTCTCATAAAATCAGGGAGGAAAACCAGAGGTGAATGAAAATAACACCGCTTGTGCTGTTGTCTCACAATCAGAAACAGCTTCGCAATGGAAACAATCCTTTATTTGTGCAAGTGATGACCTGCATCACGCCCTGCTAGACTCCCCTCTGGCAGTTTTTATTTATGTGTTTGGCGTGTTACTGGTTATGTTTCTGGTTCAAAGAGCCGCGCGCCCCAATCGAAACACTTCCAGTCAGAATAAAACAAATCTAAAAAAGTAGCCCTAAAGTATAAATTTATGGTCTTTGCGGAGTTAGGGGTTCACAAGATGAAAATTATTAGAAATATCGTTCTGATATGCGCAATATCACTTTTTTCAAAATTTGCAGCAGCACAAGGCTATACCGCGATTTTAAGCTGCGGGTTTAATGGAAGCCACATCAATATCGCGGCCTGTTTTCTGGATACAGATTTGAAACTTACAAATAATGGCCAAACAGCGATTTATAAGGCTTATAATATTGGCCAGGTAGGCAATGAATATAGTGATGGGCTGCATATCAATTTATCCGAAAGCTTTCGGCTTACCGCCCAGAATAGTCAGGATAACCTGGTGCTGGGCATTGTGATTAAAAACAGTAACGGTCAAGTGGTATATCAGGATGTGGTTGGCCGCTTCGGCGTTATCAAGGTCGGCAATTGATCCAAAACCCTGATAGCCCCCCTATCAAGCGGCTGTCCATTATGTTAGCTTGATTAAAAATAAAGGATATTTTTTTGGTTTTATCAGGATATTGAATGAACGCTAACTCGCTTAAAATTAGTTTAATCTGCGCGGCTGGCTTGCTTGCAGGGTGCGGCGGGGCAGAACATCGCCTGGATTTAAATACCTATTCCCCTGTGATTGATTATTACCAATATGACACAGCCCAATTTAATACAGATATTACGCAATGCCGGCAATTAGCCATTGCCGCACAACAGGCCTATGACAAACAGCAGGCAGAAGAACAGGCTGATATTCTTGCTTCTGCTGTTGTTGGTGCGCTAGTTGGCGCGGCTGTCGGGAATGCTCTGGATGGTAACGATGATAGCGGTACAACCATCGGGGCTATCTATGGCGCGGGCATTGGCGCATCATCTGCTGCCGAAGCAAATGACTACAACAGATTAATTACTAAATTTGGCCCTTCTGCCATCATTGATAACTGTATGGCGAATCGGGGCTATCAAATCCTGTCAAAAACAGGCTATGGTGGAGGTTGAGCATAAAAGCGGCAAGGGCAATTGATAACTTTGTCGCAAATGCTGGCCTTAGCGCTATTTTATCCTCTTGCTGCTGTTACAGGGTGCAAGATGTTTGCAAGCAAAAACACATGCCTGCACGCAATGACGGCCCAGACTGATAGGCTAGAGCGCTTTTAGCCAGACATCCTAATTTATGGATAAAAAGCATTAAAGGAAAACGACCCAGCGCCGTTAGAAGGTTATGACAAGAATTACAGCACTGGGTCTTAATTCTTCCTATGCATAAAATATGCCTAAATGTAACGCTTCGGCATTTTTTATGAGTATAGCCAAACCTCAAACAGCTCTTTCATTCTTTTCGAAGAAAACAGCTTCTGAAAGGCAACTAGAAATAATTGATTTTTTCAAATTTCTTTCTTTAAGTATTGATCTATAGACTTACTTAAAGCGTATAGGTAATTAAAATTTGGAAAAATCCTAGCAAAGTAACGGTAGCCAGGCTGAAAGTCAAAAATTGGAATTTCGGGGATGGAAAATACGCCTGGCACGTCATTATTAGTCCTGGAAAATCAAAGCGACATTATTCCAAAAGACATTATCGAGGCGGTAAAAACGCTTATTCCCGCTCAAATCTTAACCAATGAAGCAGAGGTAAGAAGAGAACTGCCGCAAGTGCTTGGCAAGCTCCTC
>CBFIAD010000084.1:0-8554 GCA_965660495.1 Puniceispirillaceae bacterium (SeqCode)
CACAGAGATAGCAATGAGCGGGGCAAGCACCCCGGTAATCTGGGCAGAGCGCATAGTGATGCCTGGTATATCCTTCAAGGTAAACCCTTCGACAACCAGCATCTCGGGATAGGATTTTTCTTCCCAGCTTTTGGTCATATCTAACCCGAGCAACTTATTCACTACCCAGCTGACCAGCCCGGCAATAATACAAAAACCAACGGTTACACCGGCGGCTTCTGTCGGAGAAAACTTGCCAGTATAAATCCCCCACAACACCATCCCGATGGCAAAAAAGCCAAGCCATGCCCCAAAGGCCGTTTTAAGCGCCCGGTTGAACTGGAACTGTATTAAATGCCCCCAGCCATTTAGCTGACAGACAATCCAGCAAGCCAGCTGCATCCCGATCACCATCAGTGCGCCTGGCAAAATACCGGCCACAAACAGATCCGAAATCGGCAGATTAAGCAAAAAACCATAGACAATAAAAATAATGGAAGGCGGAATAATAATCCCGACCGTGCCGCCTGCGGCTGCGGTTGCTGCTGAAAAGCGCTCATCATAACCGCCCTTGACCATCTCTGGATGCAGCATCGACCCGATAGTGGCTGTTGTCGCTGAATTTGAACCGGAGATAGCTGCAAATAGCCCGCACGCCCCCAGCGACGCCATAGCCAAACCGCCAAGAAGCCAACCAAGACAGGCATAGGCAAAATCCGATAATCGTCTGGCAATGCCCGATTTATTGATCAAATCTCCTGTCAAAATAAATAGTGGCATCGCCAGCAGCGCAAACCCCTTATTAAACACATTCAATAATTCAGCACCCATATTATCAAGCGTAAGACCCAGCACAGCAGAACAGCCAACCACCCATGCAGCGATCACCAAAAATACAGGGACGCCCAGCATAAACAGGACGGTTACCCCCAGCGAGATTAACGTAATTACGCTTGCATCAGTCATCACGCATCTCCTCCTATAACGGTTTGTTGCAATAAAGGTCTGTCATTGCGAAAATTGGTATAATCTTCGGTGAAATTTTCGATCACACGGGCAGCCATCAAGATAAAGGCCAGAGGGGCGGTCGCTAAAAACCACCATTGCATGACATTATCTGTCCCCAGAACAATTTGGAAATTCGAGGCTGACAACACAACCGCCTTGAAAGTGGTGACGATAACAATGATAGCAAACACCATCCAGAGTGCATTATCCAGGCACAGACAGGCAAACTGGCCGGATCGACTCATCCGGCTTCTGAATTCGGAAAAGCTGAGATGCGAGCGCAACCGCACATTATAGGTCGCACCAAACCATGCCATGACCATGAATAATAAGGGCGGGATAGTAGTCGACCAGGGCTGCTGATTGGAAAAAATAAAGCGGTCAATGACGCCCCAGAAAATAATGAGGGCAATAGACAGATAGCTGCATACCATAAACAGGCGTTCGAGATATTTATCCAGCAAGGGAAGTTTTTTATATAAAAATGCAATGACCCCGCCGCCACTAAAGGCAACCAGAAAACCTAAAAGCCAGCTTGCATCACTTCTGAGAGCAGATTTTAGCGCCCAGGGATCCTGAGCCAGCAAACTTTTAATGATGACTAACAGCTCTGAAAAAAGAGACACAGCCTTGCTTCCTTCTTTAAAAAAGATAGTAAAATAAACATAAATCGTGCGGACTAGCCCTGACAGGCAAGGCTAGTCCATTTTTGGTTATCCTACCGGTAAAGGATTATGCCTTCCACCAGCGGCGTGGCTCAACATTCTCTGCCAGTGTATGCGGATTGGTGCGAACCTCATCATAGATTTCCTGATAGGTATCGATACCACCGGCCCAGCCATTGATGCGCTCGCGCCATTCATTCCACAGTTGAGGCTGGAATTCAGGTGAACACATTTCCTCAGCCTTGCGGATTTCAGCATCTGAAAGAGAGGCCACCCGAACATTATTTTTAGCAAAAATAGTGTCTGGGCCCTGATGCGGAGAGGTAAAGCCAACAGTGTTTGCCAGCGCAGCCTCGTTCGCAGCCTGCACATGAACCTGAGTCAAATAGGATGATTCCATCACCGCATCCTGCAGCTCGCCGCCCAACTTGTCAAAAGACGCAGCAGACATGGCTGTATGCTCGGTACCGCAGAAGAAGCGTAAATCCACACATTGTGACACTACTGGTGACATATTTGCATAGGCAACAGCTGATGCCCATGTTTCCGCCCCATCGATCAAGCCCTGCTTCAGGCCATCGAGGGTTTCTTCCCAGGCAACCGGAACGGGGTTCAGGTTCAATGCCTGCATGGCAATACGGCCAAGCTGGGTACCAGTAACACGGTTCTTTGTACCGGCAAGCTGTTCAACAGAGGTTACAGTGTCCTTGTTTTCCCAGGCAAGGCCAAGCTGGATACCGCGAAGCTCTGCATGAGTGAACAGGAATTTCAGCCCATGCATTTTCTCGAACGGGTCACGCAAAATGCGCTGGGATGCCGGAGAATACATGAAATGATACTGGTCAGCACGTGAACGGAACATATAGGCATAATCCAGCACGTTCAGATATGGCGCGCCCCCTGCCGAGTTCTGCGTGGAGGCAGCATAGATATCCACGATACCCTGCTGGGCTTTTTCCACACAGGATAGCTGGCCACAAATCTGATTATTGCCGATAAACTCAATTCTGATTTCACCATCTGTACGCTCTTCAAGGTCACGAACAAATTCAAGACACCCTGCACGTTCAATCAGCAGATTTGTCTGGTTAAACCCGGCGGCACCAAATTTTAGCTCAAACTTGGCAGGTTTTGCCAGTCTGCGCTTGTATGAAGACTCAGCTGCCTGAGCCAGGCCAGAGGCTGTTAATGCGCCGCCCAGCCCGCCAGCGGCAAGCAAGGTTGATGTCATACCATATGTACCGGCAATCCGGAAAAAGTCCCGACGCGAGACCCCTTTTACTCTATCAAAAATACCCATTATATCCTCCCATAGTTCTTTTTGATAATATTTAGCTTCCTATTAATTTTTACTGTGAGCCAAAGCTTATTCCGGTCAATGGAACACCCGGCGATAAAGGACGCTGTCTTTTATCGCCTGTTTTGACCACAGGCAAAATGTCATATTCCGCCACCAAGGGTTCGGTAAGCGCAAGGATCATACTACCTCCCCCAATTCTCTAATTCCATCATACAGCATCATGCCAGTTAAATAGATTAGAAAAGACAAACCTAAATAAGATAAATATCTGAATTTAATCATTATTTTCATAATCACGGAGGCAAAGAACGCCATAAAGGCAATCGCCAGCGCAAGCCCGAAAATCAGCAATTGGGTATCGTCACGGGCAATCGCGGCCACCGCGACAATATTATCTATCGACATCGAAATATCGGCAAGAAGGATAGTAAATAGTGCGCGCGAGAAAGAAGATTGATCGCCTGCATCGCTGGCTGATTCCGATGCCATGACAACAGAAGGGCCAGTGGCCAGCGCACCCGCATTTCCTGTCTGTATATTTTGGGCATTAAATCGCTTTAAATCCTTGTAAAAGCGCCAGCATACCCAGGCCAGCAAACAGCCCCCAATGATCAGAATGCCCTTAATCGCCATCAGGTGCGAAGCGACAATAGCAAAAAAGATTCGCATAATAGCCGCCATCGCCATCCCGATGAAAATAGCTTTTTTACGCAAATCAGGAGCAAGGCTGGCCGCTGCCATACCGATAACTAGCGCATTATCCCCGGATAAAATAATATCCGCGAAGATTATTTGCCCGATATCTGCCATCCACGCCCAGTTCATACCGCATCCTTCAGGATCATATCGGCTGCTTTTTCACCGATCATAATTGCCGGGGCATTGGTGTTGCCAGAGGTAATCGTCGGCATGATAGAGGCATCTGCCACTCGCAAACCTTTTATGCCATGCACTTTCAGGCGCGAATCCACCACTGCCATCTTGTCCGCGCCCATCTTGCAGGTACCGGTGGGATGGTAAATGGTAGTGGAGGTATTACGCGCCCATTCCAAAATGCCCTCATAATCATCCCCCACTTCCTCGCCAGGTGAAAATTCAGACGTAATTTGTTCCTTTACCGGCGAAGTGTTGCAGATTTTGCGGGCAATACGAATCCCTTCTACCAGCGTATCGCAATCTGTTTTGGTGGCCAGATAATTTGGATAAATCCTTGGATGATCGCTATAATGGCCAGAGGCCAGCTCCAGATGACCGGCACTTTCCGGGCGAAGCTGCAAGACAGAGGCGGTAAAGGCAGAAAAAGGATGCGGCCCATCGGCTGGACGTGTTGCACTAAATGGCTGAATGTGAAACTGAATATCCGGGGTTTCCAGCTCAGGCCGTGTTTTTAAAAAGGCCGCTCCAAGCGAGGCGGCCATCGCCATGGGCCCGGTGCGTTTCAGGGCATATTCAAGCGCAATGCCCATCTTTTGAAACAGGCTGCGCACTTCTGTATTGATAGTGGAGCTGGTACATTTAAAGACTGGCCGCGCTTGCAGATGGTCTTGCAAATTCTTCCCCACCCCGGCCAGTTCATGGATAGGGGTAATGCCATGCGGGGTTAATTTATCCCCCTCACCAATACCGGACAGCATCAAAATCTGGGGCGAGCCAATAGCCCCCGCGCTCAATATAATTTCGCGGCGTGCCTTTATAACAGTTTCAATCCCGTTGATTTTTGCTCTTACCGCCACCGCACGGCGCTTGTCAAAAATAACGCTTTGTGTATGGGCATGGGTGATGATTTCCAGATTTTTTCGCTTTCTGGCCGGGGCTAGATAGGCACGTGCCGCAGAACAGCGTTGACCATTTTTCATGGTCATCTGAAACATACCCACCCCTTCCTGATCCTCGCCATTATAATCTGTATAGCGCTTGTACCCTGCGGCAATAGCCGCCTCTGACCAGGCATCGATCACATCGCGCGTTACACGGTTTTCCGAGACATTTATCGGGCCGCCCTTGCCGCGCACCTCATCAGCCGCCCCTTCCCAATTTTCGGCACGTTTGAAAAAGGGCAGCACATCATCCCAGCCCCAGCCGCCATTGCCCAATTGCCGCCAATGATCAAAATCCTGTTTCTGGCCGCGGACATATAACAGCCCGTTAATAGAACTGCTGCCCCCCAATACCCGTCCGCGTGGCCAGGGTATAGACCGGCCATTTAGTCCCGGATCCGGCTCGGTATGATAACACCAGTCGGTAGCGGGGTTGCCCATTGTTTTAAAATAGCCAATGGGAATATGTATCCAGGGATAGATATCGCGCCCGCCAGCTTCCAGCACAGCAACGCTATATCGGCTATCTTCGGATAGTCGGGCGGCAAGCGCACAGCCGGCAGAACCAGCACCAATAACAATAAAATCAAATTCCAAATCCATATCCTTAATGAATTTATCATTTTTTGAGACTTTTTGTCTCTATTATTGTAATATTAAACGGTACATGGTTTAATGGCAGGTGCAAGCTTAAAATCAATTATTTTGTGAAAAGCATGATGGACGGCATTACTGACAGCGAAAAACTGGCACCAAACCTGCGGATAATCCGCATTTTTGAGATTTTGGCAAAACATCATCAGCCCCTCTCGCCGACCGAGCTAAATCAAGAACTTAAAATGCCCAAGCAATCCTTGCACCGGCTATGCAATATGTTGCTGGAGGAAGGATATCTGTCCAAGACCGGGCGTAAATTATACCCCTCCCCCCGTTTATTGCAGATGGCTTCGGGGCTGGGCACGCTGGGGGTAAATAGTACAGCCTGTCATCAAATATTGCGTAAAGTCTCGCACCAGTTTGGCGAGACGGTCAATTTTGTCCGGCCGGAAAAATCCGGCATGAAATATATCGACAGGGTAGAAACAAACTGGGCATTTCGTATCCTGCTGCCAGTTGGAACACACGTCCCCTTTCACTGCACGGCAAGCGGCAAGACCTATCTTGCGCTTTTGCCCAAGCAAAAACGCGAAAGAATGGCTCGCTCTCTGCTGTTGACCAGGCAAACCCCTCAGACAATTGACACAGCAGAAAATCTGATAGCGGAATTGGGCAGGGTAAAGCGGCAAGGCTATGCCATAGATAATGAAGAATTTCATAATGAGATGGTGGCCATCGCTGTTCCGGTCACCGATTTAAACGGGGATTATTTTGCCTCGCTTGCTGTACATGGCCCTTGCCCCCGTTTCAAGCTGGAAGACGCAATACAAAAAATTCATATATTGCGCCAGGCGGCAACCGAAATACAGCTGATGCTGTTTTCCTAGATATCCAGGACAAACACACCGCTATAAAAAAGACCCGAAATTTCTCTCGGATCTTTTGATATACATAGTTTTTTGTAAAGCGGTGGTTTAACGCTTTGAGAACTGGAAGCTACGGCGGGCTTTTGCCTTACCATATTTTTTCCGTTCCACCACGCGCGGGTCACGGGTCATAAAGCCGCCTGCTTTCAGCGCTGGCCGCAAGCCAGGCTCAAAATAGGTAAGCGCACGGCTGATACCATGACGTACCGCCCCTGCCTGGCCAGACAGGCCGCCCCCTACGACAGTGGCGATGACATCAAACTCATCCTTGCGCTCTGCTGCTTCAAAAGGCTGTTGCAGGATCATCTGCAAAACCGGACGCGCAAAATAGGCGGTCACATCACGGCCATTAACCGTAATCCGGCCAGAGCCACGCTTAAGCCATACACGGGCAATCGCATTTTTACGACGGCCTGTTGCATAAGAGCGGCCATGCTCGTCAATCTTTGGCTCGGCTGGTGTGGCAGTTTCAACAACTGTGGATTCTGCCAGTGTTTCAAGTGCGGCCATGCCTGTTTCTTCGGTCTGTGTTGTTTCTTCAGCCATGACTACCTCTTATTCTTTGGGTTCATACCAGCAACATCCAGCATTTCTGGCTGTTGTGCTTCATGGGGATGTTCTGCACCGGCGTAAATATGTAAGTTAGACATTACTTTGCGTCCCAATGGGCCGCGCGGAACCATCCGTTCAACCGCCTTGGAAATCACCCGCTCGGGAAAACGGCCATCCAGTAGCTTGTCAGCGGTGCGGGATTTAATCCCGCCCGGATAGCCTGTATGCCAGTAATAGGTCTTTTGAGTGCGCTTATTGCCTGTCAGCTTTACTTTTTCTGCATTGATGACAATCACATGATCACCGCAATCCATATTCGGTGTATAATCCGGCTTGTGCTTGCCGCGCAGGCGCATCGCCAGAATTGAGGCCAAACGGCCAAGAACAACATCTTCTGCATCGACAAGAATCCATTTCTTGACGATATCTTTGGGTGTTGCCACGTATGTCCGTGGTAGGGGCATGGGTAAAAACCTCCAACTAAAAACAAAATCAGCGTTTCCAAAAACGCTCAAAAAACAAACAGAGACGATTTGGAATGCTGTTGACGACTTCTTCTAAGGCAGTGCACTCAAAAGATCAAGCGCTTTATTTTTAGCAAAATTTAAAAAAACATTATATTACAATATATTAAAAATAAGGTATTATTTTACCGTATAGATTCAGCCGCAAAAAACAGCTTTTTGGCTCATGCCGGAATTGTTCTTTTGCCTTGTCCGGCTATTTAGGTCAGATTAGAGGTGGCATTTTCGATGCCAGAGCTTTATTATACGCCCTCATTTATATACCTTTGACAAGAAACGATACTGACTTTTACGCGCTATGATCATTCTAATCGACAATTATGATAGCTTCACCTGGAATTTATGGCATTTTCTGTCTGATTTGGGCGCAGAGATTACCACTATCCGAAACGATGCAAAGTCGGTAGACGAGATATTGGCGATGAGACCTTCCGGCCTCGTCCTCTCGCCTGGCCCCGGCGTGCCAGCAGATGCCGGCATTCTGGTTGATTTGATAAAAGCCGCCCCTGCCAGCCTGCCAATTATGGGGGTATGTTTGGGGCATCAGGCCATTTGCACCGCTTTTGGGGGCAAGCTGAAACATTTCTCGCCGCCCATGCATGGCAAGCTTTCCTATATTACTCATCAAAATCAGGGGATATTTGAAGGCATAGACAGCCAGTTTGTGGTCACCCGCTATCATTCCCTGCTGGCAGATGAAGACCATCTGCCAGATTGCCTGAATATTACCGCTACCACCGCCGATGGTAAAATTATGGGCTTGCAACATCAAAGCCGGCCAATTCACGGGGTTCAGTTTCATCCTGAATCTATCGCTTCTGCTGGCGGCTACCTGTTATTGCGTGCCTTTCTGGCCTTGACCGGCCAAAATAAATTGCCAGATGAGGCAGAAATGCTACGGCTGGAAAGCCAGCTCCTCGCCCTAGATAAAAAATTCCCGGATCAGGTCCATGTCTGAAAAACTGCATAATATTACCAAGCAAATCATAGATGGAACAGAACTGCCAGAAGCGGTGATGCATACTGCCTTTGACGAGATTATGGAAGGTAAGGCCAGCCCGGTGGAACTGGCCAGTTTTCTAGTGTCATTGCGGATGCGCGGCGAAACCCCCGAGGATATCGCCGCCGGGGCAGCTGTGTTGCGTAGCAAAGCCTTGCATATTAATGCCCCGGATGAGGCAATGGA
>CBFIAD010000085.1:0-8277 GCA_965660495.1 Puniceispirillaceae bacterium (SeqCode)
GCAAAATTGATGAAGATGGGGTGACCTTTAAATCCCATCTGGATGGCAGCTGCTATAAATTAACCCCTGAAAGTTCTACACAAATCCAGCATAAGCTGGACGCTACCATCACAATGGCCTTTGATGAATGTACCCCCTATCCGTGCACTAAGCAGGAGGCAGAAGCCAGCATGGCACTATCCATGCGCTGGGCAGAACGCTCGCGCAACGCGTTTGTGGCGCGTACCGGCTATGGCCAGTTTGGCATTGTTCAGGGGTCTGTTTTTGAAGATTTACGCCAGACATCGGTGGATAGCCTGACCAAAATCGGCTTTGAAGGCTATGCGATAGGCGGCCTGGCTGTAGGGGAAGGGCAGGATTTGATGTTCCAGACGCTGGATTTTACCACGCCGATGTTGCCAGAAGATAAGCCGCGCTATCTGATGGGGGTGGGCAAGCCAGCTGATATTGTCGGGGCAGTATTGCGGGGCGTGGATATGTTTGATTGCGTATTGCCAACCCGTTCCGGGCGCACCGCACAGGGCTTTACCAGAAGAGGGGCGGTAAATATTCGCAATGCCCGCCATGCAGAGGATACACGCCCCCTCGATAGCGCGTGCAGCTGTCCTGCCTGTACAAAATTTAGCCGCGCTTATCTGCACCACCTGTTCAAGGCAGATGAAATTCAGGGGCTGATGTTGCTGACCTGGCATAATCTGACCTATTATCAGGATTTGATGGCAGGATTGCGTAAAGCCATTGAACAAGGAAAGTTGAATGACTTTGCCGCCGATTTTGACCAGCAGCAAGCGTGCGGGGATATAGACGCACTGCAATAAAGAGCTTGCGATAAAGAGCTTATGATAAAGAGTATGGCAACAGATACCCCCTCATCGGCAAAATTAAGAAGCTGGATTGCCAAAACAGGTCAGCAATATGGCTTTGATATTTGCCAGATTACCGATGCCGAATTGCCAGAAGAGGTTAGCAAAGGGCTGGATGCGTTTCTGGAAGCTGGCCATCATGGCGATATGGGCTGGCTGAAAACCACACGCCCGCGCCGATACAGCCCCAAAGCGATGTGGGAAGAGGCCCAAAGCGCGATTATTTTTGGCTGTAATTACGGACCGGATCATGACCCGCTAGATACGCTGAAAGAAACAGATAAAGCCAATATTTCGGTCTATGCACGCGGGCGAGATTATCATGAGGTGCTAAAGGGGCGACTAAAGCAAATTGCCTCGCAATTACACGCTCGTTCCGGCTGGCAGGTAAAAATTTTTGTCGATACCGCCCCATTGATGGAAAAACCATTAGCCGCACAGGCTGGGCTAGGCTGGCAGGGCAAGCACACTAATCTGGTGTCGCGCGATTATGGCTCCTGGCTGTTTCTGGGCACAATTTTAACCAGCGGCAAACTGGAATCAGATCAGGCTGAGCGCGATAATTGCGGCAGTTGCAGCGCCTGTCTGGATATCTGCCCGACAAAGGCTTTTCCAGCCCCTTACAAGCTGGATGCGCGGCGCTGTATCTCTTATCTGACCATCGAATTTGACGGGCATATTCCGGTGGAATTCCGCGCAAAGATGCAAAACCGTGTTTTTGGGTGTGATGATTGCCTGGCGGTTTGCCCCTGGAATAAATTTGCCTCTGCCTCTCAGGATATCAAGCTGGCTGCCAGTGACAGGCCTTTGCCGGATATCGCCCGATTATTGCAGTTTGATGAGGCAGAGTTTCGCCGCTATTTTTCCAGATCCCCTGTGAAGCGTACCGGATATATCCGGTTTTTACGTAATGTTTTGATCGCCGCCGGTAATGCAGGTCAACCAGAATTAATTGCGTTGATAAAGCCCTATCTTGGTCATGGCGATGCAAGGCTTCGGGCAATGGCGATATGGGCGTTATCGCGCTATCTGGATAAAGATAGCCTTTCGCGCCTCGCCCCAGAAAAAGAGGTGGACAGGCAAGTCGCCGCTGAATGGCAAAACGCCCTGTCCTAGATAAAAGAACAGGGCGTAATATTAAAAATGCCTTGTTTAGAGACTAGCTGTTATGATAGCCGCGCTCGCCATGTTGAGAGAGGTCCAGCCCTTCTGCCTCATGTTCTTCTGATACGCGCAAGCCACCAAAAACCCCGGCAATCTTGAAGATCGCATAAGAGGCAATCGCTGTCCAGATAACGGTGATGGCAACACAAATGGCCTGAACGCCAAATTGTGAAGCAATGCTCATCCCTTCGGCAAGGCCAAGACCGGAAAAGCTGTCAGTTGCCAGTACCGCGACCAGTAAGCTGCCGATAATACCGCCCACACCATGCACAGCAAAGACATCCAGGCTGTCATCAATATGTAAGCGGTTGCGGATAACATCGACCGCAACATAACAAAAATAGCCGCCAGCCAGCCCAAGGATAATGCCGCCTGGAACACCAATAAATCCGGAAGCCGGGGTAACGGTGGCCAGTCCTGCTACCATGCCGGTAACAATCCCGACCAGAGAGGGGCGGCCAAATTTCTTCCATTCAATGACCATCCATACCAGAGAGGCAACCGCAGCAGAAATATGAGTAACCAGCAGAGCCATCGCTGCCCCGCCGCCAGCGGCCAGAGCCGAGCCGCCATTAAAGCCAAACCAGCCAATCCAGAGCATACACGCCCCTATCATGGTCAGGACAGGGCTATGGGGCGGCTGGACACTGGATGGGAAATTCCGCCGCTTGCCTATTACCAGAGCTGCTACCAGCGCGGCTGTACCAGCGGTGGCATGAACCACAATGCCACCAGCAAAATCCATCACGCCCATCGCTGCCATAAAGCCGCCGCCCCATACCCAATGGGTAACAGGGGCATAGACAACCAATAGCCATAGCCCAGAAAATATCAATACAGCCGAAAAGCGAATGCGTTCGACATAAGCGCCGATAATAAGAGCCGGAGTGATGATGGCAAAGGTCATCTGAAAAGCTGCAAACAGGCTTTCAGGAATAGTGCCGGACAGGCTGTCCAGGGTAATGGCTGACATAAACAAATTGCCCAAATCGCCCAAATATGCCCCATCGCCCGAAAAAGCAAGGCTATAGCCTGCCACGACCCAGAGGACAGACATCAAACAGGCAAGCGCAAAATGATGCATCAGAACAGATACGATATTTTTATGCGCTACCAGCCCGGCATAAAAAAGAGCCAGCCCCGGCAAGGTCATAAATAAAACCAGTGCGGTTGCTGTTAAAATCCAGGCCGTATCGCCTGTATCCACATTTGCAAAGGCAAGACCCGGCCAGATAATCAGGCTGAGGGCAGTTACTATTCCATTAAATCCATTCGACATGATAATCCCCAAAATCATCTTTCGCTATTTTCAAATTTGCGCCAGTCTAATCTTTCTTGTTATCGCTTCCAGCCTTGTGTTGGAAAAAGAACAGATTATTAAGTTATGCCTAATTGATAGGCAAAAATATCATAAAATGCGTAAAAAATAGCCATTGCAACGCCAATAATTACTTTAAAAGCCTAAAAATTATGCATAAAAGGGGGTGTCCGAAATTTGAGGCGGCTGCAGCCAGGCCTGCAATCTGTCCTTGCCCTTGCGCCAATGTATAATTTTCGCTTCACTGAGGTTAGCCACATTCAGGAGAAATGATGACCTTGATTTTAACCGATGAGAGTGCCGGGCGCCATCAAACCCCCTCTGGCCATCCAGAGCGTGCCGAGCGCTATGGGGCGGTGTTATCTGCTATAGCCAAAGCGGGTCTGGTGACAGAAACAGCCCCTCTGGCGACGCGCGAACAGCTGGAGCTGGTGCATAGCCCGGCCTATCTGGATATGATTTTTGAAACGCTGGAAGGGCATGATTTTTCCGATGGCCGTCTAATACAGCTGGATGGGGATACCTTTGCCGGGCCCGATAGTCTGGAGGCAGCGTTACGCGGGGCAGGGGCGGCCTGTTTGGCGGTTGATAAGGTGATGATGGGGCAGGGGCGCTCTGTTTTCAGTGCGATGCGCCCGCCTGGCCATCATGCCGAACCGGACCGGGCAATGGGGTTTTGCCTGTTTTCCAATGCAGCGATCGCAGCCTTTCACGCCGCACAGAAATGGCCGGCAAAACGTGTCGCTGTGCTGGATTTTGACGTACATCACGGCAATGGTACCCAGGCAGCTTTTTGGGATCAGCCAGATTTCTTTTATGCCTCTTCCCATCAAATGCCGCTTTATCCGGGCACAGGCAGTGCGGATGAGCGCGGTTTGCATAACACGATTTTAAATCTGCCCCTGGATGAGGGAACAGATGGCACGCAATTTCTGGCCGGATGGCGTAATATCCTGCTGCCCTTTATCGCTGAGGCAAAATGCGATTTGATTATTATTTCTGCCGGTTTTGACGCCCATAGCCGCGACCCGCTTGGCGGTTTGCAGATAGAGGCAGAAGATTTTGCTGCCCTTACAGCAGATATCGTGCATCTTGCCAAAGATACTTCATCTGGCGGTGTGGTCAGTTTGCTGGAGGGGGGATATGATCTGCAGGGGCTGGAAAGTGCAGTTTCTGCACATCTCCATAGCTTGGCAGATATGGGTAAATAGAGCTGGTTTTTGTAAACCTGCCCTCCACCTATTTTGTCTAGCGTTCTGCTGTTATGATTTTGCGATAATCGATACAATTAAAGCGGCAGGCCTTTTCAAAGGCATTTGCCAGCCGGGCGGCATAACCAGGATTTCCATTACGCTGATAAAATCCGGCGGCATGGGCCAGCAATTTCGGCGAGGCTGGATAGAGCATAAGGGCTTGCTGATACAGGTCAGAAACATGGCCTCGCCCCGCGCCCATTTTATCCGAAGCAAGGATAAGCAAAATATGCATCTGCCTGTCCTGACGGTTTTCGGACAAGGCCTGCGCGGCAAAAGAGGCCGCTTGCAAATAACGCTGATCTGCAAAGGCTTGTTCGGCTTTTTGGCGGTAATAGGCTGCCTCATCTCCAAAGGCAGAGGCCGCACCCATAAATAGGGCCAGCACCCATATAACAGGCATAAATCCAGGCTTTTTAATCATCTCTTATCTCAAAATTCCTTTTTGGGTAACATACGGTTTTGGTTAAGGTAACGACAGAAATACCCCGCCCTAAAGCCTTGGCAGGACAATTAGTGCGGGTTGGGTAATCAGGAAAAAGAGATGGAGCGGCGTGCGGGAATCGAACCCGCGTCTCCAGCTTGGAAGGCTGGGGTCTTACCACTACACAAACGCCGCGATAAAAATTATAGAACTTTTTCGTTCTAAAGCGGTTTATAGCAAAGATATCTAGTAAATAAAAGCACTTAGTTTCTTTGCAAATTGGCAATGAGGAATATTTTTTCTCTCGCAGATGAACAGCTTGTTATTGCTATCGCTGGCTAGTGCGGCTTTTATATATAACTATCATCAGACAGCTAATGGCAAAAAAGGGCATAGAAGATGGAAAAGGTAAAAATTGGTCTGGTGGGGGCGGGAAATATCGGCCAGCGCCATATCATGGCCATTGATCAGCTGGCAGAGGCAGAGCTTGTGGCCTTTGCTGACCCGTCCGAGGCTGCGCAAGCAAAGGCCGCCAGCCGCGCTATTGCCTGTTTCGGGGATGCAGCGGAAATGCTGGAGGCGTGCGCCCCCGATGCGGTGATAATCGCCACCCCAACCGAACGCCATCACCGTGATGTCATTGCCTGCATCGAGAGGGGATGCAAAAATCTGTTGGTTGAAAAGCCCATCGCTGCCAGTGATGGCGAAGCAACAGAGATTGTCCGTGTGGCCGAAAAAGCAGGCTGTAATGTGATGGTCGCCCATCAGCGGCGCTATTACCCCTGTGCAGCAAAGGCAAAGGAATTGATAGATAGCGGGGCGATAGGCACGCTTATAGGCGTAACCGGGCAATGGAGCTTGCGAAAAGATGATGCCTATTATGCCCCGCAATGGCGGCGCAAAACCGAAGCCGGGCCTGTCCTGACCAATTTGATACATGAGCTGGATTTGCTGCGTTTTATTTGCGGAGAGATTGAGGCTGTTTCTGCCTATATCAGCCACATAGACCAACAGTTTGAAAAAGAGGATGCGGTAGCGATTAGCCTGCAATTCAAAAATCAGGCAGTGGGCAGCTTTTTTCTAAGCGATCGTACCCCGTCGCCCTGGGGCTGGGAATTTGCGCTGGGAGAAAATCTGGCCTTGCCGAAAACAGGGCAAAATGCCATCCGTTTTATGGGCAGCAAGGGGGCGCTGGAATTTCCCAATCTGGTGTTATGGCAGCATAACAGCCCGGACGGGCATTGGCAGCAGCCTATTTCTGGCCAGCCGATAGAAACAGATTTTATTGATGCCTATATTGCCCAGGCGGCTCAACTATGCGCGGTTGTACAAAAAAAAGCAAAACCCTTTATTCCGGCACAGGATGCCAGCCTGTCGCTCAAAGCTACATTGGCGGTGGCGCAGGCGGCAAAAACAGGCCGGAAAATCATCCTTTAGCCGAAAATAGATAAAAAATTGAGACTTGCACTATCCTTTTGAACAGGCGACAGCGCCAGTCATTTCTTGTATCCTGGCTAGAAGATACCATTTTAAGCATTGCGCCTGTATCAGGCCTGTCATATGGAGCAGTACCCGTGGAAGTGTCAGGTAAAAAGATGGGTGTTAAGCTAGGGTTTTGAGTTTTTGGTGTTTAGGGTTGTGCAAGGGGCTTAGCTGAATCATGCCATTTCAGGATATTTCACTTGTTCTTTTGCTTATCAGCAGTGTCTCACTGGTGGTGATTGTCGGGTTGGTTGTTTTCATCGGTGTGGTGGTTATCCGCCTGCTGGGTCTGTTTACAGAAGTAAACAACGCCTCTCAGGCGATGCGACGCGATATTAACAAGTTGTTGCATAAAGCTTCTTCTCTGACAGAAGCAGAAAGGCA
Source organism: Puniceispirillaceae bacterium (SeqCode) (assembly GCA_965660495.1). Lineage (GTDB taxonomy): Bacteria > Pseudomonadota > Alphaproteobacteria > Puniceispirillales > Puniceispirillaceae > JADHLI01. The sequence goes on from CBFIAD010000085.1 coordinate 6,889, forward strand.
CGCCTTTACTCGCTATGATGCGGGCGATGAGTTTTAAATCCGGATAAAATTATCTGTCTAGCGCGGGGTAATGCCCATTTGAGCTACCAGTGCCTCGCTTTTTTCCAAAGCCTGTCTGTCCAGCCCGGTATGCCAGCCTTTTTCGGTCAGCTTGTCATGTAATAATTTGGTGCTAACATTCCCTTTCGCCCCCGGTGAGAAAGGGCATCCTCCCAAACCGCTGACACTTGCATCAAATTTTCGCACCCCATATTCAAGGCAAATCATCACATTTTCCACTGCCCGGTTTCGGGTGTCATGAAAATGTCCCACCAATATTTTTGGCGGCAGTTTTTTAGCAACCAGATCCAGCAGGGTAGAGACAGTTTCGGGCGTGGCATGGCCGGTCGTATCGCCCAGCGAAATTTCATAACACCCCATATCCAGCATCGCTTCGGCCATATCCAGCACCGCTTGTGCTGATACCGCCCCATCATAGGGGCAATGGGTTACAACCGAAATATAGCCGCGCGCTGCAATATTATCGCGTAAGGCAGCCTTTACCACCGGCCGAAACCGCTCCAGGCTTTCTTCTATGCTGCAATTGATATTTTTCTGGCTAAACCCTTCGGTTGCCGCCCCAAAAACAGCGATTTCATCTGCTTCCGCGTTTCTGGCATCTTCATAGCCGCGCATATTCGGGGTAAGCACGGCATAGCGTACCCCTTTTTTGCGCTCTATTCCGGCCATCAGCGCGCTGGCATCGCCCAATTGCGGCACCCATTTGGGAGAGACAAAGCTGGTCGCCTCAATCAGTGAAAACCCAACCTCATTCAGGCTATTCACCAGGGCAATTTTATCTGCGGTTGCAATTTTCTTTGGCTCATTTTGCAACCCGTCTCGCGGGCCAACCTCATATAGCTCTACCTGCTTATCCTGCATCTTTCAGGGAGTCCTGTTCCAGTGATTGCCAGAATTATCCATGCCAGAAGCGGCATTTGTTACAGGGTAACGGCTGGAAAAGCCTGATGCAAAGATTATTCACAAAATCTGCAAGACAGAAGCCAGGGGCGGGTTATTCCACCCATCCGGCCAGATTTTCCTCTGTGATTTGACGGATAACAGTCATGCCAGGGGCACTGGCATTCAGACAAGGAACATAATCAAATTGCCCGCCGCCATATTCATGAAAACTTTCCTGCCCTTCCATTGCCAGCTCTTCAAGCGTTTCCAGACAATCAGCTGAAAAACCCGGTGCCATCAGCGCAAGTGAAGAAACCTTTTCTGCCCCCAATTTTTCCAGTGTTTCATCTGTATAGGGCTGCAGCCAGGGTTCCGAGCCAAAACGTGACTGAAAACAGACATGGAATTTATTCTTGTCCCAATCCAGCTTTTCACGCACCAGCCGGG
>CBFIAD010000086.1:0-8018 GCA_965660495.1 Puniceispirillaceae bacterium (SeqCode)
GGCATGGCCGGGCGCAAAACAGGCTGTGCTGGCAGATTCAGCTGAGCAGCCTTAACAGGCGGAACACCCTGTTTTACCTGGCCTGATTTCAAATCCTCGGCTATCGCGATATCTAAATCTTTGGGCAATACATCTTTGTCAAATTGTGCAGCTGTGCCGCGCGCTGTTCTAATTTCCTGCATCGGCTCTATCATGGCTGCCATAATCGCTGCGGTTTCTTCTGCGGCGCGTTCCTTGCCAGGCTGCCCATCTTCCGGGTTATTGGATGCCATAATATCCGGCATGGCTGGCAAACCAGCGCCGACTGTTTCTTCGCCTTCACCTGCTTTTTTGTTCAGCAACATAAAAATACCGGCAAACAGCCCGGCATCTGCCCCTGCCTCGCCTGATTTCAAGGGCATAAGAGAGCTGGACTGAGCCGCCGCGAGCGGCGTTGTAGAACCAATTTTTGACATATCCGCGCTTCGCACTTCCTTGTAATTCACATACGCCTATCCGGGCTACAAACAGCCCAGAGACGCATTACTCCACCCAGAGGGATGCAAAAGTAATGCCAAACAAGTTCGTTGCGGGAATACCCTTATGAAAGGCAAGAGAGCAGCTTAACGCGGGGAAAGCCGCCTGCCCCGTTCGGATAAGGCGGCATCCTGTGCATCCTGGCGCGCCTGACGGGCTTGTTTATATAAGGTGTCTGCTTTTTCTGTTTTGCGGGAACGCCGGCGCTCCGCTTGAGCCAGTTTTTTACGCATTTCACCTATTTCAATTTCCAGATGCTGGCATCGGTTTTGAACCAGTTCCAGCTGGTCGCGCACTTTTGTGCTGAACCAGGAAGCAGATTGCAAGGCCATGCCAGACTGGGCTTTCACCTCTTTGAGATTTTCTTCAATCAACCGGGTAAGCTGGGCTTTTATCTGTTCATTTTTATCCAGCTCTTCTGTCAACAATAACAGGGACTGTCGCTGTTTATTGCTTTCCAGCTTGTCTTTTAGTGCCAATTTTTCATAAATGCCGGCCCGCTTGCTGCTTTGTTCCGGCGACATCAGCCAACCCCTTCAAATAATTTTTGCAAGGCATTTACTGAATCTTCAAAGCTGGCTTTTTGATCATAGCTTTGACGAATATGGTCAATCAGGCTTGGCCATAATTGCACCGCCAAATCCAGATCCGGATCCTGGCCAGCCACATAGCCGCCCATTAAAATCAGATCCCGATTTTCCAGATACATGGAAATCAGCTTGCGAAATACAACCGCGGCATCTGTTTGTTGCGGGCTGGCAATTTCATTCATTACGCGGCTAACAGAGGCAGGCACATCTACCGCCGGATAAATGCCAAGCTGGGTTTGCTGGCGCGAGAGCAAAATATGCCCATCCAAAATCGCCCGCGCTGTATCTACAACCGGGTCATTAGTATCATCGCCATCTGCCAGTACGGTATAAAAAGAGGTGATAGAGCCCTGTCCTGCCAGCCCGGTACCCGAGCGTTCAATCAGCGAGGGGATTAAGGAGACTACAGAAGGCGGATATCCTTTTGAGGTGGGCTGTTCGCCAAGTGCCAGACCAATTTCGCGCCGGGCATGGGCAACCCGCGTCAAGCTATCCATAATCAGCAGAACATTCCTGCCCTTATCGCGAAAATATTCCGCGATAGCGGTTGCACGGTTAGCGGCTCTTATCCGCAACAGGGGCGATCGGTCAGCCGGTTCAGCCACGACAACGGTTCGGGATCTGGTTTCTGCACTAAAGACATTTTTGACAAAATCGCCCACTTCGCGGCCGCGCTCGCCTATCAGGCCAACCACCACCACATCGGCTTCGGTAAAGCGTGTCATCATGCTCAGCAGCACCGATTTACCCACACCAGAGCCAGCGATAATACCCAGACGCTGCCCCTGTCCGACGGTCAGCAAGCTGTTAATCACCCGCACCCCTACATCCAGCTTTTGATCTACCGGTTTGCGCATTAACGGGTTCAGCTTTACCCCTTCCAAAGGCCAGCTTTCGGGCAACTCAGGCGGGGCACTGCCATCCAGGCAATTTCCCAGACTATCAAAGACGCGGCCCAACACCCCGTCTCCAATCGCCATCATATAGCCATCATCCTTGACACGCACTTGTGCACCAACGCTGATACGTGCGCCAGTTTCATGCACACATAACAGATTATTATTATTCTGAAAGCCGATAATCTCGGCAATGATTGTCCTGCCTTCCTGAGTGGCCACCGAACATAGCGTGCCAATGGTGGCCGGAAAGCCGTCACATTCTATCATATGCCCGTCAAAGCGATGCACCCGCCCAGAATAGACAGGCGATGAGGCGCTTGTATTAGCGATAACGCCTGTCAATCTATCAGTGAGCGCACTCATGGACTTTGCTCATCTTCTTGTGATGCAGACCCTGTTTCCTCTATGGCCATATCTTCGCCTAAGGCGTCTTCTGCCTTATCGCGCAGTGATGCCTCTTCTGGCTGAACTTCTTCTGCTTCTTCTGTTTCTGCTGCTTTAGTTACAGTGGCTTGTGTTTCAGCCTGGTCTGTTTCGGTCTCATCTATATTTCCAGCTTCTGTTTCCATCGGCTGTGCGTCTTCTGTTACAGTTGCGTCTTCTGCGAGATTTTCTTCCAATGCCCGCTCGGCTGGCTCTTCTACTTTCATATCTGTTTTGGCCTCTACTTCCAGCCCCAATACATCGCTCACGCTAATTCCGTCCAGTTTCAGCTTTATATCGCCGGATACAAGCTCTGTGTCTGCCCGCCACACCCAATTTGGATAGGCGTTTTGTGCTGACCGCCAGGCTTCAACCGCTTTTAAATCTTCCGGGTTCAGGGTCACACAAATAGCACTGGCGGACGACTTTACCTTTTCGATTAGCTGTTCAATTCGCTGGACAAGCCCTTGCGGATTGTCCTTTATCGCAAGGCCTGCCCGTTCAGAAGCAAGGCGCAATACTGCCTGTTCGATCGCCGGGGCAAGGGCTGAAACATCCACCGCCTCTGTTCCGGCAGCCGCAGCGATCACCGCTTCCAGACGGGAAATTATCTCTGTGCGCTCTGCTTCTCTTGCTGCAGCTATTGCCTTTTCTTCTTCGGTGGGCTCGGCCGAACGCGCAGCCTCCAGCCCGGATTCAAACCCCTTTTTATAGCCCTCTTCTTCTGCTTCTGCGCGCAATTGGGCATCTTCTGCCTCGCGTTGCAGGCGGGCTTGCTCGCCAGCTTCCTCGCCAGCCTGCTCTCCCGCGTCATGCCCGGCATCATATTGGGCATCATATCGGACGTCCTGCTGCTCAGCCATCTCCATGGCCTGTCCGACAGAAGCAGCTTCTGTCTTCGGGTCTGCAAATCTATCTGTTTCCAGCTGAGGCGATGGCTCACCTGCCGGAGGTGACGTGCCTTCCTCGCTCATGGGCGGCTGCATGGCTTCTTGTGCGGCTTGCCGGGCAGCTTTTTCCACTGCCTCGGCACGGGCGGCCTCTTCTTGTCTTTTCTTTTCCGCTTCAAAGGCAATTTCGACCAGAGAGCGCGGCTTAAAGGTGCTATCTGTCTCGGCAGGCATGGTTTCTGACTTTATAAATTGCGCGGCTTGCACTGTTTTTAACAGCCGCGCAATTTCAGCATCTGCCAGCCTGTTTTCGCCAACCACCTGCTGTTCTTCAGAAAGATAGGTTTCTGCCACCTGAGCCATTGGAATTTTCCATCTGCCTTGTTTGAGTTATGCCAGAAGGCCTGTCCTAGACAAAATCATCCCCGCCACGGCCGGCCAGAACAATTGTGCCTTCATCCGACATCTTGCGCGCAACATTGATAATTTCTTTTTGTGCCGCCTGAACTTCGGTAAGCCGGACAGGGCCAAGAGCTTCCATTTCATCCACAATATTTGCCGCTGCCCGCTTGGACATACAGCCAAACAGTTTTTCGCGTAGCGGCTCGTCTGCCCCTTTGAGTGCCAGCACCAGCAATTCTGTATCTGTTGCACGAAGCAATGTCTGAAGCGATCTGTCATCTGACAGGATAAGATTGTCAAAGACAAACATATTTTCCTGAATAGACTGCATCAAATCCTTGTTCTCGCGGGCAATATCTTTCATGATCCGCGTTTCCATCGCCTGCTTGGTAAAGTTCATGATGCGGGCAGCTGCCTCTACACCGCCAACTTTTGCTGCACGCAGCGAGGTATTGGCCTTGAATTTGGACTGCATCACCTTTTCCAGCTCTGCCAGCGCATCTGGCCCTACGGTTTGCAGGGTGGCGATACGCCGGACAATTTCCGGCTGCAGGTTGGTAGGCAGCAAGCCCAGCACGTCTGCGCCCAGACCATAATCCAGATAAGAGATAATCAGCGCGATAATCTGCGGATGCTCGTCAATGATAAGCTCGGCAATGGAGCGGGCATCCATCCAGTCCAGAATATCAATAGGGCGCGAGGTTTGCGAAGGCGAGATACGGCTTAAAACAGATTGTGCCTTATCCTCGCCCAGCGCTTTGTTCATCACATTGCGGATATAGTTGCCCGCCCCCATGCCAAGACTGGTTTGGGCTTTGATAATCGCCAGAAACTCATCCAAAACCGCATTGACCGTTTCCTGATCCAGCCCCTGCACAGAATACATGGCCGTGCCCAGATGCTGTACCTCTTTTGGCGAGAGGTTACGGATAATTTCAGAGGCCTCATCCTCGCCCAGCAACATCATCAAAATAGCGGATTTCTGGGTACCTGAAAGCATCTCAAAGGTGCTTCTGTTATCATCATCCATGATTTCTGCAACCGCTGCCATGTTCCTTCTCCTTTAAATCTAATCCTGTTGCGCGCTAAAGTTAAGTCCTGTTTCTAGCTGCGGTTTTCAATGTCACTTTGCATCATTGCCTTAAAGACGTTAGAGACACGGCCAGCTTCATCTGCCACGATCATCCGGATAACCGCTACCTTGTCATCATAGGTATTTGCCGTATCCAGCATTTCAGCAGAGATAGCCTGTTTCTTCGGCTTCAGCTTTGCCTTGATATCATCCAGGCTTTCACCTTCGCCAATTTCAATCTGGTCCAGATCAACTTCCTCATCGCCTGTACTCATCAGGGTCGAGCTGACAGAAGCCGGTACCAGGATGCGGTTCAATAACGGGCGAATAATACCAAGGATGACAATCGCCAATATCAGAACAATCGCAAATTGATTGATGGCTGAACGGAACCATGTTTTCTCATACCAGGGCGCTTGCACCCCTTCCAGAATATTCATGAAAGCAGAGCTGGAAACGGTCAGGCTATCGCCGCGATTAATATCGATACCAATCGCATCGGTAACCAGGCTTTCCAGCTTGGCTTTCATTTCATCTGACATCGGCACATTTGTTTGTGCCCCTGTTTCCGGGTCTGTGACGGTCATTTCACGCACCAGCACGGCCGCATTGATCTTTTGAATGCGGTGGGATGGTTTCATTGTATTGGAAACGGTGCGGCTAACCTCGTAATTCTTTACCTCGCTCGAAGAGCTTGAACGAATATTATCCAGCGCCTCGCTTTGCAGGCTGGTTGTCCCAATATCCGGGGCTTGTGGCGGTGTATTGGCCACGGCACCGGGTATCCCCTTGGCAGGGGTTTCACGGGTTAAATCTTTGGTATTTTGCTCGCTTCTCAGCGCATTGCCTTCCGGGTCAACAATTTCCTCGGTCACTTCACTGCGGGTAAAATCAATATCCAGATTAACCTGTGCACTGACATTGCCTGGCCCGACAATAGGCGTCAGTAGCGAGATAATGCGGCTGCGATATAAATCTTCCATCCGCACCCGATGTTCCAGCTCGGCATCATTGACCATGCCATTAAGAGAGCTGGAAGCATTGGAAAGCAGCGCCCCATTATGGTCGATAACCGATACATCCTCTTTTGCCAGTTTTGGCACAGAAGAGGAAACCAGATGAATAATCGCCTCGACTTGGGTGCGCCCCAAAATTCGCCCTTGTGCCAATTGCACAAAGACAGATGCAGTAGGTTGGGCTTCCTGGCGGATAAATACTTCTTTTTCCGGTATCGCCAAATGTACCCGTGCGGATAACACATGGTCAATTTCGGCGATTGATCTGGCCAGTTCCAGCTCTTGTGTCTGTTTAAGGCGCATCGCTTCGACCGAGCGGCTGCTGCCCATCTGGATAGCGTCCAGATTTTCATAGCCCGTTGGCACAACAGTCGGCAACCCCTGAGCGGCAAGGGTCATGCGCGAGGAATGATAATCGCTGGAAGGAACCATCACATCGCCTGTTGTCGGATCAAGCGCGACATCCACTCCGGCATTTTGCAAGGCTTCCAGTACCCGTGATTTTTCGGCCTCTGGAAGCGAGGCATACAAGGTTGTGCGCGATGGCTGCTGCATAAGGAAATAGGCCACCAGCCCCATGAGCGTGACCACAACTGCAACGATGGTCGGTAGCGACCGCCTAAAAGCAGGAGAATTCCAAAGCTCTTTTGCCTGTGCCAGAAACGATCCTGCTTCCGGCATCAGCCCTCTGCCTGTTGTTCCTTGTGCATTATTTACCGCAAGTTCGGCCATTTTTGTCTCCGCTCAATGACACTGTTTAACCAAGGGGGTCTTTTTACTAGACCGGCATATTCATAATATCTTTATAGGCACTCAATACTTTGTTTCGGACATTCAGGGTCATCTGAAATCCAAGAGAAGAAACCTGTTGTGTGACCATGACTTTGGCCAAATCTGTTTCCCTTCCCAATTCGAAATCCCGAGTGATGCGGGCAGACTCGTTCTGCGCTTCGGCAACAGAACGAAGCGCATCTGTCATCCGTTCCGGAAACTGAACCTGCTGGCCAGCCGGATAGAGGCTGGTATCTGCCCGCTCCAGAAGGCGCTGGCGCAAGGCGGTTGCCCCGGTCGGATTTGCCAACCCGGCTGTATGGGTATCGGCTGCCTGTCTGGCAAGGGCGCTGATATTTGAATTCATCATGGAGGTTTTATCGATCATCTGTTTTCTCTTACAAAAGGCATTTCAGGCGGCAGACCATCAGGCTGATAAAAATTGCTGGCTATCTGCCTGCATCATTCTGCTGCTGGTTAATTGTTCATTGACCATGCCATCTACCATGATATCGCCAGCTGTAATCATATTGTCCGAACACAGAACCAGCGCGCGTTGCAGAACATTTTCCAGCTCGCGTACATTGCCCGGCCAGCCATAATTTAATAACAGCTCTATCGCATCATCTGCCAACGCCGGAAGGGCATCCAGATTTGCCGCATGGCGCTTTAGCAAAATCGTGCTGATCGCCACAATATCATCATTGCGTTCATGTAAATGACGGCTAACCAGAGGGAATACATTTAGCCGGTAAAACAAATCTTCGCGGAAACGACCTTCTTTAACCTCGCTCAGCATATTGCGGTTGGTGGTAGCGACCACGCGCACATCCACATCAATTTCGCGCTGGCTGCCCAACGGGGTAACTTTGCGCTCTTGCAAGGCACGCAGTAATTTTGCCTGCAAGCCAAGCGGCATTTCAGAAATTTCATCCAGCAATAATGTCCCGCCATCGGCGGCACGGAAAATCCCCTTATTGGCCGTAGATGCACCGGTAAATGCCCCTTTTTCGTGACCAAAAAGGATAGCTTCCAGCATATTTTCAGGGATAGCTGCACACTTTACGGCCACAAAAGGTGCCTCGGCGCGCCCGGATTGGTGATGAATAAATTTTGCCAGCACTTCTTTACCTGTACCGGTCGGGCCATTGATAAAGACGGTGACATCTGTTTTGCTTACCCGCCTGGCAAGAGCCATCAGCTCCAGGCTCTTTCTATCCGAAACGGCAACATGGTCATCATCCAGCAACAGGCTGGCCGCCATATGCAGGGAATAATTATTGACACAATCCGGTGCCAGCTTGGCACTGTCTATATCGCCAGCAGCCATATTCAGATGGATAAGGTTGCCCTTCATTTCCGAAGCAACGCTAAAGCCGGCTTCCCTGTCCTGGCCTATAATCAGCACCCCGCCTGTTTTTATAGAACGTGCGATTTCA
>CBFIAD010000087.1:0-8001 GCA_965660495.1 Puniceispirillaceae bacterium (SeqCode)
GGCTATCCGAGATAAGCGCGCCAATTTGTGTCTTTGGCTGCATCGGATCGCCAATGACCAGATTTTCTGTTTTTTCCTGCATCGCTTTGATAAAGCGTTCAGCAATGCTGTCTTGTACAAACACCCGTGTGGCGTTGGAGCAGACCTCGCCTGCGGTATAGAAATTGGCATCCAGTGCGGTTTGTACCGCCAGATCAAAATCACAATCCTCAAAGACCAGTAACGGGGCTTTGCCGCCCAGCTCCAGCGTGACCTTTTTCAGGGTTTGAGCCGATTGGGCAAGAATGAGCTTGCCGGTATCCACCCCGCCGGTGAGCGAGATCTTCGCAATATCCGGGTGGGCGCATATTGCCTGGCCAATGTGATGGTCGCCATGTATTACCTGAAACAGCCCGTCTGGCAGGCCGGCAATTTTAAATAAATCTGCCAGCATATTTGCGGTAAGCGGGGTTTCTTCTGATGGTTTCAGGATAAAGGCATTACCCGCTGCCAGCGCCGGGGCAGCCTTCCAGCAGGCCACTTGCACCGGATAGTTCCATGCCCCGATACCCGCACATACCCCCAGCGGTACCCGCATTGTATAGCCTATGGCATCTGACCATTTATGCGACGTGCCATGATAGGTCGCTGCCAGAGCGGCAAAAAATTCAAACGCCTCTGCCCCAGACGGGACATCTGCCGATACCGCTTCGGAATAAAGTTTGCCGACATCGCGTACCTCTAATGCAGAAAGCGCCTCATTATGATCGCGCAAGGTCTGGGCAATATTTTGCAGAATCCGCCCGCGTTCATGTCCAGCCAGTGCGGCCCATTTTTTCTGGGCTTCGCGGGCATATTCTACCGCCTCATCCAGCATCTGCGGGCTGGCAGGTTCAATTTTAGCGATGACCTCGCCTGAGGCAGGATAGATTTTATCAAAGACAGGCAGAGAGCTGGTCACTTCGCGGCCATGAATAATTGAGCGAATGATTTTGACGGGCATGATACAGCCTTTCAAAAAAGGGGATGTGAATTATCGTTATTTTGGGCTTGCTTCAGATAAGAAATCAAGTCAATGCTCAAGATCATTGCAATCTGCTGTGTTAAATGATTAGGGTCGGGGTAAATAGGGGAATGGTTATGGCTAAAACAGGACAAGAAGGTTTCCGCCCCTTTGCGGTTGGCCAGCTTCCAGCTTTTGAAGTAACAGGAGATAGCCTCGCCCGGGCAGCAGAGTTTTTCACCCAAAGACAGGTGAAACGTGTCTTTATTCTAGCAGACCCTTTTTTAGATAAAGCCCTTATCCTATCGCGCCTGAAATCCGCGATGGGGACAGATGCCTTCCTATTTCTGTATTCTGAATTTTCAGGTGAGCCAAAGCTGGCCTCTGTTCAGGGCGCATTAGATGCTGCGCGCTTGCAAAAATCAGAAGCCATTTTAGGAATTGGCGGCGGCTCGGCTCTGGATATGGCAAAGATTGTCAAAACCTGTCTTCGCACAGGGCGTGATGTGGCAGATTTTGTAATGCAACGAAATCCGCTTCCTCCTATGGATGCGCAAGTGCCATCTGTGATGATCCCTACCACCGCCGGCACAGGTTCAGAAGCGTCGGGAACGAATATCCTTGCATTGGAAAACGGCAATAAGGGCTGGGTATGGGGGGCTGAAACGCGCCCGGACCTGGCGCTGCTTGACCCGCATTTTAGTGCTTCCCTGCCTGCCCACCTCACCGCATGGACAGGGATGGATGCGCTGATACACGCTTTTGAGGCGGCCACAAACCGTTATACCCATAAAGGCGCTCAACTCTATGCCTATGAGGCTATCCGCCTGTCTGTCGCAGCGCTGCCAAAGGCGGTGGCCCAGCCGGATAATCTGTCCGCCCGAACAGATATGTTACTAGCCAGCTATTATGCCGGATGTGCGATAAATCTTTGCTCTACCTCTATCGCCCATGCCCTCAGCCATGCGCTGGCACGCCTTGCCCCTATTCATCACGGGCTGGCAACGGCACTTGGGTTTGAAGCTACCCTGCCTTTTGTTCTGGCTGCCAATACTGCTGAGATGCGGCAGGCTGCCACGATGTTTGGTGTCCCGGATTTGACAGAATTGCCTGGCCAGCTCTCACGCTTTATGGACAGGCTAGGGATAAAAAGAGGTTTGCCAGACGCCTTTGCCACCTTTGATGCAGATGACCTGATGCCGATTTTGCTATCGGAAGAAATTCAGCCGATGCGCGAGGCTTGTGTTGTCTATGCAAGCGAGGCAGATTTATATCGCTTTGCCACAAAGCTGTTTGAACAGAAATAATCTGCCTGTCTGTCTCTGTATGCCATATGTCGTTTTAACACTGCTTTATGGCTGATATAGACCAGTTACGCCCCCCCTGCCGCGCAGTCTTAAAATAGGACGCAAACCCCTTTTTCAGGATAAAAGACAGGATATTTTGAACATGACAAGACGCCAGCGCAGCCGCCGTCAAAAGCAAACGCAGGGCGGCCCGTCGCCCCTGGCACAATCCGGCTTTTCTTCTATTCGAAATAGCCTGCCTGCCCTTACCCCGCTTAGCCGGGATCAGCTGGAGACCATCCATCACAGCTCGCTAAAACTCTTGCAAGAAATCGGGATGGAGGTGACCAGCGCAGAGGCGCGTCGCCTTTATAAAGAAGCCGGGGCGGAGGTGGATGAGGCAAAGGAGCTGGTTAAATTACCCGCAGAAATGGTGATGGGGCTGCTGGAAACCGTTCCGCCTGAATTCACCCTTACCCCCACTAACCCCGACCGCGCCCTTACCATAGGCGGAAATCATATTCATTTCGGGATGGTATCGGGTGCGCCGAATGTGCATTGCAATCTAAAGGGACGCCGGGCGGGCAATTTTGCCGATTACAAAAACTTTATCAAATTGGGGCAGTCTTTTAATATCCTGCATTTTTTTGGCAACCAGACATTGGCGCCCAATGATTTGCCGGTAAATACGCGCCATCTGGATACCACAGCGGTTAATCTGACCTATGCGGACAAGGTGTTTTTATCCATGTCTATTGGCCGGATACGGGTGCGCGATGCTGCTGAAATGATCGCCATTGCACGCGGTCTTTCGCTGGAAGAGCTTGCCCGCTCGCCTAGCTGTATTACCAATGTAAATATCAATAGCCCACGAAAATTTGATACCGAAATGGCAGAAGCCCTTATCACCCTGGCTGGTCTTGGTCAGGCAGTTGTGGTAACCCCCTTTACCCTGATGGGGGCGATGACCCCTGTCACCTTTGCCGGTGCGCTGGTTCAGCAAAATGCCGAAGCCTTGCTGGGGATTTGCCTGACCCAGATTGTGCGGCCGGGCGCGCCTGCGGTCTATGGCGGCTTTACCAGCAATGTGGATATGAAATCAGGCGCTCCTGCCTTTGGCACGCCGGAAAATAGCCGGGCAAATATGGCAGGCGGGCAATTAGCACGGCTATATAATATTCCCTATCGCACCAGTGCCTGTTCGGCTTCCAATGCGGTCGATGCCCAGGCAGTGTGGGAAACCCAAATGTCGCTATGGGGGGCGGTCAGTGGCTATGGTAATTTAATTTATCATGCGGCAGGCTGGGGCGAGGGGGGACTTGTTGCCTCTTATGAGAAGCTGGTGGTGGATTGTGAAATGCTGCAAGCGATGGCTGCCCTATTACAGCCTGTCGAATTTAGCGCAGATGATCTGGCATTGGAGGCACAAAAAGAGGTGCCGCCAGGCGGACATTTTTTTGGCGCCGATCATACCATGCAGCGTTATCGTGAGGCGTTTTATGCGCCCTTTTTATCGGACTGGCGCAATAATCAGGCCTGGCAAGAGGCCGGCGGTCGCACCGCCCAGGACAGAGCCAGCGATATCTGGCAGGAAATGCTGGAAACTTATGAAAAGCCCGGCCTGCCAATTGAGCGAGTAGAGGCGATAAATGATTTTGTCGCCCGCCGAAAAGAACAGATAGGCGAAAGCGAAATAAGTGGATAAGGCGCGTAAAACCATCCTTGTGGTCGAAGGCAATCATGAAGGGCTGGTCAAAAAAACCGCTAGCGGCAAGCCGGATGGCGCGGCCGAGCAATATGGCTCTGTCCTGAGGAAGCTGGATAGGGGGGTAAAGATTACTATCACCCGCCCGCATTTTGCCAGCGATCCGGCCGCCCCGGTGGTGTGGCAGGAAATAGATGGTGTTGCCTTTACCGGCGCCGGGGTCTATTGGGCAGCCGATACAGCAGAGGCCGCCCCTGCACGCCAGATTATGGAAAGTGCGTTTAAGCGCGGCCTGTCTGTCTTTGGGTCGTGCTATGGTATGCAATTGGGGGTGGCGGTTCTTGGTGGGCGACTACACGCCAACCCGAAAGGGCCAGAGATAGCTATTGCCCGTGACATTCAGCTATCGGATGCGGGCAAAACCCATCCGATATATGATGGCAAGCCGGAAATATTTGATGCTTTATGTATGCACCGCGATGATGTTCTAGATTGTGGCAGCAGCCTTTCGGTCCTTTCTGCCAATGCCCATTGCGGGGTTCAGGCGGTTGCCAGCAAGGCGGCAGATATTCTGTTTTGGGGCGTGCAATATCATCCAGAGCTGTATTTTTCGCAAATTGCAGATTATCTGGAACGCTCGGATGTGGAGGGGTTTTCGCAGATTAAGGGGGCGAGAGGGCTATCGCTGGCCGCCGGGCAAAGCGCAACAGACATCGCTGCAGATTTTCGCTTGCTTGATAAAGAAGGGGATGTTCAGGTTCTAAAAGAACGCTATGCTATCAGCCAGGCGCTGACAGACAGAAATATTCATGAGCGTGAGTTATCTAACTGGCTGGCCAGCATTAAGGGATAAAATTTGTAAAAAAAAATGAGGAAAAATCTATGTCTGCATATTGGGTAGTACGGGTTGCGGTGCGTGACGCGGATAAATTAACAGCCTATGCGCCATTGGCCGCTGCCACAGTTGAAACCTATGGCGGGCGTTATCTGGCACGTGGCGGGGCACATGAAAGCACCGAAGGCAGCGATTATCCACGTAATGTCATTGTCGAATGGCCAGATATGGAAACCGCCCAGAAAGCCTATCACAGCCCGGAATATGCCCATGCAAAAGACGTGCTGGGCGATGGGGCTGACCGCCTGTTTGTGATTGTTGAAGGGCTATAGGACGGGTTTTTAATCCATCTGGCGGCGGCGCAGAATTAGCCAGACCAGAGCCGAGCCAAGACCGATGGTCATTAGGGCAATAGCCCAGCCATGCAAATCTGTCTCGCCGCCAGCCTTGTCCAGCACAAAACCAATAGCCGGGGCGCCCAGCGCTGCCCCGCCAAAACCGATGATGGTATGTACCGCCAGTAACGCGCCCCTGTCATGTTCGCTGGCTCTGGACACTGTGCCAGCGGTCAGCGAGGCTGAATCCAGCATAATCGTAATATTGAATAATAGTGCCATCGCCAGAACAAGGTAGAAATTCACAAAGCCGGACAGGCCAAATAATATCGCTGTCATGGCAGAAAGCGCCCCGAAACGGGCAATGGTTTTCGCCCGCCCATATTTCAGGCAAATAGACGCGCCAATGATAGAGGCTGACATACCGATAATGGCAAAAACCGACATTAGGCTGGAAAGGGCGGCCGCGCCAACCTCTATCCTGAAATGATTGCTGGCAAAAATCAGATAGGCAAAGAGCCAGCCACGATAGGCAAATAGCTCAAAATTATGTGCGCCATAGGCAAAGATATACCCTAATGCCGGTTTGTTTCTAAAGGCAGGCCGGAAATCCAGAGGGTGACGCTTTACCGCCATTTTGGTCTGCACAGGCGGGGACGGGCGAATAATGAAAAAAATCAGGGCAGCGGAAAAAAGGCTGAATATTGCGGCCAGAAAAAAGGCATTTTGCCAGCTTGTATGGGCATACATCCAGCCCATCAGGAAAAAGGACAGCCCCGTGCCCACCCCAAAGGCAGAAGTGTAATAGGGCAGTAATTTTATTCTGTCCCTATCGCCCAGACGCGCATTTAAAATTTGCAAACCTGGCATATAAGTGCCTGCCAGCCCAGCGCCAACCAGCCCCCAACTGAGGGCTGCGCTCCAGAACCCTGCGGCAAAAAAGGCAAAACACAGCGCCCCGGTAAAGGCCAGAAGGCTGGAGAATATATAAATATATTTGGCATCTATCCTGTCTGTCAGCCCCACCAGAACAGGGGTAGCCAGAACATAGCCAATAAAATAGCCGCCACTTATCCAGCCGATTGCAAAATTGGACAATCCCCATTGGGGCTGCAAATCGACAAGAAAAAGCGGCCAGGCCGCAAAGCTGGCCATGCTGAGGACTTCTGCCAGGCAGACAAGCGTTAATAAGGCAACTGGACGGTCGGTTAAAAAATAGAACATATTGACGGTTGGCAAAATTTCATCATGCTAGTAGCTAAGATAGAGTTCAAAATCTTCCCTGTATAGAAAAACCTCATTTGTCTATATGGGCATTCATTAAACAGGTTTATCTGGATGACGGGATTGAAAGATTTGCGTTTAATACCCTTGTTAAGCACGTTAAAAGTTTGGCTGTCTTTGGCTGCATGGGGCGTATCCCTTCCCTTGCTGGTGTTGCCTTTTCGCGCTGAACCAGCGATTATGACCTATGCGTTCGAGCTGTTTTTGCTGTTCTTGTTTGTCGCTTCCTTGCGCCTTCGAAAGCAATCTATCATTATCGTTATTGCGCTTTTGGCCATTGGCTGGCTGGTATTGCCAGAATGGCCGGATTGGGAACATATCAAACAAACCGGCAGCTTTGTGCTTATCTTTGCCTGTCTGATGCCAACCATGACATTGGTGCGGGCAACGGCCATGACCATGCCTTCGGTACGGCGCACGCAAGACAGGCTGGCTGCCCTGCCGCCCGAACATACTGCCTCTGGCTTGCAGCTGACCAGCCAGATGCTGGGGGCGGTGATGAATGTCGGGGCATTTGCACTGGTATCGGCTGCCTTGCCCAAAAATGCAGATGTGAACAGGCGGCTGGTGGCGGCACAGGCGGCTATCCGCGGGATGAATGCCGCTGTTTTATGGTCGCCCTTTTTCATCAGCTTTGCGGTGGCGGGTTTTTATCTGCCAGCCGGTTTTGCCAGCGGGGCGATCAGCCTGGGCGTTGTGCATACGATATTATTTTTTATTATCACCGCTGCGATTGCGGCGCCGGCCGGGGCACGTTTTGCCTTCTGGCAATCCCTTCACCCGCTTTTTCCGATTGCCTCGCGCCTGTTTTTTGCGATCTTTTGCGTGATCATCATCTCGCTGACAACCGGCCTGACCGCGCTTTACGCGATTGTGGCGACCATGCCGCTATTATGTATTTTCCAGATGCTGCGCCGGCCAGATACATTTCGGCCGATTATTAGCAATTTTATGGCCTTGCAGAAAAATAGCGGGGATGAGCTGGTGATTATATCTTTATCCATGCTGATCGCCTCTCTGGCTGGCCAGACCGATTATATGACAGCGATGCTGACAGGGCTATTTGGCGGCATACCCGATATTCAGCTTATGCTCTTTGCCTTGCCGGCGATTGTGTGGGCCAGCTCGGTTATCGGGGTGCATCCGGTTATTTCTTCCGCACCCCTGCTGGCCTTTTTTGCGCCCAGCCTCAGCGTCTATGATGCGGCCTTTATCGCCCAGGCACATATGATAGGCTGGGGAACCGGCACGATGGTATCCTATTCCTCTTTATCGGTGGTAACGGTGGGCGAACAGTTTAATTTAAAAACCAGCCAGCTTTCCTTTGGCTTTAATTTTCTGGCTTCTGGCGGGCTGGCGATGGGGGCAGGGATATTGCTGGGCTTTTCCCACCAGTTGTTTTACCCGTTCTTTGGCTAGTGACTGGCGGATAAAAAAAACCGGCCATAAAGACCGGTTTTTTATATGAGTTTGTCTCGATTTTTTCAGGCTTAGCCGCCCAAAAATAATCTGCCTACATCCGGGTTTTCCAGCAAATCATCCCCGAAATCAGCGATGGCGGTTTCCCCGGACAC
>CBFIAD010000088.1:0-7392 GCA_965660495.1 Puniceispirillaceae bacterium (SeqCode)
TCATATCCATATAGCCGATAATGTGGTGATTGCCTCTAAATCAGGTGTTACAAAGGATATTGAAAAAGCTGGTACTTATGCCGGCTTTCCAGCGATGCCAGCACGCGAGTTCTGGCTGCAAATGGCCAATGCCCGGAGCAAAAACACCTCATCTAAATCCTAGCGAAACCCGGCGGCTAACTATAGGATGAAACAGCGTTAAAAAGGTAAGAATAACATGAATGACAATACAATATTGGGATATGCGGATATTGAAAAATTATTGCCGCACCGTGCGCCTTTTTTGCTCATAGATAAAATCAGGGATATAAAGCTTGGGCAATCTGCGGTGGGAATAAAGGCGGTTAGCGGAAATGAGCCATATTTTGTTGGGCATTTTCCGGGAAACCCTGTCATGCCGGGCGTTTTGATTGTCGAGGCGATGGCACAAACAGCTGGCGCACTGGCCGCCCTTAGCCTTGGCGAGGAAGCAGAAGACAAACTGGTTTTTCTGGCATCTGTTAATAACACCAAATTCAAAACTCCTGTGCGCCCGGGCGATCTGCTGGAAATGTATGTTGAAAAGATAGCAGGTCGCAACTTGCTATGGAAATTTTCCGGTACAGGAATAGTTGACGGAAAAGTGGTCAATCAGGCAGAATTTTCTGCCATGATCGTAGATAAGGATAGCTGATTAAATGAGCGTTACCCAACATCCAACAGCTATCATCTCGCCGCGTGCCCGGCTTGGCCAAAATATTGAAATCGGCCCCTATTCGGTTATTGGTGATAATGTCCAGCTGGGCGATAATATCAAAATTCACAGCCATGTTGTGATAGATGGCCATACCCGTATTGGTGCAGGGTGCGAGATTTTTCCTTTTGCTGCCATTGGTCTTGCCCCGCAACATACCCGTTATGAGGGCGAGGCATCGGAGCTGATTATTGGCGAAAATAATCTGATGCGCGAATATGTGACCATGCATCCGGGCACAAAAGTCGGGGATATGAAAACCATCATTGGCGATAATAACCTGTTTTATGTGGGCGCGCATATCGCCCATGATTGTGTAGTCGGCAATCATGTGATTTTGGCAAATCATGTCGGGGTGGGCGGCCATGTCACTATCGGGGATTATGCCTATTTGGGAGGCTATTCGGCTATCCATCAATTTGTGCGTATTGGCGAGCACGCCATTATAGGCGGCGGAACAGCGGTTACCGCAGATGTTATCCCCTATGGTCTTGCTTCCGGGCCAAGAGGGGCATTGCATGGTCTGAATATTGTTGGCTTGCGCCGGCGCGGTTTTGAAAAAGAAGCGCTGACGGCTCTGAAAAAAGCCTATGCAGGCCTGTTCGCATCCGAAGGTTTATTCAAGGAAAATCTGGCTAAAACCAAGGCAGAGCTGGGTGAACATGATATGGTGGATAAGCTGGTGCAATTCATCGAAGAGGGGGCAGATCGCGCCCTCTGCCAGCCCCAAAAATAGGGATATCTTATGGGACGGCTTGGTATTATTGCAGCACGCGGCACGCTTCCGCTAGAGCTGGCACAAGCCGCCCAGTCAAAAGGAGAGCGTCCTTTTATCATTTGTCTGGAAGGCCAGTCAGATGCAGATTTTTCAGCCTTTGACCATATTGTCTTTGCCCCGGGTCAGTTAAAGGCGGTTACAAGGGCGCTTGGCCAGTCTGGCTGTGACAGATTGCTATTGGCAGGCAAGTTCACCCGCCCTTCCCTGCGCCAATTAAAGCTGGATAGTGCAGGGGCAGCCTTGCTGGGTAGGCTGGCATTAAAGGGCGATGACACCGCTCTTCGGCTGATATCAGAATATTTTTCCAGCCACCAGATAACCATTCTGCCCAATACAGATTTTCTGCCAGAACGTTTGTTGCCCAAGGGATATCATTTTGGCCGCTCACTCAACGAAGGCGAGGAAGCCGCCCTTCGCAAAGGGGTACAGCTATTATCGGATATAGGGCATCTGGATGTGGGACAGGCGGTAATAGCCCAGCAAGACAGAATATTGGCCATAGAGGCAGCAGAGGGAACAGCTGCCATGATTTCTAGAACAGCAGATCTAATAGACAGCACAGCAGATGGCGCAGTTTTTGTCAAAATGGCCAAAAGCCGGCAAAATAAGGCACTGGATATGCCGGTTATTGGCATCGAAACGATAGAAAGTCTGGCGAGGGCAGGGGTGCAGGTTTTAGCGGTAGAGGCATCCCATACCATGCTGGCAGATACTCTGATAGCCGTTGAAGCCGTACTTGGCGACCATCAGATGATTTTAACAACCCGTCTGGAACCCCCCGCCCTTTTTGAAAATAATCCAGAGGAAAAATAATGCCGGTTTCAGCCTTCATTCTGGCAGGAGAGGCCTCAGGCGACAGGCTGGCAGCCCAATTGATGGATGAGGCAAAAGAGGTGTTTCCGGGCATTAGCTGGTTCGGGATAGGGGGCGCACAAATGCAAAAAGGCGGGCTGGTCTCAATTGGGGATATGGATAGCCTGTCTATCATTGGCTTTGGCGAAGCCCTGGCCAGTTTTCGCAGTCTTTCAAAGCTGGCAGACAGGCTTATTGCGGAAATTCTTGCCCGCCAGCCGGAATATGTCTTTACCATAGATAGTAAGGGATTTTCCCTGCGCTTTGCCAAACGGTTACGCACAGCTCTTGCGGGCGGCAGCTATCAGCCTAAACTTATCCATATGGTTGCCCCGACTGTCTGGGCGTGGGGGGCATGGCGGGCAAAAAAATTCGGGCAATATTTTGACCATATTTTTTGTTTATTCCCTTTTGAGCCAGCCTATTTTTCTGACTGGCCTGTAGAGGCTGTCTTTGTGGGTCATCCAGATAGTGACGGGCAATGCCGCCGCTTTCCCGATAAAAGAGGGGGGGTGCATATTTTATTATTGCCAGGTAGCCGTGCTTCGGAAATAGCCCGGCATTTGCCAGTGATGCTAGAGGCGGCTTTCCAGCTGATACAAAAGAACCCCTCGATTAGATTCTCCTTGCCCCTATTGCCGCATTTACATGATCAGGCTACAGAAATACTGGAAAAATCTGAAACAGGTCAAGCGGTCGTACTAAATGCCCTGCCAGCCAGCCAGGCTTTTAAAGAAGCGCATTTTATGATTGCCTGTTCGGGCACGGTGACGCTCGAGGCAGCGATTGCTGGCGTGCCTGGTCTGGTGATCTATCATTTATCGCTGGCCAACCGGATATTTGCGAAATGGTTTTACAAGCCGGCGACCCCTGTATTGCCGGATATTATTCTGGATAGTCATTTTTATCCCTTTTTGCTGCCGCCGCATCTTGATGCAGAAAATATCACCGCTCTGACAGAACAGGCATTAGACGATATTGAAAAGCGGAATAAAGAGGGTAAAAAAATGTCAGAACAGCTAAAATCTGTTCTCAGTCCGGACGACAAAAAATTTGCAGAGCGATTAAAAACCGCTCTGCAAACTTTGTCATGAAAATTTATTGTCCAATAATTAACCGCGCTTGTCCAGAGGCGTAAAATCACGCTGGGCAGGCCCTACATAAAGCTGGCGTGGACGGCCGATACGCTGGGTATCATCCTCGATCATTTCTTTCCATTGTGAAATCCAGCCAACTGTGCGGGCAACCGCAAACAGAACCGTAAACATGGAAGTTGGGAAATTCATCGCTTTTAGAATAATCCCGGAATAGAAATCCACATTTGGATAGAGTTTTTTCTCAATGAAATAAGGGTCTTTAAGTGCCAGCTCTTCCAGTTCCATCGCCAGTTCTAGCAACGGGTCTTCTACCCCCAGCTTGTTCAGCACTTCATGGCAGGATTTACGCAATACCTGTGCGCGCGGGTCATAATTT
The DNA here is from genome assembly GCA_965660495.1 of Puniceispirillaceae bacterium (SeqCode). GTDB lineage: Bacteria > Pseudomonadota > Alphaproteobacteria > Puniceispirillales > Puniceispirillaceae > JADHLI01. The sequence continues at coordinate 3,837 of CBFIAD010000088.1, forward strand.
TTATATACGCGGTGGCCAAAACCGAACAGGCGGAACGGATCATCCTTATCTTTTGCCTTGTCCACAAAGGTTTTGATATTCGATTTATCGCCAATTTCATTCAGCATATTCAAAACCGCTTCATTCGCCCCGCCATGTGCAGGCCCCCATAAAGAGGCAATGCCGGCAGCGATACAGGCAAAGGGGTTTGCCCCGGATGAGCCAGCCAGACGCACGGTTGAGGTAGAGGCATTTTGTTCATGATCGGCATGCAGAATGAAAATTTTGTCCATCGCATCAGCTATAACAGGATCAATTTCATATTCTTCTGCCGGGACAGCAAAACACATATGCAGGAAATTTTCGGCATAATTCAGGTTGTTACGCGGATAATTGAAAGGCTGGCCAATAGAATATTTATAGGCCATCGCTGCCAAAGTCGGCATTTTAGCGATCAGGCGGTGCGAGGCGACCATCCGCTGTTTTTCATCATTAATATCGGTAGAATCATGATAAAAGGCAGAAAGCGCGCCGGTCACCCCGCATAAGATAGCCATTGGGTGTGCATCCCGGCGAAACCCTCTGAAAAAGGCAGAAAGTTGTTCATGTACCATTGTATGATTAGTGATAGCGGTAACAAATTTATCGCGCTCTATTTTGTTGGGCAGCTCGCCATTTAGCAATAAATAGGCAACTTCCAGAAAATCGGACTGATCGGCCAGCTGTTCAATCGGGTAGCCGCGATGCAATAATACGCCCTGATCCCCGTCAATATAAGTCAGGCGGGAAAGGCAAGAGCCCGTCGCCCCATATCCCGGGTCAAAGGTGAATTGTCCTGTCTGTGCATAAAGTTTGCGAATATCAATAACATCCGGGCCAATGCTGCCACCCAGAAGCGGCAGATCAACACTGTTTCCAGTCTGGTTATCGGTAAGAGTTACAGTTTTATTGCTAATTATATCAGACATTTATTTTTTCCCCGAAACGCACCTTATCTTATGGAGCGTTAGTATAAGCTGTTTCTGCGATTATTTGCAAATATCTTGTATTCTTCTTTGTACTTCTTCCCGGCCTAAAATGACAATAATATCTATGATCGAGGGCGCGGTTTTTGTGCCGGTAAGCGCGGCTCGCAACGGCAGGCCGATATCCTTCATTTTCAGCCCCTTATCCCCCATCCATTCCTTAAAGGCCAGCTCAAACGCCTCAAAGGTTTCCGGGGCATCTGCCATAAAGTCACAAAAGGCCTGAAGGCGGCTTTTGGCCTCTTGTGTCAGCAAGGCTTGGGCTTCATCAGCTATCTCTGGTGCGCCGGTACAAAACAGCCATTTGCTCATCTCTACCAGTTCTGGAATGGTTTGCGCGCGTTCGGTAAAAAGTGGCATCATCGCCTCTAGCCAGCCCCTGGTTCTTGCAACCCCGGCCGGGCTTTTATCCATTACCATCTCTGCCAGCCTGGCCGGGTCAGCCTGGCGTATCCAGTGATGATTGACCGATTTCAGTTTGTCAAAATCAAATCGGGCGGCGCTTTTGCCGATATGGCTGCCATCAAACCAGTCAATGGCCTGTTGCAGGCTAAACAGCTCGTCATCGCCATGTGACCAGCCCAGCCGTGCCAAATAGTTCAGCATCGCTTCTGGCAGATAGCCCATTTCCTGATAGGCATCCACGCCCAGCGCGCCATGCCGTTTCGATAATTTTGCCCCGTCTGGCCCGTGAATAAGCGGAATATGCCCAAAAACCGGCACGTCCCAGCCAAGCCCCTGATAGATATGATATTGGCGAAAAGCATTATTGAGATGGTCATCGCCGCGAATAACATGGGTAATGCCCATATCATGATCATCTACCACAACCGCCAGCATATAGGTAGGGCTGCCATCACTGCGAAGGAGGATCATATCATCGAGCTGATCATGGCGAATAGTGACGCGCCCCTGAACCATATCTTCTATCACTGTCTCGCCGGTTTCCGGCATTTTTAGCCGAATGGTAAAAGGGGCACCTTGCGGGGCATCTTGCCTGTCCCGCCCTGTTCTGTCCCGCCAGGGCGAGCGTACCGGCACGCCGTCTTCTTTGGCTTTTATACGGATGGCTTCCAGCTCTTCTGTACCAAGATAGCATTTATAGGCGCTACCCCGCTCCAGCATCGAAAAGGCAGCCTTTTGATGCTGTTCCTGGCGGCTGGATTGCAATAATGCTTCTTCTGCCCCTTGCAGTCCAAGCCAGCGCAAACCTGCATGAATAGCCTCTACTGCTTCGGGTGTAGAGCGTTTTTTATCTGTATCTTCAATGCGAAGCAGATATTTTCCGCCATGATGGGCAGCAAATAAATAGTTAAATAGCGCGGTGCGTGCCCCGCCAATATGCAGATAGCCAGTAGGAGAAGGGGCAAATCGAGTGATGACGCTCATCTTTTATTAATACCTTGTCTCTATAATAGGGGGCTTAGAACAGCATTTGCTTTTAGAGGGGGTATAACATGTCTGACCGCAAATTGGCACTGTTGGCGTTAAAAATATCTGACCGATATCATCTGGTCTGGGGTCTGTTATGCCTGATTGCCAGGATTTTGATGTTTGGTTTGAAGCCAATAGCAGAGCTGGCCTTTCTGGCAATGTTCGGACTGCTTGTCTCTGTCCTGATTTATAAATTTTCCGATTATTTCTCTGGCTATATGCCGCAAGGGGTGGTCGTCAATTTCATCGGGTTAGGGGCTATATTTATTCTGGCAGGTATCCTTGTTGCGGCAGCAGAATATTTTCCCCATACCCATCCGGTTCTCAGTCAGCCGGAAAACACGCGCCTCCAGGCGGTTATCGAGGATATATCCTTGCGCCCAACTGGCAGGTTACGCCTGCAATTAAAGGTTCTGGATAGCCCCTCATCAGTGATTGGCCAGGGTAGCCGGATAAGGGTGACCACAGAACCGCTTCATCCCTTTCAGGCAGGCGACAGGATTGAGGCTGATGCCCGGTTATTTCCCCTCAGCCTGCCAGCGTTTTACGGCCGACCCGATTATGCGCGCCAGCATTATTTTAGCGGCCTTTCTGCTAGCGGCTTTATCACCCGCCTGCATCGCCATGATACAGGGTTTGAAAACAGCCTTTCTGCGCGTTTAACCAATTGGCGGCGCAGCTTTGCCCGGGATTTAAACGGGTTTATGCCATCGCCCCTTGGCGGCATTGCAGGCGCGTTACTGGTCGGGGTACGCGATTTTATTCCGCCCGAGAGCTATGAGAGTTTTCGTAAATCAGGTCTTGCCCATCTTCTGGCTATATCCGGCCTGCATATGGGGCTGTTTTGTTTTTCTGTATATGGGGCAATGCGATTTGGCTTTGCCTTTTTTCCGTCTGTTTCCCAGCGTTTTTCTGCCCATAAGCTGGCAGACATTGCGGCATGGATAGCAGGGGGTATCTATCTTTGTTTGTCCGGCTTTCCTGTCTCGGCGATACGCGCCTATCTAATGGCCTGTATTGTGATCGCAGCTGTGTTGAGCGACAGGCGCGCCCTGACGGTGCGCAATCTGGCACTGGTAGGCGGCGTAATGCTGCTTTTTACCCCTTCACTGGTCTAT
>CBFIAD010000089.1:0-7380 GCA_965660495.1 Puniceispirillaceae bacterium (SeqCode)
CTTCTTGCCGGATATCGCTTGTTAGTCAGGGGAATAGAGTGAGTATGCGCCTTTATCTTGATAGTGCCAATATGGATGACTGGCAAAAATGCACGCAATCAGGGCTGGTGTTCGGTGTTACCACCAATCCGCTGTTAGCAAAGCGTGCAGGTCTGAGCTATAGCCATATCAACTGGTCAGAAATGGTAGGGCTGGCCGCCCAATTGGGGTGGCACGAAATACATATCCAGCTTACCGAAAGTGACTTTGCCTCTGATAGCAAAGCCAGCCAGCTTTACGCGTTGGGAGAGGCTTTTAATATTGATGTTGTTTTGAAAATACCGATGAATGACCGCTTTATTCGCGCCCTGCCAAAAATACGGCAAAAGGACAAAAAAATCCTGATGACGGCCTGTTATGAAGCCAAGCAGATGTTTGTTGCCCAAGCCCTGAGAGCAGAATATATCGCCCCTTATTTCGGGCGGATGGTTGAGGCTGGACTGGATGCGCATAACGAGCTTAAGACCATGAAAGCCATTGGCGATAGCTGTGATACACCCTGCCGTATCCTGATAGCCTCTGTGCGTTCTGTTGAACAAATGTGCCAGCTTGCCAGAGATGGTCATGATTGTTTTACCCTGAACCCTGATTTGATAACAGCGCTTGTCACCAGCCCTTTTAGTGACAAGGCAATTGCAGAATTTGAACAGGCGGCAAGAAAATGATAGCGATTGGCGGGGAAAATCTGATTGATTTTGTAAATAGTTCTGTCCAGGGCGGCTTGCCAGCCTATACCGCCTATCCGGGCGGATCGCCCTATAATGTGGCGATGGCCGCAGCCCTGCAAGGGGCCGCAACAGCCTATTTAACCCCCATTTCCACAGACAGGCTGGGGGATTTACTGGCAGGCAGGCTGGAGGAATGCGGTGTTCACCTGACAGGCGGGCGAAGCGACAAGCCAACCTCGCTGGCTGTGGTTTCCTTGCAGGACGGGATACCCTCATACGGGTTTTATCGCAATGATACAGCAGAAAGACAGGTCAGCGCCCGTTTTCTGGAGGCGGTGATGCCAAAAGATGCCATTCTGTTTCATGTTGGCTCTCTTGGCTTGATAGAGGGTGATGATGCAGCGGCCTGGGAAGATAAATTTGTTGCCTGGCATCGTTCTGGCCGGTTGACCAGCCTGGATCCAAATGTTCGCCCCTCTCTGATTTCCGATGCTGATGGCTATCGCCGGCGCATCCGCTCTATGATGGGCAGTGCAGATATCCTGAAATTAAGTGATGAGGATTTGCTCTGGCTTTATCCCGAACATGATTTTGAGGCGGCGTGCCTGACCTGTTTTGCCGATAGCAAGGCCGCGCTGACTGTCATCACAAAAGGTGCAGATGGTGTGATGGCCAAATCCGGGGCGCAGACGATTAGCCTGCCTGCTTTTCCAACCGGAAAATTTGTTGATACGGTTGGGGCGGGCGATACCTTTATGGCCAGCTTGCTGGTTTGGATGCTGGAACAGGGCGTTACCCACCGCAAGGATATTGAAAATCTGTCACAAAACCAGCTGGAAAATGCGTTGAAAAGAGCGGCGATCGCTGCTGCGCTAAACTGCGAGAAGCAAGGCTGTCAGCCGCCAGGCGCCAGGGATATTGACAGGCTCATCGCCTGAGATGTTCTGGTGATGTTTTTCGACTGGGAAATGCTTTCTAGCCATGGTCGAATTCCGGATCAACAGGCACTTTCATGCCATTTACCAGATGATTGGTGCGTGCCGCAAGCGAGACAATAGACAAAAACTCGCCATATTGTGCATCGGTCATGCCTTTTGCACGGGCGGCAGCGGTATGTGAGTGGATGCAATAATCACAGCTATTGGCGATTGAAACAGCTGTATAAATCAGCTCCCTCGTCAATGGGTCAAGGTGGCCGGGGGTTGCCATAACCGCCTTTACATCGCGCCATGTTGCCTCAAGAAGGTCGGCATCAAATGCAAGGTAATGCCACAAATTATTGATGAAATCATTGCCGCGCGTCAGACGAATATCATCAAAAACCGCTTTAACGCGGGCATCTGTTTCAGGATTTTCCGTTTTGGTAATAGTAGACATCTGCACCCCTTTTTCTATGTTTGCAGGTAAATATAAAAGCTCTACCTTGCTGTGATTTGAAAGATTAACAGCATGATGATTGATAAATTTTTCCTGCCGAAAGGCAAGAAGAACCTGTAGCGCAAAATGCCTGAAACAGGTTTTGGGTCTGTCGATAAATGAATATTGCCGCCCTTAAAACAGGGATGAATTGCCCCGCGCCTGACCTACTACCCTTGCATAAAAATAGCAATGTATTCTTTATAAAAATCTAATATTTACAATATCTTGAATCTATTTCTGGTTTTTATTTCCCTAGGGTGATTTCGCCCAGCGGGAATGAGAACAACCGCCTATTGAACATATATCTTGCCGCGTCTCAAGCCTGAATATTTCTGACCTTGCCTGTTGAATGGAAAAAATTAAGGAGACCGAAATATGAACCTTTATCACATAAAAGGACAATCACTTTCAATTATCCAACATGAAGAATTTAAACTTGAGAAGGATTTACAAAAAATTGTTGAGACCAACCTCGAAACCCTTTTCGGCTTCACCTTTGTTTCCAGTGAATTTTCAATCGGTGAATTTAGGCTAGACACGCTAGCCTATGATGAGGAAAACAAGGCCTTCGTAATTATTGAATATAAAAAGAGGCATAGAGCTTCAGTCATTGACCAAGGTTTTTCCTATCTTTCATCGATGCTGGACAACAAAGCAGATTTTATTCTTGAATTTAACGAAAGAGGCACACAAGACCTAAAACGTTCAGAGGTCAATTGGTCATTGTCACGAGTGTTATTTATATCTCCGTCATTTAATCGATATCAAAAAAACAATGTGAATTTCAAAGACATTCCTTTTGAATTATGGGAAATCAGACGCTTTGCAGACGGTATTATTTCTGTCGACCAAGTCCAGGCTTCATCTAAAGAGAGCATTGAACAAATAACACCTGCTCAGAATAATTCTGTCATCAATCGGGTTTCGTCAGAAATACAGGTTTACCCTGAAGAAGATCATATCTCAAAATTATCCCCTTCCATGCTTGAAGTATGGGAGGATTTACGCGCTAATCTAGAAGATTGGCCGGATAGTAGCTTCTATGCCCGTAAGTCTTATATTGGCTTAAGGCGTGGCAACAAAACAGTATGCTATATTCATTTTCAGAAGAACGCTCTGAAGATTGCTATATCACGCGGAGAAAAAACAGAAGATGGCGAGCGCAGTGGCAATTTCTTTGATTTGGATGATTATAAAAAACTGGCCATCGAGAAAGACTGGACATTTAAAAGCGGGCGCACTGGGCATGAATACTTAATCACTCTTAAAGGTCTGAGAGATGTATCTTATGTTCTTCAACTGATCGAACAGAAATATAGATTGCTTTAATCCCCCCCCTTTTTTAAGGGTTGGCAAGGCTAGAGGGCGGGAAACCAGCTGGCATATTTAAAGGCAAACCAGACCGCAAAATGGCCATACCAATGGATATTGATAAACAGACGCGCGATAAATCTGTGCTCGCCATTAATATTGAAATAATCACAGATTTTATCGCCTGGATTAAACAGCCACACCAGCATCACAGTCCTCCTTTAACTTGCCCTTAACTTATATATGATATATAACTTAAATGTCAATAAAGTTTTATGAAAAATATAAGTTAAAAAAATCAGGCATGAAATATCCCCGGACAGCGCAGAAATAGCCGGCCCTTTCGATACCTTGAAAAAGGGCTTTCCTTGTCCTGAAATATATAGAACAATTTAAAATAAGGGGGTGAGATATTCCTGCCTTCACACCGATATGAGAGGCGAATATGCCGCGACAGAAAAATTTCAATATTACGGGTGTTTTCCTCTCTTTAACAGGCTTTGCACTCTATTCCAGCCATGATGTGATTGTAAAATTTCTGGGTGGCTATTACACCCCATTTCAGATTCTGTTTTTTGCGGTTTTATTTTCCTTTCCGCTGGTTAATCTGTTTATTTTGCGCAATCCGCGCACCGGCAGCTTATGGCCACATCACCCTGTCCAGATGGCCTTGCGCGTGCTGGCGACTACTACCAGCGGTTTTTGTGCCTTTTATGCCTTTTCGGTTTTGCCTCTGCCGCAAACCTATGCCCTGCTGTTTTTGACGCCTATTTTCATCACGGTTTTTTCTATCCCGATATTGGGTGAACAGGTTGGCATTCATCGCGGCCTGTCGGTGGTGGTGGGCTTTATCGGGGTATTGATTGTCTTGCAGCCTACGACCGGCAGCTTTACCACAGGTCATCTCGCCGGTATTGTTGCGGCGATGGCCGCGGCAGCCAATTCGCTTATCACCCGTAAAATCGGGCAAAAGGAAAAAACCTCTGTCATGCTGCTCTATCCCATGTTTGGTAATTTTATTTTAATGGGCGCGGTTTTGCCCTTTGTCTATGTGCCGATGCCCATAGCCCATCTGGGCGCGATTGCGGTGATTGCCTGTCTTGGGTTTGTGGCGATGTTTTGTATTGTTGGTGCCTATAAGGCTTCTAACGCCTCTGTCATTGCGCCTATGCAATATTCACAAATTTTATGGGCAGGGTTTTTTGGCATCCTGTTATTTGATGAAGATATTAGCCAGTCCTTTATCTTTGGGGCGGGGCTTATCATTGCCAGCGGGCTATATATCGTCAAACGCGAATGGAACCAAAACCGGTCTTTACAGCCTGTATTGGGCAATGGCACGTTCCGGCCGGATACTGGTCTGCGCCCGCGCTTTGCCTTGCTGGATTTCTTTTTCAAAAAACCGGGGGCGGCGCGCAAATCCAAAAAATAATATCGGAAATGCCACGCTTGCCTGTTCTGATATTTTTACCTTAATATGGCCAGTCTTCAGCCTTTAGGGCGCGGCAGGCCGCCTGCATCCTTAAAAAGCTATCGGCTATTTTTTCCGAAAAATAACGCCCCCGCAAATAGCCATGCACCAGACCTTCCTCGATATAGCAATGGGCCTTGCCGCCTGCCTGAATAATCTGCCTTGCATAGGCAGGGCCATCATCACAAAGCGGATCGCAACGAGCAGAAAAAATAACCGTTGGCGGCAGAAAGCTGAACTCTGTTTCCGATTGAGGACCTTTCTGTTTGTCTGGCTGATCTGTGCCCCAAAATTGCTGGCCATACCATAAGATTTTTTCTCTGGTCAAAAGCGGGGCATCGCCATGTTCAATATAGCTGCCGGTTGTGACATCCCCGCCCAATGTGGGATAAATCAGCAGTTGACCCAGCAAGCCGGGCAGTTTTCCGGCCAGGCGATGGGCAACAGAGGCGGCCAGCCATGCCCCGGCACTATCGCCTGCCAGTAAAAACGCTCTATTCGGAAAAGCCTCGCAAAAATAGCGGGTCGCTGCCAGCGCATCATCCAGCGCTGCCGGATAACGATGTTCGGGCGCAAGCGCATACTCTACCGCCATCAGATCCATCTCTGCCCCGGCGGCCAGATCGGCACAAATACTGTCATGGCTATCAAGGCTGCCCACCACAAAACCGCCCCCGTGAAAATACAGGATAGCAGGCTGACCCTGTTTGATATCTGCCGGATTATACCAGCGCACCGAAAGAGTGTTCAAACTATCGGCAATTGGTCTTATCACATCATCTTTTGTAGTCAGCCCCGCCGGATGGGGCGCAGCAAAAGAAGCGCACATCTGTTCATAATCGCTACGCATTTGCTGCAGGCTGGGCGGCGCGCTGCGTTTGGGATAACAGCTTGCGGTTCGCGCAATAAACGCCTGAACCTCTGCATCCAGCAATTGGTCATATTTTGTCCCGGACATGACAGTTTTCCCTTGCCTTACCGGCGTTTAAAACAAACAGGCCTCTCTAAGCCATATCAGATTAGCCCGGTCTTATATATCGATTTTTTCGACGGTTATCTTTTTGCTATCAGCTGATACAGGGTCTGGCTAAACTGATAGCCGGGCTGAAGGCTGGCAGCCAGTGCCGGATCAGGCTCGATAATATGGGACAGGCGCGGCGAGGTGCATATATGCGCGGGCGAGTGCCCATCTGCCAGCATCGCCAGGCGGGCGGCTCCGATAGCCGCCCCAATATCAGTATTTTCCGGCACGCCAATTTTACATTCCGTCAGGCTGGCAATAATAGAAAGCCAGTAATCATTTTTTGCCCCGCCCCCTGTGGCGATCAGCATCTGCATATCCTCCGGGCTATCCAGTACCGCCATCGCATCTGCCAGCGCAAAAGCCACCCCTTGCAATACCGCGCGGGTTAAATCTCCTGCCCCGTCGCGGCGGGTGAGACCGAAAAAGCCCCCTTTGGCGTCCGGATCATTATGGGGGGTGCGCTCACCGCTTAGATAGGGGTGGAAAACCGGCCAGCATTTAGAATTATCTTCAGGGCGCATCTGTGCCAAAAGGGCCGGTACGGGCTGGCCGGTTATTTCAGATAGCCAGCTTAAACTGTCACTGGCGGACAGGATTACCCCCATTTGATGCCAGCTATCTGGCAAGGCATGGCAAAAGGCATGAACTGCCTTGTCGGCTTGCTCGCAAAAGCCTTGCGTGATCTCAAACACTACCCCGGAAGTGCCAAGTGAGACAAAACCATCTGACGGGTTGCGCAACCCCAGCCCAATGGCGGCAGCAGCATTATCACCTGCCCCGCCGGCTATCACCACCTCGCCTGTCATGCCCCATTTTTGCGCCAGCTCTGGCAACAGGATGGCACTCACCTCACTGCCTTCGACAAGGGCGGGCATTTGCCAGAGGCCTAGCCCACAAATATCGAGCAATTTTTCAGACCAGCATCGCCGGGCGATATCCAGCCAGAGCGTGCCGGATGCATCTGACATATCCGAGACTTTTTCACCGGACAGGCAAAAGCGGACATAATCTTTCGGCAATAAAATTGTTTCTATTTTTTGGAATAATTCCGGCTCATGGCGTGCCATCCAGACAGCTTTTGCTGCCGTAAAGCCGGCCATCACCAGATTACCGCCTATTCGGGCAAATTCCGGATAGCGGTTTTGCAATTCGCTGGCTTCGGCACTGGCACGGCCATCATTCCATAAAATCGCATCGCGCAAGGGTCTGTCTTGCCCATCCAGTGCCACCAGCCCATGCATCTGTCCGGAAAGACCAATGGCCTTTGTTGCGGCTATTTTATCTGGCTGTTGGCGGGCAAGTTCGCTGATAGCATTATCTACCGCTTCCCACCAGCTGGCCGGTGCCTGTTCCGACCAGCCCGGCGCCGGGCGCGAAACCGATAAAGGCCGGCTGGCCACACCATGTTCATGCTGTTCTGCATCCAGCAAAACAACCTTTATCGATGA
>CBFIAD010000090.1:0-7291 GCA_965660495.1 Puniceispirillaceae bacterium (SeqCode)
TGAAATCCGGCTGCTGCTTAATTTCACGCAGAGAGGTTTTCAAGCCCCGCTCGGCAAAGGGCAGATTATATTCTTTATGAATGCGGCCGGGGCGCGGCGCCATTACAAATAGCCGCTCGCCCAGCAACAAGGCTTCTTCAACAGAATGGGTAATAATTATAATGGTTTTGCCTGTCTCTTTCCATAATTCCAGAATAAGAGACTGCATTTTTTCTCGGGTTAGCGCATCCAGCGCGCCCAAAGGTTCATCCATCAGGATCAATTCCGGGTCATTTACCAGACATCTGGCCAGTGCAACACGCTGCTGCATCCCCCCCGATAGCTGATAGGTAGGGGTATCACCAAAGCCAGTTAGCCCGACAATATCCAACCATTTATTTACCAGCTTTTCACTGGCCTCAGCGTCCAGATTTTTCATCCGTAGGCCAAAATCAACATTTCGAGCCACAGGCAGCCATTCAAATAATGCCCCCTGCTGAAAGACCATGCCGCGCTCTACCCCCGGCCCCTGAATAGAGCTATCGCCCAAAGCCAACTCGCCCGATGTAGGATTTAAAAAACCGGCAATCATGTTCAGCAAGGTTGTCTTGCCACAGCCGGACGGGCCCAGTACCGAGAGCAATTCGCCCTTCTTCAAGGTAAAATTAATATCTTTTAATGCCTCAACAACCGCGCCATTTGCCGGGTTGGTAAAGGTCATAGACAGGTTTTTGCAGGATAGATCGGCCATTTTCACACTTTTAATTATATGCCAGATATCAAACAAGACCCTTTATAAAAAGGGTCTTGTTTTTATGTGCTTTTCCTTATTCAAAAATAAGGTTTAAGGCATTTCCTTACTGCAGGTAAGAACCGTCTATTGTTGCGGCAACCGCACCTTTATAGTTTGAGATATTTGTCTTTACAAATACCGCACCCAAAGATTCAGCCGCCGCTGCTGCAACACCTGCACTACCAAAATAGGTTGACTGTTGTTCTTCTACCGTTGGGAAGACAAAGCCCGCCATCTGGTTTTTAGTGGTGTTGAAATCCATACCGGCATCTGCAGCCACCTTGGTGATTTGGTCATCAGAGCCTGTCCAGGCGGCATTTGCTTCTGCTGTCACGTCCAGGAATGTCCGCAAAAGTTCAGGATTTTCTGAAGCGAATTTTTCAGTTACAGAAATCACATCGAAAGAACCAATACCGGCATCTTTCTTTTCTTGAGTAGACATAATAGCTGTGCCAGTTTCACCAGCGATTTTGGCAGACGCCCCGCCAAAGATACAGGCCATATCAACAGAGCCATCGGTCAGGGAAGCTGCGCCATCTGCTGGTGCCTGGTCAACAATGGTCATGGTAGAGGTATCTACATTCAATGCTGCCATTTGCTTTCTGAACGAAAAATCCGCCATTGTGTTCAGAGGAACAGCAACGGTTTTGCCTTCCAATTCTGTAGCATTTGCCGAAGAAATGCCCAGATCGTTGCGCACAAAACAGTCATTTGCTTCATATACAACCGCGATCGCCACCATCTTTAGCGGTGCGCCCTGCTGAATAGCCGTCACAAACGGTGCGAGGCCTTGTGAATAGGCAATATCAATATCGCCTGCCAGCATCGCTTCGGTCATCGCCACACCAGTGGAAAAATCTGTCCAGTTTACGTCTACGCCCATTGCAGCATCGTAAGCCTTGTCTACCTTCGCGATCTGATTAGGTGTAGCCCACTCTAAAAAGAACGCGACATTCACGCTATCAGCTGCCTGAGCTGCAGTAGCAGATGCCAACAGGGCAACGCTGGCTAGCCCTGTATAGGCATTTTTCAAAAACTTCTTCATTCCTCAATCTCCCAAATAATTTCCAGCCTATGAAGTGCCAGGCCAGATTGTTTTAATGACCATGTTTAAAAATCAAACATAAGCCCCATGAAACCGTTACAGTTTTAGCATAAACTTTCAACCGTAATTCATCATTATCTGTTATAATCCTTAATATTCTGCGGCTTATTTATACAAATTCAGCCGCGATATGTCGATTTCCGGGCATTTGCCCATTTATCCTGCAAAACAGATAACCAATTTGCCCTCAAAATTATGAAAAGAAAATTATGATGGCAGGCTCAGCTTTTTATTCACCCCATGCTTATCCAGTGATGCTGCGATATCCCCGTTTTGTGAAAGTTCGGAAATAACCTCATTGATAAAACGCAAGGCTTCAGGTTTGTTCTTTGCAATCCCTACTGCCTGGCGAATAGCGGTAAAAGGCGGGTCAATGATACGAAACGCATCTGAGGCTTCCATTTCCTCTACCAGTTTTGGCTTCAGACTCGCCAGCACATCTGCGCGTCCGGCGTGAAAGGCTTCATGCGATTCCAAAATGGAGGCCACGCGCAAATAACTCGGTGCGGTAAAATTATCGGTCAGCCATAAATCATAGGCACTGCGATTATACAGGATAATTTCCACCCCTTCTTTATTAATTTCCTCATTGCTGTGATAGCTCGCATCCCTGCGCACCATAAAATTGGCATCAATATGCACATAGCTTTGGCTGAAATCGATTGTCTGGGCGCGTTCCGGTTCAATAGCGATATTCCCGATATCCCAGATATCGGCATTCACATCATCGCCTAGCTGGCCAGGCCCCTCATAGGGAATTAATTCTACCGGCACACCCAGACGCGCCGCAATCGCCTTTGCCAGATCCGGTGATATCCCGTCCGGCCCACCTGCGCTATCGCGCCCGGATACCAGCAAAAAATTACTCATATTAATCGCTGCACGAAGCCGTCCATGCGGTGCAAGAGCTGAAATAACCGAAGCTGGAACTTTATTAACCATAGGTGTTTCACTTTCTTTAAAACTTTAAAATATGTCATGTCGGCCACATCTAATTTTGAACCATATCGTGTGTAAATCCATGACCAGATGCGCTAAACTAGTATAGACCAGCTATTTGTGGCCAGCGTTAAATTATCATACAGGGTCTTAAATTATCAATCAGAGGGATAGAAAAATGAAACCTTCCAGCTACACCCCTATTCCGCTGCCAGATTTTCGCAAAATTTCCGATAATGCGTCGCAAGCGGCCAGCGCAGAGTTTCTGGCAACTATGAAAACTCGCCATTCTGTTCGCCATTATGATAGGCGGCCAGTGCCGCGCAACCTGATAGAACAGGCTATTGCAACCGCCGGACGCGCGCCTTCCGGTGCCAATCAGCAGCCCTGGCATTTTGTCGCTATTCAGGACAAGGCGATGAAGGCACGCATTCGCACCGCAGCTGAAACAGAAGAAGAGGCCTTTTATGCAGGCGGTGGCGGCGATGAATGGATAGGCGCGCTGGAATCGCTTGGCACAACTGCCCATAAACCGCATCTGACCGATGCGCCCTGGCTGATTGTGGTATTTGCTCAGCGTTACGGGATAACGCCGGACAATCAACGCTATAAACATTATTATGTGCCAGAAAGTGTTGGTATTGCCACCGGCATATTAATCACCGCTCTGCATCAGGCTGGTTTGGCAAGCCTGGTACATACCCCGAACCCGATGCGGTTTTTAAATCATATGTGCGCCCGCCCTGCACATGAAAAACCGATGATGATATTACCTGTGGGTTATCCGGCAGAAAATGCGACTATCCCGCAAGCATCCACGCAGAAAAAGCCACTGGACATGATAATGAGCTGCTTTTGAGAGCGCACCGCAAATCAATAGCTTTTCAGCCTCACCTATTATCTGGCGATAAATGCTTAACAGGCCTATCCTTATCCATAGTGGGGCAACACTATAAATTGTAACCCTGAGCATTGGTTTAAAAAGGCTCTTTTATTAAAATTTTCCGCTTTTTTTCGTGTTTTTTGGACGTTTCAGGCGTAATTTGCCGCCATCCTTTTTCTCAACAGACCTGTTTTGTCCAGGCGAGCGGCCTTTTGAGGATGTTTTGATGCCAGCGCGTTCTGTTCGCTCTCTGGATTGCGAGGATTGCCCGCGAAAAGGTTTATTTCTACCTTTTGGCTTGTCTTTTTTAGCCTTGCTTGGCTGGGGGGCATTTTCATGGTCAAAATTATCGCGGCCGGACTTTTCGATATCTCTTTTCTTTTTAAATCCATCAGACTTAACGCTGTCACCCCCGAATTTATCGGACTTGAATTTATCTGATTTAAATTTATCGCTTTTGAACTTGTTTTTTGGCTTTGTAGCGGCGTGTTTTTTACCCTGTTCCGGGCGGTCATTTTTATCTGCCGGATGCCAGCTGCTTTCTGTGCCTTGCGAGCGCTCGGGGCGCGGTTTTGCATCATGTTTGCGGCGACGCGGGCTAAACTCGCCATCCCCGCGCCGGCGCCCGCCTTTTGGCTGGCCGGGACGTTTTGCCCCAAAGGAACGTCCTCCACCCTTGCGACGTTGCCGATTTGGCGCTTGCAAGCTATCAATTTCAATCGCTTCGCCTTGTGCATTCACAATATCGATAACGCCGTTTACGTGCCGGCTAATAGCTGCCAGTAAGGCCCGCTGGGTAGGCGAACATAAAGATATTGCCCGGCCAGATTGCTGGGCACGGCCTGTCCGGCCAATACGATGCACATAAATTTCCGGCATTTGCGGTAAATCATAATTGATCACCCAATTCAGGCCGACCACATCTATCCCTCTGGCCGCTACATCGGTGGCAACCAGTACTTGCAACTGCCCGGATTTAAATTTTCGTAAAACTTTACTGCGGATATTCTGGCGCATATCGCCATGCAACACATCTGCCTGAATATCCTGAGCCGATAAAAACTGACCAAGCGCATCCGCACGCCGCTTTGTGCCAACAAATACCAAAACCTGATCGCCATCCACATCTTCTAACAGCTTACCAAGTGTCTCTCTTTTCAGGGCATCCGATACCATAATTGCACGCTGGCTAACCGTATCGGCGGTGATATTTTTGCTCTCAATCCTAATCGTTACCTGATCATGCAAAAATTCATCTGACAGGGATTTCATCTCTGCTGGCATGGTCGCGGAAAAAAAGATGGTCTGGCAGGGTTTGGACACAGACGCACAAATCCGCTTAATCGGCTGATAAAAGCCCAAATCGATCATCTGGTCGGCTTCATCCAGGATAATATGTTCGATAAAGGATAAATCTATCACCCCTCTTTCTTGCAAATCTTCAAATCGGCCAGGGGTAGCAACAATAAAATCCACCCCTTTTTTCAAGGCAGATATCTGATTATTATACCGCTCGCCGCCACAAATGGTGACATAACGCAAGGTAACGCCGCGGCTGAAATCGCGCAGGCTGATAGAAATCTGGTGTGCCAGCTCTCTTGTCGGGGCAAGTACCAACACACGCGGACGGCGCGGGCCCTTCGCCCCTTTATCTTCACTTAATTTCTGGATAAGCGGCAATAGATAGGCAGCGGTTTTGCCTGTTCCTGTCTGTGCCAGCCCCATTAAATCCTGCCCCGATAGCAATACAGGGATAGCCTGTTGCTGGATAGGGGTTGGTCTATCAATGCCCTGTTCGGCAAGCCGCGCCATTAAAGTCTCGGAAATACCCAGGGATTTGAAATTCAACGCATCGCTTGTCATTTATGTTTACTTTGCTCTGTTCAATACAGTTCAGGGAAAAAGGGGGCAAAACTAAAATACGTACATCCCTAGATTTTAAAGAGAGCCGAATTCACGCAAATGATGGCGCATTACTCCATCCCCTGTCCGCCGCCCTGCCCTTTTGGGCTGACGATACAGGGCTATCTGCCATCACGCTTACTGGATAAGAATAAAATGGCATCCCGTACGGGATTCGAACCCGTGTTGCCGCCGTGAAAGGGCGGTGTCCTAAACCACTAGACGAACGGGACGCAAGCAGTTTTGATGGTTTCTAGTCAAAAAGAGGTGAGAGATCAAGTGCGCATATCACCCTTTATTAAAAAAAACGTACATAATAACGATATATCGGCATCGCTTATTGTTATCGCACAGATTTTTTAAGGATGAAGGGCGATATCCTCTATCATAAACTGAACATTTTTCCCGCCACGAAAATTATCTGGCCGCAAGGTGCCTAACACCATCACAGGGCCGGGGTCAGGCCTGTCCTGCAACGCCTTGCCAAGCGGTGTGCCGGCCAGATTAAAGGCGACCGCGCGCAGGGGCGCAGCAGTGCCGTCATCCAGACTGACCGATAAATGCTGCTTTTCTGCGCCCATCCAGTGATGGTTTTTCAGCTGGCAATGGGTAATAAAAAATCGTGGCTCGGCAAAGCCGGGGCCAAATGGCCCTATTTTTTCCAGCCATTGTGTAAAATCATAATCCAGACCAGCTATCGAAACACTGTGACAGGCCAGACAGGACTTTTGCGGTGGCCCGGCAAATACATCGCCCGCCCTTGCCAGAATAAAGGCCTCAAATTCTGCCAGCTTGTCAGCACGCACGCCAAGGCCAGCAGCCATATCATGTCCGCCCCCTGTTTCCAGCAGACCTTGCTGGCGGGCGGCCATAATCGCATCCCCCAGCGAAAAGCCGCGCACACTGCGCCCAGAGCCCTTGCCCAGCCCATGCGAATCCAGCGCAATAACCAGAGCGGGCCGATTAAACCTGTCTTTAATGCGCCCGGCAACAATGCCAATAACCCCTTCATGCCAGCCTTCTGCTGCCAGAACCAGCACGGTTAGCTCCGGGTTTTCCGCCAGTTTTTGCAAAGCCATTTCCTCTGCTTGCAGCTCTACCTGCTTTTCGGTAATTCGGCGCTGCATATTCAGCTCATCCAGTTCCAGAGCCAGGCTTTCGGCCACACCATCCTCATAGCTGGTCAATAGCTGGACGCCCAAATCAGAGCGTCCCAGTCGCCCGCCGGCATTAATGCGCGGGCCCAGCAGAAACCCCAGCGTATGGGTGGTGGGCATCTGATCCAGCCGCGCCACATCCATCAGGGCACGCAGACCGGCATTCTGGCGCTGAGCCAGCACTTTCAGCCCCTGTTTTACAAGAGCGCGATTAACCCCTTTCAGCGGCACAATATCGCAAATTGTCGCCAATGCGACCATATCCAGAACAGATAATAAATCCGGCATCACGCCATCTGTTGGCACAAGGCCGCGTTGCCTGCATTCCCGCATCACCCCGGCTAGAATAAGAAAACATACCCCCGCCGCACAAAGATAACCAAGCCCGCTATCATCATCCAGGCGATTTGGATTAACCACCGCCTCTGCCCGGGGCAGGACAGGCCCGGCTTTATGATGGTCAATGACCAGAATTTTCATCTCTGCATCCGCAGCCGCTTGCAACGGTTGATGGGCAGTAATACCGCAATCCA
>CBFIAD010000091.1:0-7080 GCA_965660495.1 Puniceispirillaceae bacterium (SeqCode)
ATGATTATTATTGGGGCAGCATGGTATATTTATCAACGCGAGCAAAAAACAAAAGCCCGCCAATAGACTAATTGCGGCAGGTCACGCAACAGACCACAGCCGGGTCAAAAGCCAGCCGTTGCGGGGGTATGGCTTCATCACAGATTACACAAAAACCAAAATCGCCTGCATCAATGCGTTTTAGGGCAGCATCAATGACTTGCAAACGCTGCTGGCGACGCTACTCGGTGGCCAATTCCATATTCTGTTTTTGCAACGCATCCATGCGCGACAGGCGGCCAACTGCCTGTTGATCCAGCACCACCGGGGCGCGTGCCTCTTTTGATTGCCGGCGCAAATCGGTCAGGCTTTTCTGCTCGTCCAGCAATATTTTTTGTGCCTGTTTTGCATCCATCTAACTGATGCCTTTTTTTCAAGGCTATCACATATGCGTCTATTTAACCAGAATCGCGGCCTGTCTGGCACGAAAGGGGTTTAGCCCAATTCCCTTTATTCTGCTGGACTGGCAACATTGCCGCGATGTCCGATAACCACCTCCTCGCCCGGGCCGGGATGGCGCGGCACATTAAAGGATAAAAGCAGGGATATTCCGGCCATTGACGCGCCGGCAAAAAATACCGCAGACGGGCTAATCAGCCATAATCCGCCAAATAATACCGGCACAAATACCGCTGCAATATGGTTAATGGTAAAGGCCACACTGGCGGTACTGGCCATATCGGCCGGGTCGCCTATTTTCTGGAAATAGGTTTTAATCGCTATCGCAAAGGCAAAAAACATATGATCCAGCACATATAGCCCGGCCGCGATCATTCCGCTTTCCACCACCGCATAGGAAACAAACACTGCTATCAGGCCAATATATTCAAATATCAGCGCATTGCGTTCGCCCACCCGGGTAATTAATTTTCCTACAATCGGCGCAAACCAGATATTAAAGGCTGCATTTAACAGGAACAGAGCGGTGATCTGCGGCACGGAATAGCCAAATTTTTCGACCATCAAAAAGCCGGCAAAGACAATAAAAATCTGGCGGCGCGCGCCGGCAATAAAGGTCAGCGCATAATAAAGCCAATACCGCTTGCGCAAGACAATCTTGCGGGTCTGAAAGGTTTTTTCGGTGAAATGAGGAAACAGCATAAAAGCTACCCCTGCCAATATCATTGTGGCCAGCCCGGCAATCAGATAGGTGGTTTGATAGCTTTCCTTGCTGGTCGCAAGGCCAGTTGCCCCGGCAAGAGCTTGCCAGGATATGTCAGGCAAGGAAGAAAGATAGGCAACAAATATCAGCCCCAACACCAGCAATTGTGCGATTGCCGCCACGCCAACAATGCGCCCCATTACAGTCGGCGCGGTCTTTTTATCCAGCCATTGCAAAGTTAGGGACTGGTTACAGGCCTCATAATAATGAAAACCGATAGAGGAAATAACCGTGGTGATATATAGCCCGATGGCGGTAGGAAAATAACCTGTTAGCGCAACCCCCAGCCCCAGCAAAATCAGCGATAATAACGCCAGCCTCTGTTCAGCAATAATCAGCAGAAAATAGACAACCAGAAATGACAAAAAGCCTGGAATTTCACGCAAAGACTGTAATATGCCTATCTCGCGGCCGGTAAAGCTCGCCACCTCAATCGTGAAATTATTCAGCAAGACCATCCACGCCCAGAAAGAGAGGGGCATGGCCGCTGCCATCAACATCAACAGATATTCAGGGCGCTCGCGCCAGTTTTCAGGCAAGCCAAACATCACTTTATTCCTTGAAAGATATCTATCATTTTAAAGGCGGGGCATCCCGGATTTTTTCAAAGATACATTTGCTATGGATAAATTTCTATCACAGAGATAGAAATTCCGATATGAATTTGTTTAACGGGTGTTTTTTTGCCCTGTACATAACGAATGGCCTGTTTCATGACCTCTCAAACGATAGGATCTTCCAAGACGGTTTTTGGCATCTTTATGATGCTGGGCTTTGCCGCCTTTGGGCCAACCATTGACGTGTTTGCCAAATTAGCGGGTCAAAGCGGCATACCAGTTTTCCAAATCTCGGCTACACGATTTGCCATTCAGGCGCTGGCGTTATTGCCTTTTGCGTTATTTCTAAAAAGCCTGCATCTGCCAGACAGGACAGAGATAGGGCTATATATTCTGCGTGGTGGCCTGATTTTATCGGCTACCAGCTTTTTCTTTGCCGCGATTGTCTATTTGCCCCTTGCCGATGCGATTTCCATTTTCTTTATCGAACCTTTTGTGCTGACCTTGCTGGGCGCGCTATTACTGGGCGAAGGGATAGGCTGGCGGCGCATTACCGCCTGTATTGTCGGATTTTGCGGCGCGTTGCTGGTTATCCAGCCCCAATATGAAGAGGTAGGAGCGGCCGCCATCTTTCCGCTGGGGACAGCGATTTGCTTTGCCCTTTATCTTATTCTCACCCGAAAAATGACCCAGAAAGCCCATCCGCTTGCGGTTCAGATTTATACCTCTTTAGCGGCATTCGGTCTGATTATGCCGGTTCTATGGATTATGGATAATGGCCCGATTGCCGCACTGGATATGGTCACGCTAAATAGCTATCAGATATATTTGCTGATAGGTGTCGGCATCGCTGCCAGCATTGCCCATATGTTTATTACGGTTGCGTTTCGCCATGCGCCGGTGGCTGTCCTTGCCCCTTTGCAGTATCTCGAAATTATTTCTGCCACCTTTTTTGGCTGGTGGGTATTTGGCGATTTGCCCAATCAAACCACCTTTATCGGCATTTTGATCATTGTTGGCTCAGGGCTGTATGTATTAATGCGCGAGCATCAACTCAGCAAGGCAAGGCCGGTAAAAACGGGACGCCCGGCCTAGCTCTCCTTTGTTTTTATGCGTAGGCCGCCATCCAGCCCAGACTGTCATCGGTTGCCCCGGAAGGTTTGTATTCTGCCCCTATATAGCCGTCATAGCCTGCCTCATAAAAACGTGGCAAGAGAACAGGATAATTCAGCTCGCATTTATCCGGCTCCGCGCGCTCAGGAACAGAGGCAAATTGAATATGGCCGATTTTATCCATAAAGTTTTTTGCCCGCATATATAAATCACCTTCCATAATTTGAAGATGATAGCAATCAAACATCATTTTCAGATTAGCCGCGCCAACCTCCTCAATGATATCGGCTGCCTCTTCAGCTGTCTGCAGATGATAATTCGGGGCGTCGCGGTGATTAAGCGGCTCTATCAATATCGTGATATCATGTTTTGCCGCCTGCTGGGTTGCATAGCGCAGATTATCTGAAAAAGTCTGCTGTGCCTGGCTGCCTTTATCGGTGCGCCCGGCCATTACGTGAACATTGCGGGTGTTTGTCGCGGCTGCATAGGCAATCGCCTCATCAATATATCTGCGCGCCTCCTCTTGCCGGCCAGGCAGGGCTGCCACCCCGTTTTCGCCATTGGCCACATCGCCTTTACGGGTGTTCAGCCCCAGCATGGGCAAGCCTGTCTGTGCCAGAATATCCGCTATCTGGCTGGCAGAAAATTCGTATGGCCAATGGCATTCCACCGCCTGAAAACCCGCTTTACGGGCTACAATAATGGCCTCTGGCAAGGGGCGGTCTGTCCATAAAAACCCCAAATTGGCTGAAAACTTAACCATGCTCACTATCCTTATGTTTAAATTCGAAATGGGTAAAAAAAATTTAAGAGAAAAAAACAGGCAGCTGAGTTTGAACAAAGCTGCCTGTTAAAAATGTTTTATGTTAGCAAGAGATTAGTCGAGAAGACCGATTTTCTTCATGTAGCTGATGTTTGAATCCAGAGCTTCTTTTGCAAGTGGGCTCTTTTCAGCCATCGCGTACCATGCTTCAACCGCAATTTCACGGAACTTCTTACGCTCTTCAAAAGACCAGTCAATCACGGTGATATCCGGATCAGCTCTATCTTTTTCCACCTGCGCCAGACCTTCAATTGTCGCATCACGCAGTTTACGCTGCCATGTTGCATAGGCCCATGTTTCCAGAGCGGCTTGTTCTTGTGCACTCAGGCCATCCCAAACTCTCTTGTTGATGATGGTTTGCAGGTTCGCCATTGAGTGAATACCAGGGTAAAGCGGGTATTTCGCAATTTTGTGGAAACCTGAAGCGTGGTTGTTGATGTAAACAGATGCGTCGGCTGCATCCACAATGCCTTTTTCCAGTGAAGTGTAAACTTCAGAGAACGGGATTGAAGATGGAGACGCCCCTGCACGGCGGAACACGTCCGCTGCCAGACCTTCTGGTGAACGCAGCTTTAGACCTTTCAGGTCAGCCACACCATATAGAGGGACTTTGGCCACGAAAGCTTCCTTACCATAAGGGCCACAACCCAGAACCTTGATCTTGCCTGGCAGAACAGAATCATAAATCTTCTGCAGCATTTCCTTGCCGCCGCCATGCATACAATAATCCTGATACTGGTCAGCTGTATCGAAACCGGCAATCAAATCACCCATAATCGCAAAAGCCGGGTCACGGCCTGAGAAATAGGCAATCGCGTTAAAGTCACCATCCAGAATACCATTGGCGACGGCATCGATTGTTTCGCGGTGCGGTACAACAGACTTTGTTGGCAGTGCTTCAATCTTCAAAGAACCACCCGTCATGGTTTCCAGCAATGGCGCAGCATTATTCATATAGGTATGCGCCCAGTCACCAGCGTTGGAGCTGGTCTGGAACTTCAATGTTTTTGCATCAGCAATCCCCGCACCTGCTACAAGGGCGGCTGCCATGGTTAGCGTTGCTAGCCTTTTCATTTATTTTCCTCCGTATAAATTTTGTAAATAAATATATTTACTCTTGAATCAGCTGAAACCGTCAGCAAGAGCAAACATGAACCAAATAAGACCAGCCGATAAAGCTAATCCGGCAATGACCGCAAAAGGGCCATAGGTTTTAACATTATCGACACGCGTAGTTTCGCTCATAAGTGTTCTCCCCCGCTATTTTGAACAGCATTGATAAATATGCTTGAATAGATTTGACAAAACTGCAAGCCTAAAAATAATCTATCCATCAAAAAAATAGATTTTATAAGATTGCAAAAGTTTTTTTAGTCGTTACCAATGACATTAGATGACTTTATTCAGGGGGGAAAATATGT
The DNA here is from genome assembly GCA_965660495.1 of Puniceispirillaceae bacterium (SeqCode). Lineage (GTDB taxonomy): Bacteria > Pseudomonadota > Alphaproteobacteria > Puniceispirillales > Puniceispirillaceae > JADHLI01. Next base: position 5,116 of record CBFIAD010000091.1, read on the forward strand.
CGGCTACAACCAGCAAAGCTGCGCCAAAGGACGAGAGTATCTTTGTGCCGGAGAAAGGACCGTTTCGATTTATTGATCATTTCAGTAAATTTTCGGGTCTGGCTGTCTCACAACTATATTTAATCGCAGCGTTATGTACGATTTATGAAGTCGTTTCACGATATGTGTTCCATGCGCCCACGCAATGGGCATTCGAAGTTGTGATGGTATTATGTGCCAGTGCATGGATGTTATCGGCTGGCTATATCACCCTTCATAAACGGCACATCTCGATTAATGTGCTGTATCTGATGGCAGGCGATAAGGGCAAATGGTATCTGGATTTATTTGCCTATGGCATTGGTGTCATCGCCTTGTGGCTGTTATGCGACGATGCCATTGTACGGGCTCTTGATTCAATTCGCATGGGTGAAAAGATGGGATCGGCCTGGAACTCGCCCCAGCCATTGGTACTGAAAACCATGCTGGTGATAGGCGCGCTGATGTATCTAATACAATTGCTGGTCAATATGCATAGCCATTTCACCTCATCGCTTGGCAGAAATATTGTTGTTGTTTTAGCTGGTCTCATTTTTGTTCGTCTGGCTTCGGTCACCGGGGCGTTTTATCTTGGAGAATCAGAAGGATTATTTGCCTCTATTAACCATGTCTATGCGTCGGTTGGCTCGGTTGTCGATCCTTCCTCGATGCTGGATATGCGCGAGATGGGCATTGCATCTGCCAGCTTGCTAATCGTAGGCCTGATGATTGCGCTGATGATGACAGGGATGCCGCTGGGTATCGTCACGCTGGTTGTGTCGATTTTGAGCGCGCTGTTCTATTTCGGATATGGCGGTCTGTATCTGGTATCAACAAATGCCTTTGGTTTGCTGGAAAAATATCCGCTTATCGCTGTGCCGCTATTTGTATTGATGGCTTCTATTCTGGAACGTGCAGGCGTAGCAGAAGATTTGTTTGATGCCATGTCTATTTTTGCAGGCAAGCTGCGTGGCGGGGTAGCCATTCAAACCATTATTGTGGCGGTTATTCTGGCTGCGATGTCCGGTGTGATGGGCGGCGAGATTGTGATGCTTGGCCTGGTGGCGCTGCCACAAATGTTGCGTCTGGGTTACAATCGAAAAATGTCTATCGGTCTGATATGCGCGGCAGGCTCGCTTGCCACACTTATTCCGCCCAGCATTATTATGATCATCTATGGTCTTGCTGCGCAGGTGGCGATCGGTGACCTGTTTATGGCAGGCGCCATACCGGGCGTGATGCTGGCCACCTTCTATGGCATTTACGTACTTATCAGATGTAACCTGAATCCGAGCATGGCGCCTACGGCTGAAGAAATTGGCGATGCGCGCGGCCAGGAAATGAAGCTGTCACGCGAAAAGATGAGTGCCGTTGCATTGAGCATCTTCCTAATCTTCTGTGTAATGGGCTCTATCTATGCCGGCATTGCTACAGTTACCGAAGCCGCGTCTGTGGGTGTGGTCGGGGCGATTTTTGTTGCGCTGGTGCGTAACTCTTTCAGCTTTAATCTGCTCCAGGTTGCATTGGCCGGCACCATGTCCACAGTTGGCACAATCGTTTGGCTGATTTTGGGTGCGGTATCTTTTGTCGGTATCTATAACCTGATCGGGGGCGGCGACTTCCTGCGCTCGCTCTTTGCAAATCTGGGCTTGCCAGCTCTGGGCATCGTATTTGTGATGATGGCTATCCTGGTCGTGCTGGGAACATTCATGGAATGGATTGCCATCGCCTTTATCACTGTGCCGGTATTTGCGCCTGTTGTGGTGGGTATGGCGCCTGAGCTGGGTCTTGACCCAGCATGGGCAGCGGTATGGTTTGGCGTATTGTTCGTGATGAATATCCAGATCTACTTCCTGTCACCGCCTTTTGGCCCTGCCTGTTTCTGGTTGAAATCGGTTGCGCCGCCAGATGTAACCTTGCAAGAGATTTTCGGCTCTGTTCTGCCGT
>CBFIAD010000092.1:0-6741 GCA_965660495.1 Puniceispirillaceae bacterium (SeqCode)
GTTTGCAGATATAGCTTCCGCGAATCCCCGCTCTGTAACGGTCTTTTTTGATACCTGCTATTCAGGCAGCACAAGAGGCACAGAGAGCCTTATTGCCTCACGCCCTATTGCTATAAGGGCAAAAAAGTCGGCTATACCAGATGGCTTCACTTTACTTACCGCAGCAGGTGGTGACCAAACTGCTAAGCCTCTTGAGGAAGCTAAACACGGCATGTTTTCCTACTTTCTTATGAAGGGGATGGAAGGGGATGCGGATAGCAATAACGATAATCAGATTACCGCTGCAGAGTTACACCAGTATGTCGAGCAGAATGTTGTTCAACAATCGGGCGGGAGTCAGGTGCCTGAATTGCAAGGCGATGCGGGCCGCGTACTGGTACGTTTCCAGTAGGGATTCTTTAGCTATGTTTGCTAAAACACGTGCCGTCTTCATAACAAACATAGCTAAAGAATATACCTCTGCATAAGAGTGCAATTGGCAAAACAGAACACTAAATTACTTTCACAGGACCAGCTTGAAGATATGAAATTTATCCAGAAAACATTACCTAAAAACGAAGCCGTTGAGCTGGTGATTTCATTTCACTGGACCCATACATTGATTGCTTTTCTATATCTGATTTTTCTAGGTTGGTTCCTAATCGGTTTCTTCATATTTATTTCGAAGTTATTTGAAAAGTGGACAACGGAAAGAGCCCTGACAACACGGAGGTTAATTGTCAAAACGGGTTTAATTAGGCGAGCAACAGAAGAAATTAGTTGTAATCGCATTGAGGAAGTGAATTTAAACCAATCCATTTTCCAAAGAATTCTTGGATGTGGGGATATAAAAGTGACCGGTGTTGGCTCAGGTGAAATAATTTTGAAGAATATCGATAGTCCACTTAAAGTGCAGAAGAAAATTAATGAGCTAAGACAGTGGGAAGCACAAACAAATGTCTAAATTTGTTGCTGTAGCAGCAAATCCATTTAAATAGTGAAAATTGTACTTTAGATAAATGATTTTTATTATAACAATAAAAGGCGATGCCAGCCGCGTACTGGTCCGTTTTCAGTAGGGGGTATCCCAGCAACGTTGCCGGGAAGTAATAGCAAGGCTACCCCCAGAGAAACATACCCCCTATTAGGTAGCCCTCTTCCATTAAGAGTACATTTGGGCATAACCCGATAAAACATACCCCGTTACCCATATCGATAACTCACCGACACCAAATAGAGGAGATTGCTGCCTGCACCTACCCCACCACCCCCGGGTGTCCCATGCGTGCCCCCACCGGGTATGTTTTGTTTTGCCTTGCTGGGTTGCCAGCAGCCCTGTCACGGCTGATGGTAGTACAAACGGTAGTACATCTGCCTTGCAAAACATACGCGCAAGTGTCAGAATCTAGCAGAAATGCAGGAAAACATGATGGCCGTAACTCTTCCCGAGCGCGCCATTTCCTCGCCGGCAACTTTCTACAAAAGCCTCTGTCACCTTGAACAGCGTTAAGAGCCCAATATCAATCATTGGCCTCAAACTCGGCTGTCGCTTCTTCTTCTGGCTCATCCTGTTTTAAGCTGCCGCCGATAAACACCCCAATGGCGAGGGTAGGCAGCACATAAACCATATTTTGCGATAGATGGGCGACAGCAAAAACAGGTAAAAATATGACCAAAATCTTAACTAAAAGCAGTCTGGGCTGAACAATTCTCAAGGACATGAATTTACAGACCCCCGTCAATATCTGCTACAGGGCTACCATCCTCATCTATCGCCTGATCGTCGGTATCCACTCTGTTTCTATTCGTCAAATTTCCCAATTCGATAGAATTGGCAATCATCATCATCATCGCGATCGTTGGCACAACATAGATAATTTTTTCAGTTAAAACAGCGACAGAATAGGAAGGAATAGCGATCACGAAAACCTTCGCAAATGTTAATTTCAAATCTTCCAGCTTCACAGAGAAAACCATGACAAACATAACTTCTTTAGAACATTAATTTGAACTTAAAAATATTCCTGACTACTATATAAGCAAAAACTTTTATCCCTGCAAAGATAAAGGAATATAGGATGAAAAAGGGAATCACATTTGGAAAAATCAGGTCTAACCTATATAGGCTGAGAAGGCTTTCAGGTGATATAAATGCGATAAGGCGTGGCACGATTGTTTAGCGCGTTACCAATCGGATTTTGGGCAGATTAAGCAGAAATTTGATACGAAAGCTGTCTAAATTAATCATAGGGGCTTTGAAATAAACCCCGCTAAAAAAGGCCGGAAAGAAAGCTCGAGGCATAATAATAAATGCCATAGATAGCCAGGCTAAGAACAATAAGAATAAAAAAGATTGTTTGCAAAAAATCATGCCACAGGGCGGTGAGCAGCTGTCTGGTTTTAGGCGCACCCATTACAATATAGCACATCAATAAAGAGGCCGGAAAAGTTATCCAGAACAGGCTGGAGACAGCCCAGAATTTGACAAACCCCATATCCTTGAACGGGTCATCTTTTTGTGCATTCGCCATATTTTTATTTATCTTCGCAACAGATCATTTTAGAGCGTGCAACCGAAAAGCAACGCCCTGCCACCGGCGAAAGGGGCGGGGCAGCCAAAAGTTTTTTAATCTTATCCGGCCATGCCAAGTGCGGCGCGTGCTTTCAGATTTTCTTCTTCTGAACCTGCCAATTCCCAGCCATTTGTAAGCATACGAGTCATATGTTGCTTGTTATACAAAAAACAGGCGATAAATTGCCATAGGCCAAATGTTACGACAGAAAAAAGCAGGTGCAGGGCGCCAACGCCCAGCTCGCCTCTGAAAACCGGTACCAGCCAGCCGAAAAAAAGATAGGTCCAGCTAAAGCCGTAAAGCCCCTCTTTCATCATACTGGATTCTTTATGTCTAATTGGAACAACTGTTGCCATTTATCTTCCCCCGAAATGCTTGTCTCGCACCTTAAGATAAGGTGATGAAAATAGTCTTAAACGCCACTGCATTTACACTCAAGCAAAAGATTTTAAAAACACGAACCGCCAAAATTTCTGGCCAATAATTTTTATCGGGTTAAAGGCGGCGACGGCATCACGGTCATGTCCGGGGCATCGCTTAGATGTTTCTGGCCAAAATTCAGCAAACCGCCAGACATAAGAATCTGCCTGGCAAGGCTATCCAGGCCTTTGAGCAGTTCTTCAATGGCGATATCCTCACCCCTTTTGATGCGGTCAATCAGGCTGAAATCTGTCGAGGTGAACAGACCCAAATTGTCACAATTCTGGCGATAGATACGCTCAAAACTCTCGGCAATGATAAGCTTGATACCAGCGCTTTTTTCGGCCAAGGGGGAATGTTCTCTTGAAGAGCCCTTGCCATATCTCTTGCCGCCGACAATCACATCAAAGGCGCGTTTGGCGATATCTGTCGGGGCGATAGGCTGCACCCCTTCAATGGTAAGGCCGGTATAGACAAAATCGTCCAGCTTCTCATCATAATGCATCATCACCTGCAAGGGGGTGATCTCGTCTGTGTGGATACATCATCGCGCAAGGGAAGTGCCTGTGCCAGCGTTATGGCCTTTCCGGCCAATTGTGTCTGAACCGCATCAAGCCTTATTGAAAAAAAAGAGAATATTGCCTGAAAACTGCATGAAAAACCTGTCCCCCAGAAGAATAATAGAGAGTTAAGGTAAATACCTTGCCTATTCTGTCAATCAATTGATATTAGCCGATAAAATGATGTATTCCGGCTTCTGGCGTTTCAAGGGCTATTTCAGGAAAAGCAAGCCGTCCAGCACATATTGCACGGAAAGCCCGGCCAGGATAATTGCGGTGATACGCGAAAAAACCATCGTGACTTTTTCATTGAGCCAGCTTTCGGCTATCACTGTCAGGCAGAGGATAAGGCCGGTAGAGGCCATGACGGCCAGCAAGGCAGAATAGCCGATAAGGCTACGACCAAGCGCATCTGAAAACTCGGCCGTAACGACAATAACCGAAATAATCGCCGCAGGCCCTGCCAGCATCGGGATAGCCAACGGATAAATCGCCAGATTATCCCCCTCATTATCGGTGCTTTCATCGCGTTTGCGTTGCTGGCGTTTGGCAGAAAGCATATCCAGCGATACCAGAAATAAAATAATCCCGCCGGCAATTTTAAAGGCTGGCTGGGTAATCTTCAGATAGGCCAGCACCCATGCCCCGCACAAGGCAAAAAACAGCATAATAAAGCTGGCAAACAAAGTCGCCTCTATCGCGGTACGAAATTTTTGGCCGCGGGTTTGCGCGGCGGTCACTGCTAGAAAGACAGGTGCGTTGCCGACAGGATCGATAACCACAAAATAGATAATAAAGGCCGTGATAAAGCTTTCTATCATCTCTTTTTTTTCCTTTGGATGGCGGATAGCTATCCTGTAATTGCCTGGCCACCCAGCTTACCATCATTAAGAAAAAAAGAAATGCAAGATGCCGGATGATGCAAAAAATGCATCGCCATTGCCAAAAACAAGCCCTGTATATTCCTGGTCAAAGACGCTAACACTTCGCCTGGAATTAATGCTAACCCAGCTTATTTCCGCGCCCGTTATTCCATTTAAAAAGGCTCTAGCTTTCATGATGACCCTTGATTTTATTCGCACGCTTTTTCCGGCTATACCGCTGGCCATTGTGGCACTGAATTTACGATATACCAGCCTGGCCGGATTAATGCGTAATCTGGCCGAAAAATGCGTAACAGCAGGTCAGATATCTGGCCAGGCCGCCCTTCTGGCCAAAGAATTACAGATGATGCAGTTGCGGATTTCTCTGGTAAAATATGCGCTATTTTTTGCCGGGCTGGCCTTTGTGCTGAATCTGGGTGTGATGTATCTCACCTTATATGGCTATGGGCTATCTGCGCAGCTTGCGATGGGGGCGACTATCGCGATGATGATGGTGGCACTGATTTGTTTTTGCATTGAAACGCTGCTCTCGACACGGGCGTTAAATCTGCACATTGAACAGCTTGCCCCCTCCCTGCCTGGCCGAACAACCAAACAAAGCCGGGGCTAGGGGGGGGTGTAGTTTTTTTACAAGCATATTGCTTTACCCTTTTGCCAAAACAGCCCGCCATCCCTAAAGAAGCCCGGCAACGCTAAAACAAATAGCGAAAGCCCCGCTTTGTGATATAATTTAGAAAAAATAATCGGCAAACAGGGCGCAAAAAATGGAAAATGAACCGGCCATTTTACATAGTCTTGCCATTGATAATGGCCAGATTGTCGAGGTGCTCGATCCGGCATTGGCAAAGCAGCTTATCGGGTCGGAACAGCTGGGATGGGTGCATCTGGATGGGACAAACCCCTCTGCACCCACCATTCTTGAGACCCATTCTGTCACACTGGACGGGCTGACCATCGATGCCCTGCTTAGCGAGGAGACCCGCCCGCGGGCCAGCCAGTTTGACAAGGGCTTGCTGATTGTTCTGCGCGGGGTGAATTTAAATGACAGTGCCGCGCCCGAAGATATGATATCGCTGCGGCTATGGCTGGATAAATATTGCCTGATATCGGTACAAAGACGGCCGTTGAAAGCCATATCAGATACCTATCACAGCTTGCTGGAACATCGTGCGCCCAAGAGCACGGGCGAGATTCTGGTTCTGATGGTTACCCGCCTGTTTTTCCGGATGCAGCCCACCTTTAGCGAGCTGGGCGACCAGATAGAGGATTTGGAAGATATCTTTATTGAAAATCCCGCCAGCATTTCGAATACGCAAATTGTTCAGCTACGAAAAAAAATCATGGCCTTTCGGCGCTATCTTGCCCCGCAAAAACAGGCCATCGCCTATATGCTGGAATCTGATATTCCCTGGCTGGACAAACATTCCAAACGCCAGCTGCGCGAGAGTCTGGAAACCGTGACCCGCCATCTGGAAAATCTGGACAGTTTTCGCGAACGCGCCCAAATCCTGTCTGACGAGCTGGCCCATTTTCATGCCGGCAAGATGAACCAGAATATGTATATCTTGTCGCTGATTGCCGCGATATTCCTGCCGCTGACCTTTTTGCCCAGCTTGCTGGGGGTGAATATTGGCGGCATTCCAGGCGCCGATTACGGGTCAGCCTTTGCCCTGTTTTGCGGATTGCTATTTGCCATCATGCTGATCCAAATATGGATATTTCGCCGCCTGAAATGGCTATAGGGCAAGGGGGGGTAAAAAGTCAGGCAGACCAGCGGGATTGATAGCTTGATTCTGCGGCCGATTGGTGGGATAAGGTGGCAAGACCTTTATAACGTGCGGCTGTGGCGGAACTGGTAGACGCGCAGCGTTGAGGTCGCTGTGGGGCTAATACCCCGTGGAAGTTCGAGTCTTCTCAGCCGCACCATTTCTCTCAAACAAACCCGCAGAGAACCTATAGTTTTCCTATCGTAACGTTAAAGGGTAGGACAAACGGTAGGACATTTTGGCCAAATATCTCTTCACAAAGAGAGGCATCTACTACTTCGAGCGCCGCGTTCCACAGGACATCAGCGCCCATTATAGTGCCTCAAAAATCATAAAATCGTTACGCACAAAGAACAGAACCACTGCACTTGCTCTCTCTGCTCAATATGCTAGGCATCTCGATGGCTACTGGACATCGCTACGTCACAGTGCCTTTGCTGAACAATTTTGCACCCAACACAAAACGGTGCATAGCACTGAAAGCACATCCAGCCGTGACTGCATTAAAATGAGCGAAGCTCTTCAGCTATACCTTGCCCTCAAAGCTAAGACCAAAGAC
>CBFIAD010000093.1:0-6465 GCA_965660495.1 Puniceispirillaceae bacterium (SeqCode)
GGCACAGCACCAAGATCTTCTTCTATCTTTTTCTGCCGATCCTGCAGTGATTGCATTTCAACTTTAAGTGCGTCCCCTGGAACCCCGGCTTTGATTGCGTCGATGAGTTTTTGGATTGATGGCCAGATAAGAATCTGAACGCTGCTCACCTGATTGCATATCAATTTGCACCGCCTCATAATCTGCTCCGATATCCTCAAGCAAAATATGCGGCGCAAAAGCAGCCGAGTTTTTAGCATAATAAAATTTTAACATATTTCCCTCTTTTAATTGCTCAGCATCGACATGCGACAAGAACAACAATTCAAGCAGATATCAAGTTAATCTTATTTTAAAAGAAAAAAAATAACACAGTTTTTCACATACCTGATTTATGTGCTTATAAGCCACTGTTACAAAACAGGAAAAGCTCAAGCAGCTTTATCCTAATCTGCCTGCCCTCTTATGAAATATTAAGGGTTCAAGGCCTAAGCAAAGCTACTAACTTTCTAAAAGCTATAAGATAATTTTCATTACCTGTCCTGCTTAGTAGGCTGGAAAATCAATGAGTTTTTATGCTTGGAATAAGCGTATAACAGCGATAATCTGAATTTCCAGAAAACTTTTACAAGAGGAGAGGGTTATGCTTAAGAATTTATTGCTAACCGCTGTTATAGTCTCTGCTTCTATCACTTCCGCGTCCGCAGAAACGATAAGATGGGCACGGGCAGGGGATGCTATCACGATGGACCCACACGCGCAAAATGAAGGCCCAACACATGCGCTCAACCATCAGATTTATGATTCATTGTTACAAAGAGATATGGCTGGTGCTATTATTCCATCTCTTGCAACAGGCTGGGCGGCATTACAGGACAACCCCAATGTTTGGCGCTTTACTTTGCGAAAAGGCGTAACATTCCACGATGGTGCAGCCTTTGATTCTGAGGATGTTGTCTTTTCGCTTAATCGTGCAATGGCTGATGGTTCAGAGATGAAAGAATTGTTGTCTTCGGTCAAAGAAGTGCGAGCTGTTGATTCTCATACAGTAGATGTTGAAACCAATGGCGCAAACCCGCTCCTAGTCAATAATCTAACCAATATGTTCATCATGGATAAAGGCTGGTCAGAAGCCAATGATGTGATGACACCGCATGATGTTGCCAAGGGTGAAACCAATTTTGCAACAATGAATACAAATGGCACAGGTGCCTTCATGCTGGTGAGCCGTGCTGTGGATGAAAAGACTGTGTTGAAAGCCAACCCAAATTATTGGGGCAAGAATAGTTATCCTAATCAGGTAACAGAAATTATCTACACACCCATTCAATCTTCTGCAACGCGCGTAGCGGCATTATTATCCGGTGAGGTTGATCTCATTCAAGATGTTCCTGTACAGGATCTGGGCCGTGTTGAATCACAGTCTGGTTTGAAGTTAGCCACTGCCGCGCAAAACCGTGTGATTTTCTTTGGTCTGGATACCGTGAATGGGCCAACAGCAAATCTAAAAGTGCGTCAGGCTATGAATATCGCCATTAACCGAGAGGCAATTAAGAAGGTTGTGATGCGGGGTCAATCCGACCCTACAGGCGTTATCATGCCGCCATTTGTGAATGGGTGGAATGAAGAGCTTAATCAATATCCAGATTATGATCTGAATAGAGCTAAAGCATTGATGGCTGAAGCAGGCTATGGAGATGGCTTTGATGTTGTTCTGAACTGCCCGAATGACCGTTATGTGAATGACGAAGCGATTTGCCAGGCTGTAGTAGGTATGATGGCGCAGATTGGAATTAATGTGACACTTGATGCAAAGCCAAAGGCACAGCATTTCCCGATTGCAAAGGGGGGCGAGTCTGATTTTTACATGCTTGGATGGGGTGTGCCAACATTCGATTCTCATTATATCTTCAACTTCCTTGTTCACACACAAACCGAGAACCGTGGTTCATGGAATCCAACCGGCTATTCAGATGCGGATGTTGATGCGATGATTCAAAGCCTTGAATCTGAGACAGATTTGGCTAAGCGTGACCAGACAATCGCAAAAATTTGGGACGAGGTGCAAAAGGCTCAGATGTATCTTCCTGTCCACAATCAAGTGCTGAATTGGGGTATGCGTGAGGGTATTAATTTTGACGTGCAGCCTGAAGATCAGCCGCACTTTCAATTCCTAACGTTCAATTAAAAAAGACGATATCCTGCTAGCTTTCTAAAGCTAGCAGGATATTTCTGGTTTAAGATGCTGATCATTATTATAAGGCGGTTTACCCAAGCCATTATGGTGTTGCTTTTTGTCGCACTGATTTCCTTTTTGATTTTCCGCTTTGTTGGCAACCCTGTGGAAAGCTTGCTTGGACAAGAAGCCACAGTTGCACAGCGCGCCGCTTTGGAAGAGGCGTTGGGGCTAAATGACCCTATTTATATTCAATATGCAGATTTTGTCTGGCGGGCCTTACAATTTGATTTTGGCAATTCCTATCGGGGGGCGTTGCCAGTAGCCGAATTAATCCTGTCACGCTTGCCTGCGACGCTTGAACTGGCTCTTGCTTCAGCGTTTTTTGCCGTGATTTTTGGGGTAGCAGCAGGGATTTATACAGCCATTCACAGAGGCAGTTTTATCACTAATTTTATTTTGTCCACCTCTTTAATTGGCGTTTCTCTTCCTACATTCCTGATAGGTGTTTTACTGATTTGGCTATTTTCTGTTGAGCTGAACTGGTTGCCCTCATTTGGACGAGGAGATGTGGTCAATTTAGGGTGGTGGACAACTGGTTTTTTGACGGCAAGTGGGCTGAAATCGCTTATTTTGCCGAGCATCACTCTGGGGCTTTATCAGATGACGCTGATCATGCGGTTGACCAGAGCTGAGATGCTTGAAGTCTTGCGTCAAGATTACATCCGTCTGGCTCGTGCATTAGGGCTATCGAAGCGGCAAATATATCTCTTTCATGCGTTGCCGAACATCCTCATACCTGTCATCACCATCACAGGTCTGCAACTTGGCTCGGTGATTGCCTTTGCCATTATCACTGAGACTGTTTTTCAATGGCCAGGAGTGGGGCTATTATTCATCAATGCTGTGTATTTCGTCGATATACCTGTCATGAGCGCGTATCTATTGCTGGTAGGGTTTGTATTTGTGCTGATTAATCTGGTTGTTGATTTGCTCTATTTGGTGATTGACCCGCGTTTGCGTGACAGCCAGTTGCGGAGGGAAGCGTAGATGCTGACACGATTTTTCAAGTCTGATTTTTTCTATGGTTTCAAAAATACACTCGTCGCTTTGGTGTCTTTCTTTACAATTATTATAATTGTTCTAGCCGCTATTTTTGCAAATTTCATTGCGCCAAATAACCCATTTGACCCCTCTAGTTTGAATCTGATGAACGGATTTACACCGCCTTTGCAGGCCAATGACTTTACCGGTGAAACCTTTTTAATGGGCACAGATGATCAAGGCAGAGATTTGTTTTCAACCATTTTATTTGGCCTGCGCATATCACTGTTTGTAGGCATTATGGCCGTGATGCTAGCTATGATATTGGGCGTTTTGCTAGGTCTGATTGCAGGCTTTGTGGGCGGCTGGATTGATACATTTATTATGCGTTTTGCTGATATTCAGATGACCTTTCCATCTATACTGGTTGCTATGCTGATTTATGGTGTCGCAAAAGGCATTTTACCACCTGATGTGCGCTATGAGATGTCAATTACGGTGTTAATCATCTCTATTGGTTTGTCTGAATGGGTACCATTTGCCAGAACAGTGCGCGGGTCAACACTTGTTGAAAAGGAAAAGGAATACATCACCGCAGCCCAGATGATTGGCCTTAACAGACGGCAAATAATGCTTCGCCATCTCTTGCCTAATGTCCTCAGCCCTGTCTTGGTAATCGCCACCATTACCTTTGCGCTAGCTATCATTGCTGAGGCCACCCTATCCTTTCTGGGGGTAGGGGTGCCAACAACAAAGCCAAGTCTCGGCACATTAATTCGTATTGGACAGGATTTCTTATTTTCGGGTGAATGGTGGATTTTATTTTTTCCTGCAATGACATTATTGGCACTTGCTCTATCCATAAATCTTTTTGGTGATTGGTTGCGCGACATGCTCAATCCAAAACTAAAATAAAAGAGGATATGTGTATGGCCAGTCCGCTTTTAGAAATTAAACAGTTGAATGTAACGCTGAAAAGGCGCCGCGATATGTTCAAGGTGATTGATGATTTATCACTAAGCGTTTATCCAGGTGAAATTTTGGGGCTTGTTGGTGAATCTGGGGCAGGCAAATCCATAACAGGTTCTGCCATTATCGGATTGGTTGAACCGCCTTTATTTATGTCCTCAGGGGAAATTAAGTTTAAGGCAACCCGAATTGATAAAAATGCGCAGTCTGTGCGTGGTTCGCATATTTCGATGATTTTTCAAGACCCGCTTGTCAGCCTTAACCCGCTGAGACGCATAGGGGATCAATTGATTGAAACTATCAGAACACATATAAATATCACTAAATCTCAAGCCTTTGAGCGGGCTAAGCAACTGCTATCTGAAGTAGGGATTGCGCCAGATCGGATAAATGCTTATCCGCATACTTTTTCAGGTGGTATGCGCCAGCGGGTGGTGATTGCGCTTGCGCTTGCGCCAGAGCCATCCCTTATCATAGCAGATGAGCCAACAACAGCCCTTGATGTATCTGTTCAGGCGCAAATTCTGGATTTGTTAAAGCGGCTTTGCAAAGAGCGAGGAACAGCCATAATCTTGATCACGCATGATATGGGTGTGATTGCGCAGACTGCCGACCGCGTGGCTGTGCTATATTCTGGTCGCCTGGCTGAGGTAGGAAATACCCATAGCATACTAAATGATCCACAACACCCGTATACAAAGGGGCTTGTGGCGGCAACCCCTAAAATTGACGGCAATTCCTTTAAAGAAAAACTCTTTCAAATTCCAGGCTCCATGCCTGATCTGGATAATATACCAAGAGGGTGTGCCTATCATCCCAGATGCACCCACGCAACTAGCCAGTGCCAAAAACAGCAACCGCCTTTGTTTGCAGGGCGTGTTGCTTGCTGGTTGCAAAACGAAAGGGCAGGTACATGACGGGTTATGTAACCGCACATCAGCTAACCCGACATTATGATTTGTCAGACCCTTGGATTGTACGGCAGCTCACTGGACAAAAACGAAATTTACTGACGGCGGTTGATAGGGTGAGTTTTTCTATTCAAAAAGGAGAAACCTATGCTCTTGTGGGAGAAAGTGGTTCTGGCAAATCCACTATCGCACAGATGGTTGCAGGGCTACTTAAGCCCTCAGCAGGAGAAGTACTAATTGGTGGTCTGAATTTCAGTAACCCAGAGCTAAGTAAAAGTGACAGGCGTGCCATGCGTCGGGACATCCAGATGGTGTTTCAATCCCCTTATGCTAGCCTTAATCCACGCTGGAAAATTGGGAATATTTTGCGTGAACCTATTTCGGCATTTAACCTGATTGAAGATGAGCATGCCCAGCATAAGCGGGTTTTGGAATTGCTGGATCAGGTGGGGCTTTCTGTCCGCGATATAGACAAATACCCACATGAATTTTCTGGTGGGCAGCGACAGCGCATTTCTATTGCCAGAGCGCTTGCATCACGGCCAGAGGTGATCATATGTGATGAGCCGACCTCAGCTCTTGATGTGTCGGTGCAGGCGCAGGTGTTGAATTTGCTTAAAGACTTGCAGCATGAATTCTCGCTTACCTATCTTTTCATTTCCCACGACCTAGCTGTAATTTCAACAATGGCAAATAAAATAGGTGTGCTTAAAGATGGCCAGCTGGTGGAAGAGGCTGACACATCGATGCTATTTGCTCATCCTAAACATGACTACACGAAGATGCTTTTGGCGGCAGCACCAGACATAAGTGCAGTAAAGCCATAAACATTCGATTTTGAGCGAATTCATTAGAGGCTCAGAAGGGGTAAATTGCAATTCAATATGCTAATCAGACTTGCTCAGGAAACAGACCTTAACACAACCCAGAAGATAATTGAAACTGCGTTTTCTGATGAAGAGAACAAAGTCATCATGAACCTTGTTCAAGAACTCCATCAAGAATCTACTAGTCCTTCAATCAAGTCATTGGTTGCTGAAATTGATAATCAAGTAATTGGTTATGTATCCTACAGTCCAATCTACTTCAAATCTGACGCTCGTATGTCTGGATACATTCTTGCTCCACTTGCTGTTTCTCCAGAAAACCAAAAACAAGGTGTTGGTTCAAACCTGATAAACGCTGGAATAGATTTACTCACCAAAGATGGTGCTGGTGTTCTACTGGTTTATGGTGACCCTGCCTACTACGGAAGGTTTGGGTTCAAGGAAGAGATTGGACAGTCATTCGTGCCGCCATACGCATTGCAATATCCATTTGGTTGGACAGGTATGATGTTGAATGAAACTGTTGTGCCTGAAGAACCAATCCAGTTTGAGTGAGTTG
>CBFIAD010000094.1:0-6460 GCA_965660495.1 Puniceispirillaceae bacterium (SeqCode)
TGCAGCGCGGGCAGGATAAATCTCAACCGTCAGGCTGTCTGCCCCGCAGGAAATGTGATAAGTGTGATTTTCCGGGACAATCTGGACGGCGGTGGGCTGTTCATTTATGGTGCCGTCAAACAAAATGCCGGAACGATGCAGAGGCTGATCCAGCGTACCTGTTAAATGATAGCTGTTTTTGTTGATGGTGACCTGATCGCCCTCTATGCCGGCGCACCAGCTGGCCATAACCGGCATCTCTGCCTCATCGCCGCTGCGGCATACCAGGACAAAATCTCTATCTGCATGGCCTTCTTCTTGCAGACGGGTCTGGGCGCGGGCGTGAAAGGCAGTGGCCAATGCCATCAGCTTTTCTGCGGCCTCTGCTGCTGGCACAAAAGGGGCAAAGGCATCGCCATATTTTTCCGCAATAAAGCCAGTGGTGATATTACCTGCCCGAAAATCGGTATCATCCAGAATAGCAGATAAGAATTGCCGGTTGGTAGCAACCCCTGCGATTTGGTAATGATCAAGGGCCAGGCGCAAACTATCAATCGCTTCGGCTCTGGTCGGTGCGCTGGCTATCAGCTTGGCGATCATGGGGTCATAGAACATGGAAATCATGCCGCCCTCACATACCCCTGAATCAGCACGGATACCCTTGCCTTGCGGCTCGCTATAGCGTAATAGTTGGCCGGTAGAGGGCAAAAACCCTCTGGCAGAATCCTCTGCATATAGACGGGCTTCAATCGACCAGCCTTTTGCGGTGATATCGGCCTGTTTCAGGGAAAGTGCCTCGCCAGCGGCAATACGGATCATCTGTTCAACCAGGTCCAGCCCATATACCTGTTCGGTAACGGGATGCTCTACCTGCAGCCTGGTATTCATTTCCAGAAAATAAAAATCCTGATCTGCCCCGACAATAAATTCCACTGTTCCGGCCGAAACATAATCAACCGCTTTTGCCAGCTCAACCGCCTGCTCGCCCATCGCTTTGCGGGTGGCCTCGCTGATAAAGCTGGAAGGAGCTTCCTCGATAACTTTTTGATGGCGGCGCTGTACCGAACATTCGCGTTCACCCAGATAGATAACATGACCATGTGTATCGCCCAGAACCTGGATTTCAATATGGCGCGGCGAGACAACAAATTTTTCAATAAACACCCGATCATCGCCAAAGGCATTGGCCGCTTCGGTCATGGCAGCACGCATTGCCTCTGGCAATTCTGCCTCGCTTTGCACCACGCGCATACCCTTGCCTCCGCCGCCAGCAGAGGCCTTTACCATCACTGGATAGCCAATCAAAGCCGCTGCTTTCATAGCTGCTGCAACATCGCTGACCGCCCCGTCTGTGCCCGGCACGCAAGAGACGCCTGCAGATTGCGCCAGAGCTTTGGATTCGATTTTATCGCCCATCACAGAGATAGCGCGCACATCCGGGCCAATAAAACTAAGCCCTGCCTTTTTGACTGCCTCGACAAAGCCGGCATTTTCAGACAAAAAACCATAGCCGGGATGGATAGCCTCTGCCCCGCTATCCAGCGCGGCCTGAATAATCACATCGCCCAGCAAATAGCTTTCCTTTGACGGGGCCGCCCCAATATGCACTGCCTCATCTGCCAATTGAACGTGCGGGGCATTGGCATCGGCATCTGAATACACCGCAACGGTTTTAATTTTCATCTTTTGGGCGGTTGCCATAATTCGGCACGCAATTTCACCCCGATTTGCAATAAGAATTTTTTTAAACATATCTATTCCAATACATAAAAACAGGGTTAAAGCGGCAAATTATCATGCTTGCGCGGCGGATTACTGAGCTCTTTATCTTTTAGCATATGCAGGGCGCGAATAATGCGCCGCCGACTATTGCGCGGGATGATAATATCATCCAGATAACCGCGGCTGGCCGCTACAAAGGGGTTCGCAAATTTTTCACGATAATCATCGGTTGCCTTTTTCAGTGATTCCGGGTCTTTGGCGGCTTCGCGGAAGATGATACGCGCAGCCCCTTCTGGCCCCATTACAGCGATTTCTGCAGAAGGCCAGGCATAATTTACATCACCGCGCAAATGCTTGGAGGCCATCACATCATACGCCCCGCCATAGGCCTTTCGGGTGATCAGTGTGATTTTCGGCACCGTCGCTTCGGCATAGGCAAATAGTAATTTTGCCCCGTGATTAATAATTCCGCCTGCTTCCTGTGCCATGCCCGGCATAAAGCCCGGCACATCTACCAGCGTGATAAGCGGAATATTAAAGGCATCGCAAAAACGCACAAAACGGGCGGCCTTGCGCGAGGCATTAATATCTAGGCATCCCGCCAAAACCATTGGCTGATTAGCGACAATACCAACGGTTTGCCCATCCATACGTGCCAGACAGCACAGGATATTTGCCGCAAAATCCTTGTGAATTTCAAAAAAATCCTGCTCATCGACTATCTCGGCAATCACACGACGCATATCATAGGGCATATTCGGATTATCCGGGATAATATTATCCAGCACAGGCGAGGCTCTATCGGCTGCATCTGTACAGAACAGTTCGGGCGCGGCTTCGCGATTGGAAAGCGGCAGAAAGCTGAGCAGCCGTCTGGTCTGCATCAGCATATCCAGATCATTGGCAAAAGCACCATGTGCCACACCCGATGTTTTGGTATGCTGGCTTGCCCCGCCCAATTCTTCTGCTGTCAAATCTTCATGGGTGACCGTCTTTACCACATCTGGCCCGGTCACAAACATATAGGACGAGCCTTCAACCATGAAAATGAAATCTGTAATGGCAGGTGAATATACCGCCCCGCCCGCACAAGGCCCCATCACAAGCGAGATTTGCGGCACAACCCCCGAGGCCAGAACATTGCGCTGAAACACCTCTGCATAGCCCCCAAGCGAGGCCACGCCTTCCTGGATACGCGCCCCGCCTGAATCATTCAGCCCAATGACCGGCACACCTACCTTGATAGCCTGATCCATAATTTTCCAGATTTTTGCGGCATGGGTTTCTGAAAGTGACCCGCCCAGAACTGTGAAATCCTGGCTATAAACAAAAACAGGCCGGCCGGAAATGCGGCCAAAGCCTGTAATCACACCATCGCCCGGGACTTTATTTTCTTCCATCCCAAAATCATTACAGCGATGTTCAACAAACATATCCCATTCTTCGAATGAGCCTTCATCCAGCAGGACAAGCAGACGCTCTCTGGCCGTCAATTTATGCTTTTCGTGCTGTTTGGCGATACGGGCATCGCCGCCGCCCTTGCGGGCGCCCTCGCGCCGTCTCTCCAGCTCCTCAAGTACCGGTTTCATCTGCCTGTTTTCCCCCTGCTTATCTGGTTCTTGCTATGTTGATAGCATCACAAGAAACCGTTCCAAATCCTGTAATTCCTGTTCAATGCGCTTCTGGCGTGCTTTGGCTTCGCTATCCAGCCCCCATTTCCTATTTTGATAGAGCTCTTCAAGAAAGGCAAACTGGAATAGACTGCTTGCGTTAATTTCCTGTTCGCTAAATGCCAGCCCTAGCGCAAAAGAGCCCGAAAGCGTCACCGCCCGATACAGAATGCCCAGATGCCAGTCAGACAAGGGCGATAAATAGCTGGCCACCCTGCTGCGAAATGGATCGGGCTGGTCTATCGGCATCAGGCCGGAGGTGGTGCGGATTTCAACATTAAATTTCTGCCCCATCCAGTCACACCAGGGCGTCCAATATGTCTCTTGCTCTTTATCAAGGCCGGTATCTTCTGTTCCTGCCCGATAGCACAGCACATCAGTACCAGCATAATCACATAGCTCGGCACGCAAGGTTTCAGACTGGGTCATTACACGGTCAATAACTGTCACCGCCATGGAAAAAAACGGCATATTTTCCGGCTGTATTTCCTCGCCAGCCTCTGCCCATTCCCGGCGTACCGCTTCGGCCAGTTCCAAGGAGGGCAGATGCAAAATCGTTTTGGCAGGGCTTCGCAGCGCCCTGCCATCCAGGGCTACGCCAAAGCCTTCTGGCTGGCTATCTATGGTGACTTCTTTATAAAAACGCTTCATCAGCCTCACTCTTGCCCATAGGCCGCAAAATGGCTATCTACAATATCTGGCAGGCTACCAAAATCCTGCAAGATAGTCAGAGCCCCGCATTGCTGTAAAATATCCGGGCTGTGATACCCCCATGACACGCCAATAAAACCGATACCGGCATTTGCCGCACAACCGGCATCAATTTCTGTATCACCTACCAGCAGGGTGTTAACCTTATCCACCCCCAGCCTGTCCATCGCGGCCATGGCCATATCGGGAGCAGGTTTTACATGGCAATCATCTGCTGTCAAAGAGATATCCAATAACCTGTCCAGCCCATGACGTTCTATTAGGCTTTTCAGGCCGGTACGGCTTTTATTCGTGACAATCCCGGTTAAATAGCCGCGGGCGGACAGGCTTTGCAATACCGATGCCGCCCCGTCAAATAGCGGGTCAAGGGGCGGATTACCGCCAAGATATTCGTCTCTGGACAAAGCGCGATACATATCTGCCAGCGCAGCGGCCTTTGCACTATCGCCATCTACATAACCAAGGGCAGAATGGCTGATGCCATGTCCGATATTGCCGCGTATTTTACCGGCATCGGGTATCGGCAAATCACAGGCCTGACAGGCTTGCTGCATGATACGGATAATGGTGGTGGCACTGTCACAAAGCGTGCCATCAAAATCAAACAAAACCAGTCGCAAGGGCGTTTCCATATCTCAAACCTTCTTTCAATTACCTAATTATTTAACGCTCCATGCCCTGAAACCCGAATGAGGGGAAATCCCTTGCACCAGGCAATGCCAGACCCGCAAATTTCACTGATTGGGCAAAATGTTCTGGCAAAGGGGCAAAAAGCTCTCTGCCCTCTGGCAGTTTTAACCCCCAGGCGTGCAAGTGCAGTTTTTTATCGAACCCGCCAATATGCGCGGCCGCCCCGCCATATTTACCATCCCCCAATATAGGGGTGCCAAGATGGGCGGCATGGGCACGCAGCTGGTGGGTGCGCCCGGTGCGCGGGCTAAAGCCGACCAGGCTGACAATACCGGCACTATCCAGGCAAATAAAATCGGTGATTGCCTGCTGGCCATTTTCTTCATCGACCACCATTTTTTCAAAGCCCCTGCCGCCGGATTTCTGCAAGCTGGCAGAGATAACGCCAGAGGCAGGCGGCTTGCCCACCACAATCGCCAGATAATATTTTTTAATACGATGCTCTTTAAAGCCGGTGGTCAGGCTACGGGCAGATTGTGCGCCCTCTGCTATCAGCAATAAGCCTGAGGTATCTTTATCAATACGATGCACCAGCTTGTAATCGCGGCTCGGAAAACCAGAACAAAGAAATCCGTCAATATGTTTTAGCGTTCCTGTTCCGCCTTGCACTGCCAGCCCGGATGGCTTGTTCAATACCCGCCAAAGCGGTGTCTGAACAAGTGTCATTTCGTCAATCTGTCGGGCAGCAAAGCTGGCATCTATCACCGGCTTTTCGCCCTCAGTCCTGTCTGGTTTCGCCTTTTTTTCGGCCTGTTCCAGAAAATAGGGGGCGATGGCAACAATCTGGCGGGCTTCCACGCGGTAGGCGGATTTTACTTTCTGGCTATCCACACGAATTTGACCGCCGCGAAGGGCTTTTTCAATAATCCCCTGACCAATAGACCCGGCAATATGGCGCAAATATCTGTCGATGCGCATCCCTGCCTCTTCTTCTGTGACGGTAAATTCTTTCATCCCGCCCCCAGAGCTGTGCGCACCACCCCGTAAGCGATGGCAAAGCTGGCAAGAGAGAGAATAACTGATGCGCCAATATATCCGGCTGCCCCGATTAAATCGCTGCGCATCCAAAAGCCATAGCTATCCAGCGCAAAGCTGGAAAAAGTGGTCAGACCGCCCAAAAAGCCGATAGCCAGACAGCCCTTTAATGGCTCGGATATATAAACAGAAGAAGCCAGCAAAGCAGCAAATACACCCATCAGGAAACACCCCGCCATATTGACGGCCAGCGTTGCCATCCAGCCCGCCTGGCCAAATCGGCCAACCATCCAGATAGCTACAGCATAGCGTGCCATTGCCCCTAATGCACCGCCTGCGCCTACTGATAAAAATATGCCTATCATGGCTAAATTCCTAGCCTATTTTACCCCAAATATCCAGCCTTCACATTTGCTTGCCCCGCCGGGCGACCAGATATCTGCCTCGCCTGCCAGCGCGCGCAAAGCCGCAACAGAAATGGCGGCATCTGCCTCGTCAAAATCAGGGCCTGCGGCATGAAAATCATCTGCTAGCCCTTCAGAGCCAAAATATGCTAGCGCATTATTTAACACAGGTAGCTGGCCATGATGGCCGCGTACCGCCTTTATGCCGGCAAGGGCAAAATAATAGCTGGGAAAAATTTCCACTAAAGTAAGGTTTTTATCCCCTGCCCGGCAATTGCCAAACGGCCAGATTTCTGCGTGTTTTTGAAA
>CBFIAD010000095.1:0-6267 GCA_965660495.1 Puniceispirillaceae bacterium (SeqCode)
GGCTTCGCCCAAGAGATAGCGATCATCCGGGGTGAAGCTTTCAGGGCCATTGAAAAAGGTTTGAATACCTGCTGTTTGCAGCAAGGGCAGGCGACTGACCGCCTTTTCTAAAATAGGCGCGAAATGGTCAAAATCATCTGGCAGGGTGGTAAACTCAAAATCCTCTGCGATGCCATCCCCGCCCCATGGTTTGGCAACAGGCTCAAACGCGCCCAGCAGCAATTTGCCGGCATCCTCTTTATAATAGGCACATTCATCCGGGACACGCAAAACAGGCAAATTACGTTTCAATTTGGGGATTTGCTCGGTAACGATATAAAAATGCTCGCACGCATGAAGCGGCACGGACACGCCTGCCATCTGGCCAATATCACGTGCCCACATACCCCCGCAATTCACCACATATTCTGCTGCGATATCGCCTTTATCGGTAGTCACACCTGTGACAGCTCCATCTTTTTTTGTGATGGCGGTTGCCTTTACCCCTTCAAAGATTTTTGCGCCCATGGCACGTGCGCCTTTGGCGAGAGCTTGTGTAATATTTACCGGATCGGCTTGCCCGTCCTTTGCCAAAAACACCCCGCCCTTGCAGTCAGACACATTTAATCCTGGATAATAGTCAGCGATTTCAGAAGGTGTTATCTCTTCTATTTCCACGCCAAAGGCACGGGCCATGGCCGCCCCGCGCCGTAATTCTTCCAGACGGGCATCGCTCAGGGCGGCGGTGATAGACCCGTTTTGGCGAAAACCGGTGGCTACGCCTGTTTCGGCCTCTAATTGTGTGTACAGCTCTTGGGAATATTTTGCCAGACGGGTCATATTCTGGGTCGCGCGAAGCTGGGCAATCAGGCCGGCCGCGTGCCATGTTGTCCCGCAGGTCAGCTGTTTGCGTTCCAGCAAAACAATATCTTTCCATCCCAGCTTTGCCAGATGATAGGCAACCGAACAGCCTACCACGCCACCACCAATAATAACCGCTTTTGCCGCCCGGGGCAGAGGGATATCCTGCATCACTTAACCTTTCAAAAGGGTATTATCGCTATCATAAATACCGCCATGTGCCAGAATAATGGCTTTGCGGGGGCGACCAAGCACATCTATCATCAGCTCTCGGCCAATAGCTGCATCCTCGCCAGCTTCCAGAACCGCCAGCGCAATAGAGGTTTTGGTGCGATGGCCATAACCGCCAGACAATACCAATCCGGCAATATTCTTTCCATCCTGGTCAGAAAAAACCGAAGAAAGATAAACTGCCTCGCCAAAAGGAATATCGCTATCGTCGGGATCGTCCAGTCCGAGCGTGACAAATTGACGGGCAGGGACATCTTTTTGTGCAAATAATGCCTCGCGTCCGACAAACTCTTCCTTGCTGAAATGAACCCATCGGCGCAAGCCCGCATCAAACATATTATAATCAGAGGTTAAATCACCTTTCCAGGAACGGTAGCCTTTTTCCAGCCGCATCGATTCCAGTGCCAGCATTCCAAAGGGTTTCAAATTAAAATCTGCCCCTTTCTGGCAAAGAAGAGTGTAAATTTTATCTGAATGTTCAGCAGGGATATGTAGCTCCCAGCCCAGCTCGCCAGTAAAAGACACCCGCATTGCCACGCAATTTATCCCCTCAATCTGGATAATCTGATGGGTAAGCCAGGCAAAGCTATCATTGCCAAAATCGCTATCAGAAAGGGCAGAAAGCAAACCGCGTGATTTGGGCCCAGTGACCAGCAAGGTGGTGTACTCACGGGTTTCGTCTTCTAATTCCACTTCCGGATATTCTGCCGCAGCCGTGGCCAGTAAATCGCGATCATGCCAATAGGCGCCCGCCCCAAAAATAAGCCAGAAGCGATCTTCGGCAAATCGTGCCACCGACATTTCCGAGACAATCTTACCCTTTTCAGAGGCAAAATAGCCTAGCGATATGCGCCCAACAGCAGGCAACTTGTTGGTCATCAGCTTGTCAAGGCAGGCAGCAGCCCCCTTGCCAGACAGGGAAAAGCGTGAAAATCCGGGCAAATCCAGCACGCCTACATGGCTTTTTACATGGGCGCATTCCTCCCCGACAATGTTGAAAAAGGGTTGCCGGTCATAGCTATCGACCTGTTTGTGGTTATATCCTTTGGGCGCAAAAAATTCTGCCCGTTCCCAGCCGCCATACGCGCCCATTTCTGCCCCTTCAGCGATATGGGCGTCATAAAGTGCGCCTTTTTTAACGCCGCGTCCGGCTGGCCACTGAATGCCGGGAAAATGGATGGCATATTCATGTCCATAGACCTCTAATGCCTTGGCTGTGCAATAGTCCGAATTGGCATGGTCTGTAAAGCGGCGCGGATCAACCGCCCAGCTATCTGTTTCGGTCTCGCCTTCGGTGATCCACTCACTAACCAGCTTGCCTGCCCCGCCTGCCTGGACAATGCCAAAGGTAAAGGTACAGGCCTCAAAGGCATTTGGTACGCCCGGCATGGGCCCGATAAGCGGAAACCCGTCCGGGGCATAGGGAATAGGGCCATTTACCACCCGGGTAATACCGCCACTGCCCAAAATAGGAACACGTGCGATGGCATCTTCAATATACCATTCCAGACGTTCCAGATCATCGGGATAAAGCTGGAAGGAAAAATCATCTGGCATCGGGTCATCTCTGTCCACCCAATGGGCGCGGCCATTGCGCTCATAAGGGCCCAACAATAGCCCGTCCTTTTCCTGGCGCAAATAATAAGAGCTGTCGGGGTCGCGCAACAGGGGCAGTTTTTCATCCCGTGCGGCCAGCTCGGCTATCTCCTCTGTGATCAGATATTGGTGGGATAGCGAAATACAGGGCACGTCCCGGCCAAACATCGCGCCAATCTCTGCTGCGCGATAGCCAGCGGCATTGACCACATATTCAGCCTCAATCATGCCTTTTTCGGTTTGAATTTGCCAAAGGCCATTTTTACGGGCGACCCCGGTGACAGGACAAAAACGGACTATTTTCACGCCTGTCTGTCGCGCGCCCTTGGCAAAGGCTTGCGAGAGCTGGGCAGGGTCTATATCGCCATCATATTCATCCCATAATCCGCCTTCCAAATCATGGGTTTCCAGAAAAGGGTAGACATCTCTCATATCCGATAGGCTCATCATTTCCAGATCAAAGCCCATTTGCCGTGCCATCGAACGCACATGGGCAAACTCTTCCATACGCTGGCGGCTATGGGCAAGCCGCACCGAGCCGGTCACATGATAATTCATCGGATAATCTGCCAGCGCGCCAAGTTTGCGATAGAGCTCGGTGGAATAATGCTGCATTTTCATCACAGTCCAGGAACCCACAAAATTGGGACAGTTGCCGGCAGCATGCCAGGTAGAGCCGGAGGTCAGTTCATTTTTTTCCAGCAACACCGTATCGTGCCAGCCCGCCTGACCAAGGTGCCAGGCAATCGAACAGCCAACCGCGCCGCCACCAATAATGACGACCCGTGCCTGAGAGGGCAGCTGCGCGCCTTCCTTGTTTTGTGCATTTGTCTGCTGTTCCATTTTTCCCGCTCCGATTTGAACACTTACAAAAAGCGTAAACCAACTTGGCCTTTAATAAAATAAAGTAAGTGGTTATCCTTTGCCAGCTATTGAAAAAAAGCGCATCTTATTAGCCAGTTTGCGCCTTTTGGGGTCATAGGATGTGTGGGCGGAAAAAAAACTGAAACGGATGGTATCAATGTCTGAAAAACTTCTGCGCCCGGTTGGATTAATCGGCGGGATGAGCTGGCAAAGTACACAAAGCTATTATGCGCGCATAAATCAGGGTGTATCTGCGCGTCTGGGCGGTAATCATTCTGCCCCGTTATGGATGTATTCCTTTGATTTTGCTGAAATAGAAGCCTTGCAAGAGGCAGGGCAGTGGGCGCGTGCCGGTCAGGTGATGGCAGATATTGCCCGCCGGCTGGAAGATGCCGGAGCCCAAGCCTTGGTTATTTGCACCAATACCATGCATAAGCTGGGCGATGTCGTGCAAAATGCCACCACTATTCCCTTGCTACATATTGTTGAAGCCACCGCGCGCGCAATATTGGCATCTGAGGCACAAAACAGCTTGCTATTAGCCACACGCTATACCATGACACAGGATTTTTATCGCGCACCGCTTGGGCAAATTCTGGCTAATGATAATCGTTCTGTCATGGTGCCGCCCATCGCCGATCAGGAAAAAATCCATGCCATTATTTATGACGAGCTATGTCGTGGCATAATCCGTGATGATTCTCGCAAAATCTATCAGGAAATTATCGACCGTGCTGCAACAGAATTCGGCTGTGATAGCGTTATTCTGGGCTGTACGGAAATTGGATTGCTTATTGGCCAACATGATACCAGTTTACAGGTTTTTGATACCACTGCCCTGCATTGCGATATGGCACTCGACTTCATCTGCTCCTGACGGGCAGGGCAAGCGAAGCAGGATAGCTGACCTTGTCTTGCAAAACACCTTAAAAATGCGTACATCTTGGGGCGCTATAACGCTATTGCCTTGTATAAATAGTTAAATATGAAAGCTGGTTATGAAAGAACTTAATATCGCCATTGCGGGTCTCGGGGTTGTTGGCAGTGAAGTTGCGCGTATTCTGACAAATGAGGCAGAAATGCTGGCCAGTCAGGCCGGGATGCGCTTGCAGCTGGTCGCGGTAAGCGCACGCTCAAATCGTGATAGAGGCTTTTCTATGCAAGGCATTGATTTTGTTGCAGATGCCACGCAATTTGCCGCTCGAAAAGAGGTCGATATTGTTGTCGAGCTGATCGGTGGCTCAGAAGGGGTGGCGCTTGATTTATGTCGTTCTGCTCTTAAAAATGGCAAGCATCTGGTGACCGCAAACAAGGCCATGATTGCCCATCACGGACATGATCTGGCCTTATGTGCCGAAGAGCAGGATGTTCAGCTATCTTTCGAGGCAGCTGTTGCAGGCGGTATTCCGGCCATTAAATTATTGCGCGAGGGGTTATCGGCAAACCGGATTGAACAGGTTACCGGTATTTTAAATGGCACTTGTAATTATATTCTGACAGAAATGACCCAGACCGGGCGTTCCTTTGCTGATGTGCTGGCCGAAGCGCAGGAAAAGGGCTATGCCGAAGCCGAGCCAAGTTTTGATGTGGACGGTATAGATGCGGCCCATAAGCTGGCTATTTTGGCCGCCATTGCCTATGGCCAGAAAATTGATTTTGACCAGGTGCAAATTGCCGGTATTCGTGCAATCTCAGACATAGATATTCGTTTTGCCGCCGATTTGGGCTATGTCATTAAATTGCTGGGCAATGCCGGGCGCGGGGCGGTGCCGGGCGTTCAACCCTGTCTGGTCGCACAGGACAGCCAACTGGCCAAAATTGACGGGGCATTAAATGCTGTTGCTTATAGCGGTAGCCCGGTGCAATCGATTGTCTGTACAGGGCCAGGGGCAGGGGACGGGCCAACTGCCTCGGCTGTGCTGGCCGATATTATTGATATTGCCAGAGGCCAGCGCGCCTACCCATTTGGTAAACCTGCCGCCAATCTGGAAGATAAAGCCAGTCACCGCGAGATTGCCCCTGGTCGCTATTATTTACGGATGATGGTCGAAGACCAGATGGGCGTATTAAATGCCGTTACCGCTATTTTGCGCGACCATGATATTTCGGTGGAATCCATGCTGCAAAAGGGGCGTTCGGATAATGCGCCGGTGCATCTGGTATTTACCACCCATGCCACCAAACAACAGGCGGTAGAGGCTGCTTGTAACAGCTTGCGAGGGGCTTCGTTTCTCGCTGGTGATATTCTGGCATTGCCAATTATGGCAGGGGAATAAATTCAGGACATTAAATGGACGCACCAAAACCCACCCAATTTGTTAAGGCCTCCCTATCCGGGGCTCTTTGGTTTTTGCAAGGCTCTGTCTATTCCATGCCGGAAACACAAAGACGCGCAGACGGGCTGGCAAAAAGAATGGCTATGCCGCTTGGGCTTGCCTGGTATTTAACCTCCAATGGTATCGACAGCGAAGGCATGGATGGTTTTTTATCGCCGCGCCTTCGTGACAGCCTGCCAGACCCGCATATTATGCAAGATGCCAAAAAGGCTATTTCGTTAATATGCAACGCGATAGAATCAAAGCAACCTATTGGAATATTTGGTGATTATGATGTGGATGGTGCCTGTGCAGCAGCGCTGTTTCGCGCGGTTTTACCCCGATTTGGCTGTCCTGTCTATTGTCATATACCCGATCGTTTTAGTGAGGGGTATGGGCCGAATATAACAGCATTGGAAGG
>CBFIAD010000096.1:0-5749 GCA_965660495.1 Puniceispirillaceae bacterium (SeqCode)
CCCCTGCTGCCCCTTCCAGGCTGTCATTCCCAGCCCCGCCATTTAAGGTATCATCGCCATCCCCGCCATAAAGATGGTCATCACCTTCCCCGCCAGAAAGGGTGTTTTCTTCAGCATTGCCTATCAGCACATCTTTATGATGAGAGCCGATAATATTTTCAATGCTGGTCAGCTTGTCCCCTGCGGCCAAATCGCCGGCCTTTGCGCCAAGGGTGATCACCTCACGGTTGGTGGCATCTTTTGATTTGGTCGCATATTTGACCGGTGTGGATTGGGTATCTGTGGCCGTGGCGGACAGGTCAATTATGACCCCGTCAATGCCGGTTATCCGGTCATCTGTTGTGGCGCTATCACCATCTATATCGACATTGCGTGCATCTGTCGCTTCTGCCTCTTTATAGGAGGCGCGATCATCGTCGTGTTTTTCTGCTCCTAAAATATCATCTGCTGCGCTGGTTGGGGTGAAATCCAGCTTGGCATCTGTCAGGGTAAGGGTGATTTCCATCTCCTCGGATTCAGACTCAAAATACCCCTCTTTTTGCTGAGCGATCAGCCCGTCATCGGCTATTTTCTGTTTATCTGTATTAAGGACAGCAACCACCGCAAAATCACCAGTTCGGCTGTCCAACTCTGTTTGCGTCACCGCGATAAAGATAGCTTTGCCTGTATCTTCTGTCAGCAGGATATATTTATCTGTGCCGATATCAATTTCCACCTCGTCCGAAATATCCAGCGTCAAATTATCGGTATTTATTTTTGCCGTGACAGAGCTGCCATCCTGTTTTTCGATATTCTCCAGACTTTCAATATCCCCTGACAGCGCACTATCTGATAGCAGGGTTTTAAAAGTAACGCTGCCAATTTTGACTGTGATATCTTCTTCCAGAGAAGTGAAATATTCTCCTGCCGCAGGGCGTAAAAATTGCTGGCTCTTGGCATCTTTTGCCAGCTGAAATCTAACAGATTGATCCTTGTCATCATCATCTTCTGCTGAAATGATGAAAAAGCGGGTATTTTCCAGATCTGCCTCTTTCTGATCTGAATCGGTAAGTTGAATATTCAGCAAATCTTCTTCTGTATCGCGATCTCTTTTTGCCAGTGATAATTCTTTTTCGACATCCTCTGCCAATATCCGGTCGGTCAGGGTGACGTGCAAAATCTTTGTCTGGCTGCCAGCTGTTAGCGTAACATCAAAGCTCTTTTTATCTGTTTCATAATTAAACACCGTGCCTTTTTTAATGCGAATTTCGCCATTTGTGACAGTAAAGCGGTCATCGCTACTGGTAATGGTGGAAATATCACTGCCGTCCCTGTCGGTGGCTTCTGCTTCAATGCCGGTGGCGACATCTGCGCTATCATCCTTATCGCCATAAGTGCCCTCCAGAATAGACAGGCTGTCCGGGCTTGCCGCACTGGCAGACGCAGAAGCGCTCAGGGTGAAACTTTCCTCTTCTGCATCGCTTTGCTCATCACTGCTCAGGGTAAAGGCGGTTCTGTTCGGGGCAGGGCCGCCCCCGCCGCCACCTGCTAGCCCCAGCAATAGGCCAAGCCCCCCGGCCAGCATTCCGGCAAAATTGCTGCTATCGCTATCCTCCTGGCGAATACGGGTAATAAAGGCGGTTAGCGGATCGCTGGCCACGCAAAATTCTGAAATATCGGCATCGGAAAGCGGGGCATAGGAGATCAGCTGTAAATGCAGCCCAACCTCTTCTGCGCGTAAATGGGCCAGGTCGCGAATAGATGATATATCATCTGCGCTTAATTGGCGTATCATCACCAGATGACACCCCTCTTCCAAAAGATATAATACCCCGTCACGAATGGTTAACTGGCTAACCGTGCCAAACTGGTTCTGGGCAGTGATGATAATGTTATCCAGGCTGGCTTCTTGCTGGGCATTGGCCGGACGCGCTGTAATCTGGCTCGCCAATAGCAATAATAGCGGCAGGGAAATATCATTCAGCCATAGCGATTTTTTGAAAAAGCGGGCAACGCGATTTTGCAAGCAGAGCGAGGCGGCCGTATCATCTGCTGTCGTAATTTGAGCTTGTCTGTTATTGACCTGAAATCTATGTGTCTTTGAAGCCATGTTACCTGTCATTACATTTAATCCTGTTAATAAATTATTAATACAAAAAGATGTATAGTATATTGGCTAAAACAATTAAAAATTGTAACAAAAGGAAGATTGCGTTCAGGGGCGAGTTTATTGCAAATCTTCAGGCTTTCTTCATAATTGGACGGAAAACGACCCTTAAATATTATCAAATGTTAATATATAGGGGGCTTTGTATTTGCTGAATCGCGGCCAATAAATCTGTCTGGGTTAAGGCAAGGCATCCTTTGGTCGCGCGGCTATCTTTATCGGCGCAATGCAGGAAAATTGCACTGCCCTTGCCCGGTATGGGCGGCGCATCATTATAGCCAAGCGGCAGGATAAGGTTATATAAACCATTCTTGCGCCACAGCTTTTCATGGCTGCCAGTAAAGGGCAGGCGGACAGGATAATTATATACCTCCTTGCTGGCATCATCGCACCAGCCATCTTGTGGGTTCAGGGCGCGCACCGATAAGGGCAAGCGGGCAGGCAGCTGATATCTGGCTATTCTGTCAGGGCGGTAATACAGACATCGCACCGGCCAGCATCCCTTTGGTGTGGCGCCATCTCCCTCTTTTTTTTTATCGGCAGCAACAAGGCCACTTTTGCCTACCAGACAGAGAAATTGTGCCTGGCCAATATCCAGCAGAAAACCCGTTTTATGGGGGCGCAAATGCCATATTTGGTTCATATTTGTACCCTCTTGCCATCTGTCATTAGCTGCCCCTAGACTAAAGGCTAGTCGGGAATGCTTTGCAGAGCAAATAATATAGGGGGGCGTTATGGAAAGCACATCAAAGGGGCTGGGTCTGTTTTTGGATGTACGAATGCGGCGCATCTTCCTTTTGGGGATGATCAGCGGCTTTCCATGGGTGCTGATAGGCAGTGCGCTTTCGCTATGGCTGAAAGAAGATGGGTTGTCCCGTAGCGCGGTAGGCTGGGCCGGGCTGATTTTTGCCGTTTATTCGGTAAATTTTTTATGGGCACCGCTTATCGACCGTCTGCGCGTTCCTTTTTTGACAGACAGGCTCGGTCATCGCAAAGCCTGGATATTAACAATGCAGTCGATTATTCTGGCAGGCTTGCTGTTATGGGCGACCACTGCCCCTTCAGATAATATTGTGATGGTGATGGCCATCGGGCTGGCGATTGCTGCCTGTTCGGCCACGCAGGATATTACCATCGATGCCTTGCGGATTGAACAGATAGATCAGGCCGATACAGGGGCAATGGCGGCCGGGGCATCCATGGCAGTTATTGGCTGGTGGACAGGCTTCAAGCTGGGCGGGATGGTCGCCCTGTTGCTGGCCGACAAGTTCCAGGCGATGGGGATGGAAAATTACTGGCAGATGACGTTTCTTGTGCTGGGCGGGCTGGTCGTCCTGACCAATCTGGGGCTGTTAATGATCCCTGAAACCGGCACGGCCGAGCGGATAAAAGCCCAAGCTGCTGCCCAACAGGCGATGCAGGACAGTATGGGACAGAAAAATGCCGCTACCCTTATCCTCAGCTTTTTGGGCTCAACAGTGGTCACCCCGCTTCTCAGCTTTTTCAAGAATAACGGCTTTAAAATCGGCCTGATGCTGCTTAGCTTTATCTTTCTGTTCAAGATTGGCGAAGCCTTTATGGGCAAGATGTCGATTATTTTTTACAAGGAAGTCGGCTTTTCCAAATCCGATATCGCCATTTATTCCAAAGGGCTGGGCTGGGTGGTCACGGTTGCCTCTTCCCTGCTGGGGGCATATGTGGCGGTGCGCTCAGGGGTAGTGCGGGCGCTTTTGCTGGCAGGTCTGTTTATGGCTGGCACAAATATCCTGTTTTCTGTTTTGGCCTGGACGGGCAAGGTGGAATGGCTATTTGCGCTGGCGGTATTGCTGGATGATTTGGCGGCCGCTATCGCAACGGTGGTGTTTGTGGCCTTTATCTCGCTATTGGTGGACAGAAACTATACCGCCACACAATATGCGCTTCTGGCCTCTATCGGTACATTGGGGCGAACCTTGCTGGCCTCTTCTTCCGGGGCGCTGGTGGACTGGCTCAATGGCGATTGGGGATTGTTTTTCATTATCACCGCAGTGATGGTGGGCCCGGCTCTGTTCCTGTTATGGTGGATGCGCGGCACGCTATCGGCTCTGGATAAAGATAGGAATAAGGGCTAGATACTGGCCGGATTATCCAGCAGCGTTAACAGCTGATCGGCATCTATATGGCGGGTCGGCTTGCCATCTGTTGTGCCGATACGGGTGATGGCATCTTTCACAGGTTCTATTACGACCCGTGCGTGATAGGCATTGGCGTGAAGGATATTCTGGTCATCCACACATAGCCCGACATGCCCCCTCCAGAAGATAATATCGCCGCGCTTAAAATACTGAAAGGCGTGTGTATCTGTTTTTGCGGCTGTTTGCATAAATTCTTCTTGTGGCCCGCTATCGCGCGGGATGCGATACCCGGCCGAACCCAGCGATAACTGGATAAGGGCAGAACAATCCAGTCCGGCAAAGCTGCGTCCGCCCCATTTATAGGGTGCGCCGATAAACATCTCGGCATAGGCTGGCCAGTCTGAACGGGGGTTTTGCTGCCTGCTGGCCAGCATATGATGGGGCAGATAGCCTGTTTCTATTGCGCCTGCCCGGCCAAAAAGAGATATTTTTGCATAATCCCCTTCTGTTGATAATATAGTTATTTTTGCGCCCATAGACAGGCTGGCAAGAGGGGCAGATTTTACATCTGCCTCAGCGGTTACAATACAACAGGCTGTGCGGATAGCCTGCATTGTTCCGGTTATATTTTCTGGTATCGCACAAATGCTGTCCGCTTTGATCCAGCCCTGATAGCCATCTGTTGCCAGAGCTATTTCTACATAGCCGTGATGCTGGCGTGCGGCGGTTAGCGCTACCTCCTCACCCATCAGCGCTTCTGTTTCGGGGGCAGGGGCGGGCTGGTTTTCCGGCGGCGGTACGCGGTAAATCGGCGCGGTTGCCACCATTACCATTGCGCGTTTTTGTGCTAAAGGGTTATGGCGTGCCCACCAGGCCCCGGCATCAAAATTGGGACAGGTTTTATGGGTTTCCTGAATATCGCGGTGGCCAACCACTTTTGCCTTTGGATAGCGGTTTGACCAGTCCAGCAACAGTGCTTCAAGGGCGGCAAACTGTTTTAGTGTAAAATTATGGCGGCCGATAAGGCATACGCCCAGACTGTCGTGATTGCGCCCCTTTACGTGTGCGCCCTGCCAATATTCCGGCCGAGCTGCATGACAAATCCCGTCACGGGTGATAATGGCATGATAGCCTGCCCCATCCCAGCCAAAGCCCAGATGCATGGCATGAATATCTGTTGCGCCCAGCCCGTCTTCATCGGGGGTGTCCGAGCAATGGACTACAAGATAGCGTATATCATCAACCTGTAACATGACTGCATCATGACGCGAAGCAGGCTACAGGCGCAAGGGCTTTTAGAAGATAGCAGGGCTGAAATGATGTCTTGTATATCCGGGCGTGCAGCATTGGTATATCCCCCTCTTGTGAGGCAGGATAAATTACGGTTAGACTAGCCTTGATATAAGATGGCTCTGTTTGCCCGTATTATTCAAATCTGGAGGAAAGCAAAAAAGATGAAACCGTTTAGATTTCACCAGTTTCTATATGG
>CBFIAD010000097.1:0-5622 GCA_965660495.1 Puniceispirillaceae bacterium (SeqCode)
AGCCTGTCTTTGAGCGCGCCTGTTGAAATGCGTGACCAGCCGAAGAAATCTGCCCCTGGCAAGAAGCGGGCGGAACGCGAAGCAGAAGCTGCTGCTGCTGCAGAAGCTGCCGCTGCGGAAGCCCCAGCAGAAGAAGCCCTTGCAGAAGAAGCTGTTGCAGAAGAAGCACCGGCCGTAGAAGCTGTTGCTGACGAAGTCCCTGCCGAAGAAGCACAGGCCGAGGAAGCTGTTGCAGAAGAAGCACCGGCCGAGGAAGCTGCTGCTGACGAAGAAAAGCAAGCTGAGGCATAGACTAAAAATACCGCAAGGCAGGCACGAATTTCTGTCTGCTTTGCTGGTTTAAGGTATATCTGCCCCATGAGACTGGAATTACAAAAAATGGTCATTCTGGGCAGAATCGCTGCCCCGCATGGGGTACGCGGCCTGTTTAAGGTGCAGGTTTTTTGTGAAAAGCCGGAAGATTTAGCCAGCTATAGCCCGCTATTTTTGGAAGATGGGTCAAAAATTACCCTCCAGCTTAAGGGCCTGAGCAAAGCTATGGCAATTTGCGCCTCGCCTTCTGTATCTGATCGTACTATTGCTGAAAGCCTAAAGGGCAAATCGCTCTATCTGCCGCGCGCGCGTCTGCCAGAATTGGGCGCGGAAGAGATATATCAGGCAGATTTGCTGGGGATGCAGGTGCAAAATTCAGCCGGCCAAATTTTAGGCCAGGTGATAGGCCTGCATGATTTTGGCGCAGGCGAGATTGTTGAAATTCAGCTCGGCAAAAGCCAAAAGACAGAAATGCTACCCTATTACCCGCCTTTTTTAAAACAGGTTGATGAGGCGGCCAGATGCATCATTCTGGATGCAGAGGACGCAGCAGAGCCAGAAGAGAATACAAGATGACACAGGCTATGGCATCGAAGGTTTGGGCAGCGCATCTGCTTACCCTTTTTCCGGAAATGTTTCCGGGGCCACTGGGTCATTCTCTGGCCGGGCGGGGTCTGAAAAAACAGCTTTGGTCGCTGGACTGCCATAATATTCGCGATTTTGCCACAGACAAACACGCCAATGTGGATTCCCCGCCCTTTGGCGGCGGACACGGGATGGTAATGCGCCCGGATGTGATAGGCCGGGCTATCGAGCATCTACAGGATAATTTGCCGAATAGCCATGATATCGCCTTTGTCTATCCCAGCCCCAGAGGCCGGTTACTGGATCAGAAAATGGCACGCCAGTTAAGCCAAAAAGACGGGATGGTGATTGTCTGTGGCCGATATGAAGGGCTGGATCAGCGCGCCATCGAACATTACCAGCTGGAAGAGGTCAGCATTGGCGATTATGTGCTGTCCGGCGGTGAACAGGCTGCGATGGTTATACTGGATGCGGTTATCCGGCTATTGCCCGGTGTGATGGGCAAAGAGATCAGCCATTTGGAAGATAGTTTTGAAACCGGCCTTCTGGAGCATCATCACTATACCCAGCCGCGTGACTGGAAAGGCCTTGAGCCGCCTGAAATATTGCTCTCTGGCCATCATCAGAATATTGCCAAATGGCGCGCCGAAAACGCAAGGGATATTACCGCTAGCCGCCGTCCGGATCTGATGGCGGCCTATATGGCTAAAAAACACCTCAATACTGAGGATAAAGATTGACATTTGTGCCAAATTACTGTTTTAGTGGCGTTCAGATTTATGGAGATACCAAAATGAACATCCTGGATAAAATTGGAAAGTCGCAAATGGAAGCTGTTACAGAACAGCGTTCTATCCCGGAATTCGGTCCAGGCGACACCGTTAAAATCAGTGTGAAGGTTGTCGAAGGCTCACGCGAGCGTGTTCAGGCATTCGAAGGTGTGTGTATTGCCCGTTCCAATCGCGGGGTAAATTCATCTTTTACCGTTCGCAAAATTTCCTATGGTGAAGGGGTTGAGCGTATTTTCCCGCTGCACTCACCAAAGATCCAGGCTATCGAAGTCATGCGCCGCGGCGCGGTTCGCCGGGCAAAGCTGTACTATCTGCGTGGCCGCACCGGTAAGGCTGCCCGTATCGCCGAGAAAAACACCCGCACCGCAGCGAACAGCTCCTCATAATTTTTTATCCTGTTTTATTTACCTTTAAGACAGGATAGATCTATCATCATTTTGAAAGATATTGGCAGTTACGCTATTTTACGGCACGCCAATTTAAGGAATGTCATTTTAGGGGAGGTCTGAAATGTCAGGACCAAAAACATTATTTGATAAAATCTGGGACGCCCATCTTGTGCATCGCCAGGATGACGGCACCTGTTTAATTTATATCGATCGGCATCTGGTGCATGAGGTAACTAGCCCGCAAGCCTTTGAAGGTTTGCGTAATGCAGGACGTAAGGTTCGTAGCCCCGAACGCACCCTTGCCGTGGCCGACCATAATGTGCCAACAACCGATCGCAGTGTCGGCATTGAAGATTCAGAAAGCCGTATTCAGGTAGAAGCCCTGGAGGCTAATGCTGCAGATTTTGGTGTGCCCTTCTTTGGCATGGATGATATCCGTCAGGGTATTGTGCATGTTATTGGCCCTGAACAGGGCTTTACCCAGCCAGGCATGACCATTGTATGTGGTGATTCGCACACCGCCACTCATGGCGCCTTTGGGGCGCTGGCCTTCGGCATTGGCACCTCCGAGGTAGAACATGTGCTTGCCAGCCAGACCCTGATCCAGAAGCCGGCTAAAAATATGCGCATTACAGTTGAAGGTGATGTGCCGGAACATATCACCGCCAAGGATATTATTCTGGCGATTATTGGCAAAATAGGTACAGCAGGCGGGACAGGTCATGTGATAGAATTTGCCGGCGATGCGATTACCAACCTTTCTATGGAAGGCCGGATGACCGTTTGTAATATGGCCATCGAAGCCGGTGCGCGCGCCGGCATGATCGCTCCGGATGAAAAAACCTTTGCCTATCTAAAGGGTCGCCCGATGGCGCCATCTGGCGAGCTTTGGGACAAGGCAGTGTCATGGTGGCAGAGCCTGCCATCTGATGCCGGGGCAAAATATGATACAGAAATTACCCTGAAAGCAGCTGAGATTGAGCCAACTGTGACCTGGGGTACCAGCCCGGAAGACGCCTTGCCAATTACCGCAGAAGTGCCAGATCCAAAAAAGATTAGCGATATGGCCAGACGCGCAAAAATTGAGCGCGCTATTGAATATATGGGTCTGCAAGCCGGTATGAAACTGACCGATATTAAAATCGATACGGTCTTTATCGGCTCTTGTACCAATAGCCGGATTGAGGATTTACGTGCCGCGGCTGCCATTGCTGATGGCCAAAAGGTCAAGGACGGTATTCGTGCGATGGTGGTACCAGGCTCTGGTCTGGTAAAACAGCAAGCCGAAGAAGAGGGTCTGGACAAGATCTTTATTGCTTCCGGTTTTGAATGGCGCGAGCCGGGCTGTTCCATGTGTCTGGCGATGAATGCAGATAAATTATCGCCTGGTGAGCGCTGTGCCTCTACCTCCAACCGTAATTTTGAAGGCCGGCAGGGGCGCGGTGGGCGCACCCATCTGGTCAGCCCGCAAATGGCGGTAGCGGCCGCGATTAATGGTCATCTGAGCGATGTGCGTTCGCTGTAGAGCCAGCGCCAGATAAAGGAGCATAAAATGCAGAAATTTGACAAATTATCCGGCATTGCCGCGCCCATGAATATCCTGAATATCGATACCGATATGATTATCCCGAAACAGTTTTTGAAAACCATTAAACGTTCCGGGCTGGGCGTTAATCTGTTCCATGAAATGCGCTATGATGATAGCGGGGCAGAACGCCCTGATTTCGTGCTGAACAAGCCGGAATATAAGCAGGCTAAAATTTTGGTAGCAGGCGATAATTTTGGCTGCGGCTCTAGCCGGGAACACGCCCCGTGGGCGTTGCTGGATTACGGGATTCGTTGTGTGATTTCGACCAGCTTTGCCGACATTTTCTTTAATAACTGCTTTAAAAACGGTGTTTTGCCGATCAAGGTCACGCCGGAGCAGCGCGATGCGCTGATGGCCGATGCTGCCGATTCAGAAAATCCCGAATTAAGTATTGATCTGGTCAATCAGACCATCTCGCGGCCAAATGGGGCGACCATCTCTTTTGATGTTGAACCCTTTCGCAAGCAATGTTTGCTCGATGGGCTGGATGATATCGGCCTTACCCTGGAAAAGGGCGGCGAGATTGAAGCCTTTGAAGCCAGTCGCGATACAGATCGTCCGTGGCTGTAAATCCGCACATATAAGCGATAGCCTGTGTAACATAATGGGCGTCTATAGATAATTATCCAAGATAGGGAGACAGAAAAAATGGCCTCCAACCGTAAAGTGATGGTATTGCCAGGCGATGGTATTGGCGTTGAAGTGATGGCAGCAAACATGACTGTCATGGAATGGCTGGCCAAACATAAATCCCTGTCTTTTGATGTGGCACAGGATCATGTGGGCGGGGCAGCCTACGATGCCTATGGCGTGCCCTTGCGCGATGAAACTCTGGCTGATGCTATGGCAGCAGATGCGGTGCTGTTTGGTGCGGTAGGCGGGCCACAATATGATGATCTGGATTTCAGCCTCAAGCCGGAACGTGGCTTGCTGGCCTTGCGTAAAGAGATGGATTTATTTGCCAATTTACGCCCCGCCATTGTGTTTGATGCGCTGGCACAAGCCTCTACCCTGAAGCCTGAGATTGTTTCCGGTCTGAATATCATGATTTTGCGCGAATTATGTGGCGGTTCCTATTTTGCCGAACCGCGCGGCATTGACGAGCTGTCAGATGGTCAGAAAAAAGGCTATGATACCAATGCCTATTCCACCTTCGAGATAGAGCGTATCGGGCGGGTGGCATTTGATCTGGCACGCAAGCGCGACGGGCGGGTTACCTCGGTGGAAAAATCAAATGTGATGATGTCCGGCGTGCTGTGGCGCGAGGTGATGAGCCAGCTGCATCAGGCAGAAGGCAAGGATGTCGCCCTCTCGCATATGTATGCCGATAATTGTGCGATGCAGCTGGTGCGCAATCCGCGCCAGTTTGACGTGATTGTCACCGATAATCTGTTTGGGGATTTGCTTTCGGATTGTGCAGCGATGCTGACCGGCTCTCTTGGTATGTTGCCTTCTGCCTCGCTTGGCTTGCCAGACCCCGATACCGGTCTGCCAAAGGCAATGTATGAGCCGGTTCATGGCTCTGCTCCGGATATTGCCGGGCAAAATCTGGCCAATCCGCTGGCACAATTCCTAAGCTTTGCCATGATGTTACGCTATTCATTTGGTCAGGCAGAAGAGGCCGATCTGGTCGAGGCAGCGGTTGCGGATGCGCTGGCCTCTGGCAAGCGGACAGGCGATATTATGGCGCCTGGCTGTGAGCAGGTAGGCACAGATGGCATGACCGAAGCGGTGATTGATGCGATGAACAGGCGAGCCAGATAAAACGGCCTACCAAGGAAAAAAGGAACATTACAATGGGTTATCGTGTTGCTGTTGTGGGCGCAACGGGCGCTGTTGGACGCGAAATGCTGCAAACGCTTGCAGAACGGAAATTCCCTGCAGACAAGGTCTATGCGCTGGCTTCGACCAATTCCTCTGGCAAGGAAGTTTCCTATGGCGATGATGTGACCTTGAA
>CBFIAD010000098.1:0-5515 GCA_965660495.1 Puniceispirillaceae bacterium (SeqCode)
CCGTTAATGCCCTGCCCCACTTGCCAGTAGGGGCAGCGGCGAAGGGATGTATGTCACCGCTGCCAAAATGGATAATGCTTAAAATCAGAAACAGACCCAGCGCCAGCATCGGCAAAAAAGCCCAAAAACCGATATATAGCCCGGCAAGCAGGCTATAAGCGACAAGAAAGACTGTCATTTTCATCACCGAGCGTCCAGCGCCCAGAAAAAATGCGATTGCCCCGTCAAATGCCCCATGCGGCAAGCCAATGGCCATCACCGCAATAAGAGCAAAAATATCAATAGGGGTAAGCATTAATCCCTCTTTATTTTTGTGCCTTTAAAAGCAGGTATAATCTGAGCTATGAATATCTGCTTTGGCATCGCCAATATCAGTTTGGCATAGATAGATAAATCTGCAAGGCCAGACATAAATTTGGCTAATTCATCACCGCTCAACGCCTTTGCCATACGCAGGAAAATATCCGGTGCGGCTTCTGGATGGGCTTTCAAAACAGCCAAAAACACCCTGTCTAGCCAGCGATCCACTGCCCGGTGCGGCTCAGGGATTTTGGTGATTTTTTGCCCCTTTTCCAGTTGCCCGGCTATCTGTTGCACCTGTTTTTGAATAAAGGCAAAGGCATAGCCGGATGAAGCACGCACACAGCCCCCATTTGCCCCTATCGCCCGCAAGGACGGATCGCGCGGGGATAGAAAATTCATTGGAATACACCCTGCCTCTTCTCGCAAAATCTGAAAATCCTGCACTTGATAGATATCTTTTAGATAGGCCTGGATAGCCTGTTCATAAAAGGCGTTATCTTCTTGTTGTTCGGAAAAAAGGGTGGATTCAACTAGAGCCGTATTTTCCGAAAAAGGTAGCAGATAGATAAAATGAATGCCGCGGGACTGATCGCATCTGAAATCCATCAAAGTGAGGGTATTTGTATCAAAAACAGCTTTATCTGTCTTGATTTCCCACCCCTTGAAATGTTGCAGCAAGCTGTTTTCCGGCACATCAGGGGTGCGGCTATCCAATATCAGCCCCTGAGTATCACCATTTCCAGCGCCCAGCTCTGGGTCTCCCTGTGTAAAGGCCAGCTGCCCTTCTGCCTGTTTCAAACAATCTTTCAGCCATGCCGCGCTTTCCAGCCCATGATAGGCAAAATGCTGACTGTGCTGGGTCACCCGCCCAAAAGGGGTGATAATTTGCCAATATTGCCAGCTCTTGCGCGATAGCTGTGCGGCCTCAGCCAGCCAGTCAGTCTGCCAAAAACCCCAAATATGGCTATGGTCTATCGCCGGGGTAAGCGCGCCATAAATAGTCGCGCTCGCGTCTATCTTGCCAGAGGCAAGATGCGGTGCAAGGGCGCGCGCCAGGGACAGGCCGGCACATCCCGCCCCCCAGATGGAAATAGTCTCACCTTTCGGCTTTGGGTGATTTGCGGTCATCTATCTGCCCCCGGATAGTCTTGCTCGCTAAAATAATCTTGCTCGCTAAAATAATCTTTCAGGGCAGATTGCAATCCGGCCTGATAAAGGGGTTTCCGGCGCGTTCTCGCAACCAGGCTGGCTGAGGCGGTCAGGCTGGCAAGAGTCTTTTCCGGGCCATTTGTTACTACCCGCCCCTTTGTCCAGTCTAGCTGGCGGCGGCGTAATTTCTGGCCGATTGCGCGATAGACATTTGCTGCAACCGCGATAGCGATATGGGCACGCAAAGGCAGATAGACCAGCCCCCTTTGCCCGCTTTCATAATAGCTATCCGCCAGATGAAGAAGCCTGTCCAAGGCTGTTTTGATGACCAATGCCTCTGCCCCTTGCGGATGGTGGGCGGCTTCACAAATATCTTGCGGGTCAAGGTTTTTTGTCCATCTTGCAGGCAGATAGCGCCTGCCCATTTTCGCATCCTCCAGCACATCGCGGGCAATATTGGTCAGCTGCATCGCCATGCCCATATCCACCGCAAAACTAAAAGCCTGTTTGTTCTGGCATCCCAAGACAGGACACATTAACAACCCTACTGTTCCGGCAACCTGATAGGCATATTGTATCAGCCCGTCTTCTGAAGCGATGGC
This sequence comes from Puniceispirillaceae bacterium (SeqCode), assembly GCA_965660495.1. Classification (GTDB taxonomy): domain Bacteria; phylum Pseudomonadota; class Alphaproteobacteria; order Puniceispirillales; family Puniceispirillaceae; genus JADHLI01. The sequence continues at coordinate 2,055 of CBFIAD010000098.1, forward strand.
CACCTCGCCCTGATCAAACAGCAACCCCTCCAGCAAATGCAAAAGCGGCATTATCGGCACGCGGCAGTCTTTCATCACGGGCAGGAAGGCTGCAAGTGCCGGATCGATTTTGCCTAATGCCTTGCCTTTTGCCAGCCTTTCCAGCTGTGTCTTTATCGCAGCAAGCCGTGCCGGCCCGTTGGCGATATCGCCATCTGCCAAATCATCCAGTATCCGGCAAAATTGATAGAGATGAGCGGCATTATAGGCGGTTTCGCGCCCTAAAAAATGCGATGCCCAGAAAAAACTGCGCCCGCCTTTGGCCAGCACATTAAACGCCTGTGCATCTGCCTCAGTCCTTTTTGTTTCCTCTGTCTTTTTTGCGTGCCGGCCCATTTTTTGTTCTGCTCACCACAGCCTTTTCAGGTGCAAATCCATGACAGGTTACCGCGCCTTGGCAGGATATACGGTTTCTTCTTCTATCAGCGTTTCCACCACTTTTGCCGAACATAGCACCCCTGGCATACCCGCGCCTGGATGTGCGCCTGCTGCAGAAAAATACAGATTGGCCAGATGCGGGTCACGGTTATGATATCGAAACCAGGCTGATTGCGTAAAATTGGGGGCAATGGAAAATCCCGCCCCATGCATCGAGCGATAGCGGCTTTTGAAATCTTCCGGTGTCATATAAAAATCTTCGACAATATGTGCGCCCAGCTCTGGCATAATGGTTTTTTCCAGAGCGCTGACAATACGTTGTTGCAGAACAGGCCCCTGTTTTTTCCAATCCACATCGCCTTGCAGATTGGGCACAGGACAAAGCACATAAAAACTGTCGCACCCCTCAGGGGCGAAGCTGGTATCGGTGGCCGTTGGCCGGTGCAGATATAAAGAAAAATCCTCTGACAGAATTTTGCGATTAAAAATATCATGCAATAGCGCTTTATATCGCTTGCCCATCCAGATGGTGTGGTGGGCGATATTGGGATATTTTTTCTTCGTGCCAAAGAATAACACATATAGCCCCATGGAATAGCGGGTCATCTTATCTGGCAGGGCTTTTTTGCGTCTGCCTTTATGGGCGGGCAGCATTTCGGCATAAATAGTGGGCGGATCGCCATTACATATAATCCGATCAGCGTGAATTTCAGTGCCATCTTGTGTGCGCGCGCCAATGACCCGCTCGCCTTGAACCAATATCTCCTCGATATCGGTATCCAGCCGGATATCAATGCCCTGCCGGCGCATCAGCGCTTCGAGTTCTGCTACCAGCTTGCCAGTGCCACCCATACAAAAATAGACCCCCCATTTGCGTTCCAGATAGTGAATCAGCGCATAGATAGAGGTGGTATCAAAAGGATTGCCGCCCACTAGCAAGGGGTGGATAGAAAAGGCCTGTTGCAAAAGCGGGTGTTTAATATGGCTATTAACCAGCTGTGCAACGGTCATATAGCTTTTCAGGCGCAATAATTGCGGTATCTGTTTCAGCATTGCCCCGAAACGGGTAAAGGGCTTGTCTGCCAGTTCGCTAAAGCCGATATCAAAAATATCTTTTGAGGTCTGTATCAGCCTGTCATAGTTTTTTGTATCTTCTGGCAAAAAACGCGCTATCTCGGCATGGGTGTCTTCTAAAGATGGGCGATAATCAAATTCAGACCCGTCATGAAAATGAAAGCGATACCAGGGATCAAGCGGGCGAAAATCCAGATGATCCTCGCGCCTTTCCCCAAACAGGGCAAATAGCTCGTCAAATAAAAACGGGGCAGTGATCACGGTTGGCCCGGCATCATGGCGAAAACCGCCTTGCTCGAAGGCCTGAGCGCGACCGCCTATGGCGTCAAGGCGCTCAACCAGCGTAACGCGGTGACCTTTGGCACGCATACGCAAGGCAGCCGCAATCCCGCCAAAGCCAGCGCCGATAACAAGCGTATGTGTTGCGCTGTCACCAGCATCCATTTTGCCCATGTCATTCATGACAATGCCGCGCTCCCTGATAGGGGGTGAAAATTATAAAAAGCCGGTTCGCACAGGCACAAATGAGGCGCGCCTGATAAATCCCCTATAGTGTGCCAGCAATTAGCTGTTATCTGCAACAAGATCTCTGCAAACATGGCGCAATTGCGCTTTAATTGGGGTAATGATGGCCTGGCAGTCAGAAGGAAGGGCATCTGACGAGCTTTCTGCCTCATCAAACATACTCATCAGGGCAGAAGCTGTCATGGACAAGGCCGGCGAGCGGCGAAGGCGTGTTTGCCAGTCCAGCGCATTATAATCCGAACCCGAAGCCAGCCATTTATCAAAGGCGCTGGCCTGTTCTCTGTCCAGTGTGGTTCTGAACATCACAATCACCGCATTGGGTGCGCGGCGCAATAAATCTGATGCCGGGCTGGCAGCACCATCCTTGCCAATCACATTCAGCATATCATTGGCAATTTGATAACACCCGCCAGCAGCGGTGAAAAATCGCTGTAACGGGGCAATGATATCATTGCGTTCGGCCAGATGGGCAATGCCTTCTACTGACGCCACGAAAAGCGGTGCTGTTTTGCCGGTGCTGATATCCATATATTTTGCCCAGCTTGGATAGCTATCAATGGCAAATTCCAGTGCCTGGCCGGTGGTGGTCGCTGCCATGTGATGTGATAGCACTGAAACCAGCCCGGGCGTTTGCCCCATGACAGCGGCCTCTGCTGCCAGCTCAAACGATAGGGCAATTAGCCAATCGCCAAGAGCAAGGGCTGTATCCTTGCCATATTGCGCCCATATTGAGGGCGCGCCGCGGCGCACCATATCGCCATCGCAAATATCATCATGCACCAGAGAAGCATTATGCAGTATTTCAACGGCTGCTGCCCAGCGAAGCGAAACCGCCCGCGGCACCCCAAAACAATCTGCAGCGGTTAAGGCCATGCGACCGCGTAATTGTTTGCCTGTTTTTTTAAAATGGTGATGGGCAGGCTTGCCAAGCGGATGCCGGCTATCTGGCAAGCGACCGAGAATAAAATCGGATAGGGATTGAGCGCTATCTGAAAGCGGCAGATTAACCTGTTTACTGACAATGACAGGTTCAAAATTGCTGTTAAAGCTCTCTGGCATTATCCTTACCCTTCCCAAATTAATATGTTTAAAAAATAAATAAAATATTGGGTAAAAGCCGTAAGGCAGGGTAGCCCGCTGGGGCCCCCTGCCTCACTAAAGCGTTACTTCGCTTCTGACTGTGACACCGCCACATTCCAGATGATCACACCGAACGCAATTTTGTTCAGCACGTCAGCCAAATTGTAGATGATGTTCAGCGTTTCCATATCGGCACCGCCGGCCATATAGCCGAAGAAGTAGCCAAGCGGATAAATCGCCCAACCAATGGTCACAATCCAACGCATTGTTGAATAGGCAGATGCCACGGCAGGTGAGGCTTTTTCTGCTGCAACCTTGCCAGCTTCACCAGCAAAGATTTCATACAAAATATATGCCCAACCGAC
>CBFIAD010000099.1:0-243 GCA_965660495.1 Puniceispirillaceae bacterium (SeqCode)
GGCTGGCACTTGGACTGACAGCGGCGCTTTCCCTTGGTGATTTGGGGGTGATAGCCCTGTTTGGTTCGGATGATTTTCGTACCCTGCCCTGGCTGTTATATCAATATGCCTCGCGATATGGCGGGGCAGAGGCAGAATTGCTAGGCTGTATCTTGCTGGGTTTGTGCCTTGGCTTTTACGGGATTTTTTATGCGCTGGTCAGGCTGGGCGCCAGGAGAAAACAAGATGCTTATCGCTAGAAAG
>CBFIAD010000099.1:253-5165 GCA_965660495.1 Puniceispirillaceae bacterium (SeqCode)
TGTGTTTTGGCGGCGAGAATATGCCGCGCCATCAGCTTGATTTCACTCTTGAGCGCGGACAGATTCTGCTCATACAGGGGCGTTCCGGCATTGGCAAAACCACGCTTTTGAATATTATTGCCGGATTTTTGGACGCAGATAGTGGCGAGCTGGTCTGGCAGGAAAGATTGGCAGGTAAAAAATCCGATGCCGAAAATGCGGAAAATAACGAGCTGGATTTACGCCCCCTTCCCCCGTGGGATAGGCCTGTTTCCTTTTTATTTCAGCAGGGAAATTTCTTTGATCATCTGGATTGTGATACCCATTTGCGGCTGGCTTTTCGGCCATCTGCGCGTATTTCAGCTGATGAGCGAGCAAAAATCATCCATACCTTGCAAAAACTGGGTATAGACGGTCTGGAAAACAGGATGCCGGACGCGCTTTCCGGCGGCCAGGCCCAGCGTATGGCACTGGCACAGGCCATTTTGCGCGGCCATCCCCTTATTTTACTGGATGAGCCTTTTTCCGCTCTTGATAGTGCCGTGCGCGGTGATGCGGCCGCCTTGATCGCGCAGCTGGCATCAGAAGATGGATATTGTTTTTTAATCGTCTCGCATGACCCGGAAGATGCAAAACGCTTAAAGGCACTGACATTGCATCTTGAGGGTTGATAGTTTTTAGGGCGTGAAAATCCCTTTTAACCGGCGGAAGGGAGGTAAGTTTTTTCTTTACTTTATTGCCTGATTTACGCCATTTTCCAACAGCATATAAAGAGCGGTTAAAAAGGTAGAATTAAATCGATGCTTGGCCCTGAAATTGGTAATTTTTGTCTGATATTGGCACTGACAACAAGTGCGGCTCAAATTATACTGCCAACGCTTGGATTGTTGCGCGCCGATGCCCGGCTTTCCCATACCGCAGAAGGGCTTCAGATTATCTCCTCTATCGCGATATTTATCAGCTTTGCCAGTCTGATATATGCCTTTATGGTCTCCGATTTTTCGGTACAGCTGGTCGCCAGCCATTCCCATTCCCTGAAGCCGATGATCTATAAAATTACCGGCAGCTGGGGCAATCATGAAGGCTCTTTATTATTATGGATTGTCATTTTGGGACTGTTCGGGTTGCTGTTTGTGATAAGAGAGGAACGCGCGAGGCTGAAAACCCTTACCCTTATTGTCATGGGCGGGATAACGCTGTCTTTTCTGGCGTTTAGCCTGTTTACCTCTAATGCGTTTGCGCGTCTTTCGCCAGCTCCTATCGATGGGCGCGGCCTGAATCCGGTTCTCCAGGATATTGGTCTAGCCTTACATCCGCCCATGCTCTATCTGGGATATGTGGGCTTGTCAGTGGCCTTTGCTATCGCAATAGCCGGGCTGATAACCGGACAGGTTGATAAAAACTGGGCACGGATTACCCGTTTTTGGGTCGCGCTGGCATGGAGCGCGCTTACCGCCGGGATAGCCCTTGGCAGCTGGTGGGCCTATTACGAGCTTGGCTGGGGCGGCTGGTGGTTCTGGGATCCGGTCGAAAATGCGTCTCTTATGCCCTGGCTGGCGGCCACTGCGCTGTTGCATTCTGTGATTGTGGTAGAACGGCGCGAGCAGATGGTCAGCTGGACAATATTGATGGCGATTACCGCCTTTTCGCTCTCTCTTTTGGGTACATTTATTGTGCGCTCCGGCTTGCTTACCTCTGTCCATTCCTTTGCCTCTGATCCGGCGCGTGGCATATTTATCCTGTTTATTTTGCTGGGCGCGGTTGGCTTGCCGCTATTTTTATATGGCTTGCGGGCAGGCCGCCTTGGCCGCGCATCCGACTATCACCTTTTCAGCCGTGAAACAGGCCTCATCCTCAATAATTATATTCTGGTGGTTTCCACCTTTATTGTGCTGATCGGTACATTTTATCCGCTGGGGCTGGAGCTGTTTACCGGCGCAAAAATAACTGTTGGTGCGCCCTATTTTGATGCAGCTTTTAATCCGGTTATGGGGATTGGCATTTTATTTATGGCCATAGGGCCTTTACTGGTATGGCGGCGCGGGCTTGTCGTTTCTGCCCGGCCAGCGATTTATCTGTCTGCTGGCGGCGTATTGTCAGCGATTATTTTGTTGCTGGTTCTTTCAGGGATATCTGTGGCTGGCATTGCCGGCATCGCGTTAACTCTCTGGCTTGGGCTATCGATTATCGGGGATTTGGTGTTTCGCTTGCGCCCCTGGCAGGCGGGGATGGGCCAAAGGCTGCGGCTGCCGGCTACCCAGTGGGGTATGTGGCTTGCCCATTTTGGCATGGTAATTTTCCTGACAGGGGCATTGGCCAGCAGCCTGTTTGAAAATGAGAATATCGTCAGGGTACAAAAAGGGGCTAAGATAGCGCTTGGGGCAGAAACCCTTGTTTTTGACGGCGTAGAAGCGCGCACTGGGCCCAATTATGTCACCGAAACAGCTCTGTTGCGACTGTTTGACAAAGATGGCCGTCTGATAGACGGGCTCTATCCGGAAAAGCGTTTTTATCCGGCTGAACGGCAATCCACCACAGAAGCGGCTATCCGTACCCGCCTGTCAGGGGACCATTATGCGGTGCTGGGCGATGGGGATAGCGATACAGGTTATACACTGCGCCTCTATCACAAGCCTCTGGTAAGCTGGATATGGTTTGGGGCGGTAATGATGGCTTGTGGCGGTCTGATAGCCCTTTATCGCCGGCCAAACACCGCTTCACCGTTGGTGGAGGGCAAATAATGGCACGTTCTGCTACCCATTTTCTGCCGCTAATCCTGTTTGCCATATTAGCGGTTATTGCTGCGATTGCCCTGATGATGACCTTGTCTGGCGAGCGTAAAATATCAGAATTACCCTCTGCGCTTGTTGGCAAGCCTGTCCCGGTGACAGAATTGCCAAGCCTGATAGACGCTCAGGCTTTTGTCACAATTGATGGCACAAGAGATGCCTTCTATATGGTGAATTTTTTTGCCAGCTGGTGTGCGCCATGCCGGGCAGAAGCCCCTGCTCTGGCCATATTGGCAAAGGAAATAGATATTATCGGTATTGCCTATAAGGACAAGCCCGAAGATAGCCAAAAATTTCTGGCTGATTTTGGTAACCCCTATAGCCAAGTGGGCATGGATAATGCTGGCCGGGCTGGCCTGGATTGGGGGGTCTATGGTGTGCCGGAAACCTATATCATCTCCGCAGATGGTATCGTATTGAAACGTCATGCAGGGCCGATTGACGGGGACAATTTGCACAAAATATTTCTGCCCTTTATCGCCTCATTGAAAGCGCAACAGGAAAAGCGATGACGCGACTTGCCCTTTTCCTGTTTCTTTTTGTTTTCAGTCTTTTGCCATTTCAGGGGTTAATAACCGCCCCTGCCCTGGCCATCACAGCAGAAGAACAGCTGGCTGACCCGGATTTGGAATTACGCGCCAGAGGGCTGTCAAAACAATTGCGATGTCTGGTGTGCCAGAATCAGTCTATTGATGATTCAGATGCCGATTTGGCAAAAGATTTGCGCGCAGAGGTGCGTGCCCAAATTCTGGCAGGGGCAGATGATAAAGAAATTCTGGCTAATTTGCAGGAAAGATATGGCGATTATGTTCTGTTAAAGCCGCCTGTTGGCCTGTCTACAACGCTTTTATGGGCAACCCCGATATTAGCCCTTATTATCGGGGCTGGCCTTATTTTGCTTGGTCGCCGGCGTAAAAACACCTCTGACCCAGCCCCGGACAGGCCAAAACGCCCCTCAAACACAAAAGAGGCCAAGTCAGAGGCACAAAGCCCCCCTGCTTTCAGCCTGCCCATCTTTATGGGGATAGGCGGGGTTTGTGTTGCAGTAGCGGCCAGCCTGTACTGGTTTATTTTGGGCAAACCTCAATTGCCCGCCCAGCCCCTATCGACCCGTACAGCAGAAATCAGCCAAACTGCCGGCGCTGCACAAAAGCAATTGCAAGAACGGCAAAAAGCCTATGAAACTGCCCGTGAAAACAGCCTAAAGCAGCCTGAAAATATAGGGGCATGGCTTTCTCTTGCCCTTGCCTCTGCAGAACTGGGAAAAACCGCAGAAGAGCTTGACGCCTTGCGAACAGCCCTGCACCTCAGCAAGGGCGATACCGCCATTAAATCCATGCTAGCAGAGGCGCTTACCCGGTCGGCGGATGGTCAGGTAATACCCGAAGCCCGTCAACTGGTTGCTGAAACATTGAAAGAAAATCCGCGTGAGCCGCGTGCCCTGTTTCTGTCCGGCCTGGCCCTGATGGAAGATGGCGACTATCAGGGGGCATTGGATAGATGGGGATATCTGGTTGAAATATCGCCTGTGGATGCGCCATGGCTGGCGATGGTGCGCGCCAATATAGGCCAGGCAGCAGAAAAAGCCGGCATAGAAGCGGACAGCCTGCCAGCCTTATCCGAGCAAACCCTTGCACAGGCCGCCCAGATGAGCGCAGAAGACCGCGCGCAAATGATAGAATCCATGGTCGAACAACTCTCACAGCGTCTGCAAGAAAATCCGCAAGATGCGCCGGGCTGGCAAAGGCTGGCACGCGCCTATGAGGTGCTGGAACAGCCCGAACAGGCGCTGGAAGCATGGCTGCGCGCTTCCGAGGCAGGCGCAAATGACTTGCGATTACAGATAGGGGTTCTTGAAAGGCTGATGGCAGCCGGTCAGGATGAAAAAATTTCAGGACAAATAGCTGAACAGGCGCAAGCCCCACTGGCACGTGCAAGGGCTATTCAAAAAGACAATCCGGAAATTTTATTCTTTGCCGGACATTTTGCCCGTCTGGCAGGGGATATTCAAACCGCACGACAAAGCTGGCAAAGCCTGCTGGTTCGCCTGCCCCCAGAGAGCGAAACAGCTCGCCTGTTGCGAGCCGAGCTGGATAAGCTCGCTCCCTGAAAAGTTAAATTCTTTGATATTTTTTCGCCAAACC
>CBFIAD010000100.1:0-5006 GCA_965660495.1 Puniceispirillaceae bacterium (SeqCode)
ATAAATGGCGAGGTTGTGCAGATGAATAAGCTGGCCGTAAGCGGCGGCATCTTTGGCCCGGAAGGCCAGAATGCCGGACTGGTTTTCGGCTTTCGTAATTCAGATACCCATGTCACCGGCATCGCAACAGGTCAGCGCAAATAGCCGCCCGTTTTCGGCTTTTTTCCGGGCAGACATAACAAAAATAACAGGCTAGAAAAAATGGAGCGGGCGACGGGGTTCGAACCCGCGACCTCAAGCTTGGGAAGCTTGCGCTCTACCAACTGAGCTACACCCGCAATTGGGGCTATGGTTACATTACAGCCCATTGATGGTCAAGGGTGTTTGCACTTTTGGCAGGGGGTGTTTGCACTTTTGAAATTGCGAATCCGGCCAGAAGATATGTTGCGCCTGAAAATTATCTTTTGCTCTGACCAATATACAGCGTGTTATGCGGCAATTTGCCAGTTTGCTTTTTCCTTGCGCGACGAGCTGTTAAGGCTCTTGCCTTGCTGCTATGCTTTATCCCTGAAGGCCTGACCGGCAAGCGGTTGTTGACCCAGCTAGATCTGTCACAGTGTTTCGCTTTTTTATGGTATTTTATTAATACCATTTACTGTCTCAAGCCATGGCAAAATTGAAGAAGAAAATCACGACCGCCTGAGCCTATTCTTATCAGGCAATGCTGGACGGCAATGATCTCTTGCAGTAAGACTAGCGTATTAAAAAGGCGGTAAAAAAAATAACCGGCTATATGATTGTTTGCGCGATTATACCCGCCTTATCCGGGCAAGCACGCAACAGGTAAAAACAACGAACAGGACCAGGCCATGACACCTTATGATAACGCGCAGGATGAGGAACAGATTTCTGCTACAAATAAATCTGAGGGGATGCGTCCGTCACGCGCAGAAGCTGAAGCGGCCGTGGAAACATTGCTCCGCTGGGCAGGCGATGATCCTGCTCGCGAGGGGCTGATAGATACCCCTGCCAGAGTGGCGCGTGCCTATGAAGAATTTTTTTCCGGCTATGCCGATAATCCCGAAGAAATGCTGACCCGTACCTTTGAAGAGGTAGAGGGCTATGATGATATGGTGATGTTGCGCGATATCTCGCTGCAATCGCATTGCGAACATCATATGGTACCTATTTTGGGCAAAGCCCATATTGCCTATTTGCCGGACAGGCGGGTGGTGGGCATATCAAAGCTTGCCCGGGTACTGGACAGCTTTGGGCGCAGATTGCAAACACAGGAAACCATGACCGCACAAGTGGCAAGTGCCATTCAAAACGCGCTGAAACCGCTTGGCGTGGCAATTCTGGTAGACGCCCAGCATCAATGTATGACCACCAGAGGCGTGAAAAAAACAGATGTCTCTATGGTAACAACCCGTTTTACAGGTGTATTTAAAGAACAGGCCGATTTGCGCGCGCGTTTCTATCAGCAAATTAATCTGCGCTAGGATGATTTATCTGTCTATATTCATGAAAACTGGACAGATAGACCATTTTCAGCCTATAAATCAGGTCATTATTGCCGGATAGATCAGAAATATTCTGCTCTTTGGCGACCATAAATGATTGAGGCTGCAGTTCTTACATGCAGGCAACTCCTGTCTTACATATACTAGGCCTGCTTCTGGCTTTTCTGGGCTGTGCGATGCTCGTGCCGATGGGTATCGATCTGTATTATGGCGATGCGAACTGGCAAGCCTTTGCGGTAGCCGCGATGATGACAGGCTTTATTGGCGGCTCTTTATGGCTGGCCAACCGGCAAAAGGATTCGGCCGATCTTGGCCTGAAAGAAGCCTTTTTGCTGACCAATGGCGCATGGGTATTTATCGCGATATTCGGGGCCTTGCCGCTTTATTTTTCCTCTTTATCGCTGAGTGTTACGGACGCATTTTTTGAATCCATGTCCGGCATCACCACGACCGGCTCTACTATCCTGACCTCGATAGAAGCGGCCTCAAAAGGAGTGCTTATCTGGCGCGCCTTGCTGCAATGGCTGGGCGGGGTTGGTATTATTGTGATGGCACTGGCGGTCTTGCCGATGCTGTCTGTTGGCGGAATGCAGCTCTTTAAAACAGAATCTTTTGATACTGCTGACAAAGTTATTCCGCGCGCCGCACAATTAGCAGGCGGTATTTTCGCGGTTTATACCGGGCTTACCCTTTTGTGGACATTTATGCTGACCCTGGCCGGGATGCCCGGATTTGATGCGCTGGCTCATGCCATGACAACGCTGGCCACAGGGGGCTATTCAACCAAAACCGCATCCATCGGCGCTTTTGACTCGCAAGCGATTGAGCTTATCATCATCGCTGGCATGATAACAGGCAGCCTGCCATTTGTGCATTATCTGTCCCTCACCAGAGGGGGCTGGAAAGCCCTTTCAGAAGACCCGCAAGTGCGCTGGTTCATGATGCTGACCTTACTGGTGGTCGCCGCCATCACCTTTAATTTGCATCAGGGCGGGGAAAGCTGGAGCTCGGCTCTGCGCCTGTCCGCTTTTAATGCGGTATCGGTTATCACCGGCACCGGCTATGGCAGCGCAGATTTCGCTCTTTGGGGCAGTTCTGCGACCACAATTTTGCTGATTTGTATGTTTATTGGCGGCTGTGCGGGATCCACCACTTGCGGCATTAAAATGTTCCGCCTGCAAGTTTTGGCAGCCACGATTAAGGTTCAACTGGCTCGTTTGCTGCGCCCGCATGCAGTTGTGCTGGCCTATTATAATAAACGCCCGGTGCCTGAAAATATCAGGGATGCGGTGATGGGGTTTTTCTATCTCTATATTTTGTGTTTTGTGGCTTTGACCCTGTTGCTGGGTATGTTTGGGCTGGATTTTGAAACCGCACTGTCCGGGGCGGCCACATCCATTTCAAATGTTGGGCCTGGCCTGGGTGAGGTTATTGGCCCTTCTGGCGAGTTCAGCAGCCTGCCAGCCGGGGCAAAATGGGCGATGTGTTTTGGTATGTTGCTTGGCCGGCTGGAGCTGTTTACCGTTCTGGTAATGTTAAACCCGGTATTCTGGCGGCGTTAAAATCGGATAAGACCGTTACTGGCTCTGATTTCCCTGGCCGCCTGCTGATTTATCAGCTCAACCGCCTCTACCATCACTTCTCTTATGATGATATCACGCTCATTCGGGGTGGCGGTTTCCTTGATGGTTTGCGATGCGGTTGCACCCAAATCGATAATGGCCTGCTTGCCGCCAACAGGCTGTATCCATAACAGCTTTGCCTTGATATCGGCTCTTACCATAACTTCCTGATTGTCTCTGAACAGATCGACCAGCTTTTCACTTTTTGGCAGGGCAGTTTGTTTGACACTTGCCTGAGAGATGTCCAAAACCACCTCGCCCGAGCCGCCAACAGGTACCAGAACCCGGCTGCCCCAATCCACCAGCATACTGGATAGATTTGGCGCCAGCGTATGCTCGATATAGGGCGGCTCCATCGGCATATTCCAGTTTTCGATTATTTCCATCTTTCGGGCATCCAAGCGAAGAGACTGAAAATCGACTGTTTCATAATCCGGCAACATTGTCTTTTCCGCCCGGCTCATACAGCCGCTTAACAGCACCGAACTTGCCAACAGGATAACAGGAAGTGATTTGAAAAATTTGGATAAATTCTGCGTCATCGCCGACACCTTTCATCAAATCTGGCTATAATTGCCGATAGCTAGCCTAATGATAGCGCAGTCCAGCAAAAAATGAAGCAAAAACGACATCTGTCATCTGTTAGACTGTCCATAAGCGCTTCAGGATTGGGCGGAAACAAACTGCGCCAGCGGATAGGCGCGGTTCACCTTGCAGAACTCGCACGCCACCTGTAACTGCCCGTTTTCATCGCAAAGCTCGCGCAACTGATCATCGCCCAGCCCGGATAATACCTGTTCCACCTTCTCAGCAGAACAGCGACAGCTATCCATAATCGGGCGCGGTGTTTGCAGATGGATATTCTGGCTATGAAACAGGCGATAGAGCAAGTCAGATGAACTCAGCTCAAGGTTAAGCATCTCGTCCCTGGTGACAGAGGACATCATCACCATCGCGGTATGCCATTCATCGGCCAGCTCTTCTGCACTCAGGCTGGCATATTGCCCGCCTTCGCCCGCAATTTGCTGCAGAAACAGTGCCGAGCTATGCCAGCCATCAGCATTTTGACTGGCAGCGGTAATTATTTGGGCGGCCAGCTGTTCGGAATTTTTAAACCAGGCAATAGCACAATCGCCTAAATGACTGCCTTCCAACTCGACAATCCCTTGATAGCGATGGGCTTCATCGCCCAGCGCGGCATCCTGATCAACGGTAAAGGCCATATAGCCGCCGCCCATCAAACGCGGCAAAATAGCCGGCTCTGCCGGGGGGGTATCGGCCAGTTTTTCAGCATCAAACGCCGCATAGGCGCGCATCGCCCCGGCAGAAGTAACATCGGCAAATAATGTTTGCACCGCCCCATCGCCCTTTGCCTGAAGGGTGAAGACCCCGTCAAATTTCAGTGTGGTGGAAAGGCAGGCCGCAAGGCTCATCGCTTCGGCACATAGCTCATTTATCGCCGCCGGATAGTCGTGGCGTGCCAAAATCGCCTGACAGGGGCGGGTTAATCTGGCAAAACGGCCGCGCACCAGAGGGGTTTTATTTTCCGGATCATTGCCGGTTAAATAAAATGGCTGAACCATCCCTTCTGCGATATCAGACATCTGCATTTCCGCCCCTTTATTCCTTACCATATCTACCCATATTTCCTGTCAACATATAAAAGGGCGAGTTAAAAATTCTTGCTGATAATATGTGCCATAATCGCTTTTTGGGCATGCAGGCGGTTTTCTGCTTCATCAAATACCGCAGATTGCGGGCCATCAATCACTTCGGCCTCTACTTCCTGTCCGCGTATGGCTGGCAGGCAATGCAGAAAAATAGCATCCGGCTGGGCTGTTTCCATCAATTTTGCGGTGGCTTTAAAGGGCTGCATATCGCGCTCGCGCGAACCTTGCTCATCGCCCAGTGATACCCACAC
>CBFIAD010000101.1:0-4913 GCA_965660495.1 Puniceispirillaceae bacterium (SeqCode)
AGATAATGCATAGATTAGGCATCAAAGCACAGCCCCTGGGCACCATTTATTTTCCCTTATGTCGCCTTGATCACAGCCTGTTTTTTGCAAAATTATTGCTGATTACGCTGGTATCGGCATGGCACAGAATCCTGGTTTGCCTGTCACGCTTATGATTGAAATGCCTGAAACCTTTGCTAGGATAAATCCATATAATTATTTTTTGGATTAAATGTTTTTTGTAAGGGGGAGATGAGGGGATGGATGCCAGCCCAACTATTCAGCTGGATAGGGCTGATAATGTGATTGTTGCCAAACAGCCAATTGAAAAAGGATATCTGCTGCAAGGGCTGGATATCAACACGCTGGAGGATATTCCCCAAGGGCATAAAATCGCTGCCCGGCCAATTGCAAAGGGCGAGGCGGTACTGAAATATAATACCATAATTGGCTATGCCGGGGAAGATATCGCCTCTGGTGCGTGGGTGCATTCGCATAATCTGAAAATAGATACTATTGATAAGGATTACCGCTTTGCACAGGATTATCTAGCCGCAGATATTCTGGCGCCGCAAGACAGGGCAAAATTCATGGGCTATGTCCGCAAGGACGGGCGGGTTGGCACACGCAACCATATTGGCATTTTTGTCACAGTAAATTGTTCGGCAACAGTGGCGCGCAAACTAAGCCGCTATTTTGATGCTGAAAGGCTGGCTGATTATCCGAATGTCGATGGGGTTACCGCCTTTATCCATCATCAGGGCTGCGGTATGGAAATGACAGGCGAGCCGATGGATTTGCTGCGCAGAACCCTGTCCGGCTATATCCGCCATCCCAATATTGCCGGCGCGGTGGTGTTATCGCTGGGCTGCGAGCGCAATAATGTAAAAAGCTTTATGGAACAGGAAAGCCTGCAGGCTGGTAAAATGCTGCATGTCATTACCATGCAGGAAACAGGCGGTACGATGACTGCCTTTGAAGCCGGCAAGGCCGCGATTAAACAGATGCTGGCAGAGGCCAATAATATCCACAGACAACCCTGTTCGGCAGAACATCTGATGATAGGGCTGCAATGTGGCGGCTCGGACGGGTTTTCCGGCCTGTCTGCCAATCCGGCACTTGGCCGGGCGGTAGATATATTGGTCACTCATGGCGGTACGGCTATCCTGAGCGAGACCCCGGAATTATACGGGGTGGAACATACGCTGACCGCACGGGCAAAAACACCCGAAATCGGGCAGAAATTTATCGATAGAATGAATTGGTGGCTGGAATATAATTCTGGCCGCGATACACAAATAAATGGACGGGTCAGCCCGGGCAATAATGCTGGCGGCATTGCCAATATCATTGAAAAATCACTGGGCGGGGCAAAAAAGGGCGGCTCAACCGGCATTAATGCAGTCTATGAATATGCCAAGCCGGTTAGCGAACACGGGCTGGTGATTATGGATACGCCGGGCTATGATCCGGTATCGGCCACAGGGCAAATTGCGGGCGGGGCAAATCTGATTTGCTTTACCACTGGCAGGGGCAGCTGTTTTGGTTCCTACCCTGCGCCCACCATAAAGCTGGCCTCTAACTCTGCGATGTTTGCCCGCATGACAGGCGATATGGATATTAATTGCGGACAGGTCATTGATGGTAGCAAAAATCTGGATGAAATGGGCGCGGAAATCTTTGAACATATTCTGGCCATTGCCAGCGGCAAGGCCTCAAAATCAGAAGAAATGGAAGTGGGTGAGGATGAATTTGTTCCCTGGCAAATTGGCGTTTTGGCCTAATGCACAGCAAGGTTAAAAAAGATGCAGGATAGCAAAGAGCTGACAGAACGCCTGGGCAAATGTTACAGCGGAGCTGTTTTTGATGCCATGCGCGAACATGGCTTTGAAAATTGTGTGTTGCCGCATGATATTCGCCCGATAGATGATAGCAAAATTCTGGCAGGGCCTGTTTTTACAGTGGCCGGCTCTGGCAAGCCGGGTATGAATGCAGATGAAGCCCTACTGAGCTGGACAGGGTTTTTGTCTGCTGCAACAAGCGCTCATGTGGTGGTATGTGCCGGCCAGACGGACAGGCTGGCACTGATGGGCGAGTTATCTGCTGAAACCCTGCAATCGCGCGGTATATTGGGCTATGTTACAGACGGCGGATGCCGGGATGCAGATTTCATTAAAAAGATCGGGTTTCAAACCTTTCACCGCTTTTACACCCCGCGCGATGTGGTCGGGTCATGGTCGGTTGATGCCATGCAAATCCCGGTGCAGATAGGCGATGTAACCATCTGTCCGGGTGATTATCTGATTGCCGATATTGACGGGGCGGTCGTTATTCCGTCCAGCCATGCCCGGCAGATTATCACTTTTTGCGAAGAGGTAATGACGACCGAAAATGCGGTAAGAGAGGCTATCAGAAGCGGGGTTGATCCCAAAGAAGCCTATCTGAAATATGGCAGGTTTTAATACCGGCTTAGGGCTGTTTTTATATGCTTGTTGACGGAGGCCATATTTTCAGCCTATCTGACTGAATATATCTGTTTGCAAGAAAGGCATAAGACATTGGCAGAGGATATTACCTTGCGGCCAGCCAGCTTGGCCGATGCGGCCGCTATGGCAGACATCTATAATTATTATGTGCGGAACGGGACAGCTACCTTTGAAGAGCGCGCTTTTTCCGTGGCTGGGTATGAAAATCGCCTCTCCCAGCTTTTGGAGCGACAACTGCCTGTCTTTATGGCTGAAAATACAGAAAGTGGCGCGCTGGGATTCGCCTATGCCAGCGCTTTTAATCCGCGCTCTGCCTATCGTTTTACGGTGGAGGATTCTGTTTATGTGCATCACCGGCACGCCCGAAAAGGGATAGGCAGGAAATTGCTATCTGCCCTTATCCTCGCTTGCCGGGAAAAGGGCTTTAAACAGATAATGGCGGTCATTGGCGATTCTGGAAATGCTGGCTCTATCCAGCTGCATAAAGCGCTGGGTTTTAGCGAAATCGGTATCGCAAGGGAGGTCGGCTACAAGTTTGAGACATGGCTGGATGTTGTGTATATGCAGCGGGCCCTATAGCCCTGCGTTGTCATCGGGCAGAAATCTGATATTACGCCTCCCATTTTTGACGATGTGTTTTAATAAATTCTGCGGCAAGAGCGGGCTGTTCCACATGGATAAAATGACCTGATTCCCTGGCATAATCCAGCGTGACGTCTTCAAAATGGGCAGAAACAAAGGCTCCCCATTCCGATTTTAATATCGGGTCATGTTGGCCCCATAAAATAGCGGCAGGCAAGCGGATTTTTTCCTTTGAAATCTCTATCCGGCCTTCCAGTGTTTTCAGCCGTTTTTCATTATTGCTTTTATACCAGCTAAATCCGCCAATAAGGGCATTTGGCCGGGAAAAATTTTCCACCCATTCGTTCAGAACAGGGGCAAAACAGCTTTTGTCATAGCACCAGTGCTGCAAGAAATATTCGATATAGAGGCGAGTTGTCTCCTTGCTATGGCCAACCAGTTTTTGTGCCAGTTCTGTTAAGTGAAAGGACTGATACCAAATCTGGTTTACATGACTGTCCTCTACCCATTTTCGTCCTACCGATGCGGTGGGGCAATTAAAGAAAATAAGCCCGTTAAACGCATCTGATACAGATTTGCCAAGAGATTGCAGCACATAGCCGCCCACATCATGACCGATGAGGCTGGCAGGTTCGTCGCATAGCTGGTCAGCGATAAATTTAATATCCCCGGCATGAAAATCTGCATCCAAATGATCGCTTAGACGCTCAGGCTTATCGCTTAATCCAAAGCCGTATAAACATGGCATCAAACATCTGTAATTTTTGTTCAGAAGATTAACAGTCGGCAGCCAGCTTTTCCAAAATTCAGGCCAGCCATGCACAAAAATAAGAGGGGCGCCCTTTCCTGTCTCTGCAACGTGCAATTTGCGGCCATCGGGCGTTTCGATAAAATGATGGGTGATATCCGCTGGCAGGGCAAAGTCAGTAGGGCTATGCATCAATTTTTCCATCTAAAATATGTTTTCAGAAATAGATAATCTTTAATAGATGAAATCACAGGCAGATGGTTCTGCCAAGCCATGAAACAGAGTGTGGGCGGCAAGATTTTGACAGCTCGGCCAGTTGTTGATAGACCGATAGAAGAAGTTGTTATAGCTATATGGCTATATTATGGGCAAAGATGAACGGTTCAGCCAGATGACCCCTCAACAGATAGAAAGCTGGATAGATAAAACCACAACCGCAGTCAGCGGGGCAGCGGTTTTATCCCAGGCGAGCGGGCGCGAGGTAGCACGCCATGCGCTGAAAAACCTGTTTGTACTGACCGATGGGGATCAATCTGCCAGCTTGCAGATTGTTCGGCAAATATCGGATTTTGCGGTAAGGCGGCGTTTGCTGGAAGTGTTTCGGCAAAGCTTTGTGGAGGCCTCCTCCTCTTTTACCTCGGCTATCTTTTTTCAGCCAGGTGATTTTGCCGACAGCTATTTTGCCAATGCTTTTGACCGGGATTTGCTGAACTTATGGCGTCATGCTGGACAGGATCGTGCCCGCTTTAACGAGCTTTTGCACAGCTATCCCAATGGCGCGCGTATCCGTATTCTAAAACGCCTGGCCTCAAGGGAATTTGCGAAAAAAAGGCGTATTCGCTATGTCGTTAATGGGGTGTTTGCACAAGGGGCAGGGGCATCAAACGCCTTTATCAGCTTTCTTGCCTTGCTGATTTTTCTAGCGCTTTTAATTATTGCGTTTGATTAAAGACGGCTTAGCTATCCCTATTTCGGGATAGGGATGTTATCCAAGAAGTCCCATTACGCTCTGGCGCGACTGATTGGCCATATTAAGGGCTTGCATCGCAGCTTGTGACAGGATTTGGTTTTTCACCAAAAGAGCTGTTTCTGCGGCATAATCGGCGTCGGTAATCCGC
>CBFIAD010000102.1:0-4573 GCA_965660495.1 Puniceispirillaceae bacterium (SeqCode)
TGCTGCTGCGGACGGGCCAATACATACGCTTTCATCTGCCAGACGTACCGGCATGGATTCTTCGTCCGCTGTTGAATGAACCACAACGGTCGGGATGCCCATTTCCTTGCAGGCGCGCAATACCCGCAACGCCACATCACCGCGATTAGCAATAAGAATCTTTTTGAACATGACTACTCTATAATGGCAAGGGGCTGATCAAATTCGATAGGCTGGGCGTTATCCACCAAAATACGGGTTAATTTTCCATCTGCCGGAGCGGTAATCGGGTTCATCACCTTCATCGCTTCCACAATAAACAGGGTCTGGCCTTTTTTCACCTGATCCCCTTCTTTGGCAAAAAGCGGGGCATCTGGCTCAGGGGCAAGATAAACCGTACCAACCATAGGGGATTTTACCGCGCCCGGATGGACAGCAGCGTCACTTGGCGCAGTAGCAGCGCTTTCTGCCGGGGCAGCAGGCGCTGCGGCCACAGGCGCGGCGGCCGGGGCAGCTGTGGCCATCATCGCGGGGGCAGCTGCAATGGTTGTGCCGCGTGCCAGCCGGACAGAAATATCTTCTGATTCAAATTCCAGCTCGGTCAAATTGCTTTCATCCAGAATGGCGGTCAGCTCTTTGACGAATTTTGTTTCTGCAGAGAATGATTTAGCTTTAGAAGATGAGGCCATAATATTGTGTCATCCTGTCTTGTCTTGTGAATGTTAAAGCCTAGCCTTGTGCGGCCAGCTTGCCATAAATACCGCGAATAGCCAAAAGATAGGAATCGCGGCCAAAACCCTGAATAATCCCGTCACATATTAATGACATAAAACTTTGCTTGCGAAAAGCTTCGCGAGCATGGGTGTTGCTGAGGTGAATTTCAATGCTGGGCCCCTGAAACAATTGCACCGCATCATACAGAGCGATGGATGTATGGGTATAGGCCGCCCCGTTAATAATCAGAGCGCGTGCCGGACGGGGACTGGTGTCAAAGGCAGATTCTTGAATGGCGGTTACCATCTCGCCCTCGATATTGGATTGAAACCAGCGCATGGTCAGTCCCATCTCCTCGCAGAGCTGGCGACAGGCCGCTTCAATATCCTCCAGCGTATCTGCCCCATAAATGCCTGGCTCACGCAAGCCTAGCATATTCAGATTTGGACCATTCACTATCAGAAGATCAGTTTTCATCATCTAACTTTCATCTGTCTCTTGTAAGGCTTTGCTTTATTTATCCATCTGCCTTTTCCGGCAGATTCCTGATGCGTCTTATAAAGCATTTCTGCCTGTAAAGTCACCTTAAGAATTTTTATCGGCCTTCGCCTGTTTGATCAAACTTAAAATTTCCTCGCGGCCAATGGCTCCCGGAATGATGTTTTTGCCGATGATAAGGGCAGGCGTGCCACGTAAATCAAGGGCGCTGGCTGCCTGGCGTGTTCGGTTCAGGATAAAGTCGGTGCGCTCATCTTGCATATCTTTTTGCAGCTGCTTTGTATCAAGGCCAACTTTCTTTGCCACGTCATTTATGGCATCGCCATCCAGACGCCCCCGCCAGCCCATCAATGCTTTATGAAAGGCAGGAAATTTTTTCTGCGCCTGTGCAGCAATAGCCGCTCTGGCAGCCAGAACTGAACTTTCGGCCAGAATAGGAAATTCCTTTATGACCAGACGCAGAGACGGATCAGCGTCCAGAACCGCCATTAAATCAGGAAAGACCCGCTTGCAATAGCCGCAATTATAATCGGAAAATTCATAGATGATCAGGTCAGGCTGTTCTGCACCAATATAGGGATCGCCGCTATCATCATAGACCAGCCCCATCGCTGCTTGCTGGGCAGCTTCGGCTTCCGCCTCTGCCAGCCGGGTCAGCACATCGCGCAATAATACAGGGTTTTCGCGAATAAAATTCTCGATAAGGGTTTCAACCTGTTTTTTATCCGCAGAAGACAGCTCTGCGTGGCCAGGGGATGTCAGCCCCGCCATCAACAATATCCCGAGTAAAATTCCGGCTATCGGTGCAGATAAAAATCTCATCTTTGTTCCTTTGGTGGGTAATATTTCATAACTCTTCTTGTCTATTGAACAATCAGGGGAACTTCAAGGCTTAGTAATATATCGCTGGCACGGCTGCGCAAGCTGGGAGTGATATCCTGGCGTGCCAATACCCGTCTTGCCAGAAATATCGCCCGTTCCTTGTCGCCTCTTGCCATCGCCTCCTCGCCCAGCAAAATATCGGCATGGGATAATTTGCCAAGCCGGCCATAGGCAATGGCCAATTGGCGTTTGGCAAAACCCCAATCCGGTTCTGTCTTCAAGGTGGTTTCAAGGGCGGTTACGGCCTGTGCCAGCTGGTCAGGCTGGTTGGTTGCTATCAGAGCGCGGCCCAGGCTGAGGCTGATAAGCGGGTCATCGGGGCGTTTGTCCAGAGCAGATTGATAATAGCTAATCGCCTGATCCGGCCGGGCGCTGGAGAGATAAATATCGCCTGCAAATTCCAGATACCACGCATCTGAAGGGTGGCGGGCAACCAGTTCTTCTATCGCGGTGCGCGCGGCGGCCAGATCGCCATATTGATAATTGGCAATCGCGCGTTCATATAGCGCAATATCAGGTTCTGCTGGCAAGAGAGCGGGGTCTGATTTAGAGCGCGGCCAGCGTAATTCCATCGGGTTGCGCAAGGTTTGGCGCGGGGCATTAACATAAGCGGCCAGCTTGATAACCAGCCTTTGCATCAGGCGCATATCTTCCACAGGCAAGGCTCTGTCCTGTTCTTCTTTTTGTGCCAGATGGTCATTAAAGGTTGCCATCCGGTCACTTGCCCCGGGATGCGAGCTGTAATAGACAGATTGCCGGCTTTCCGGCAGGGCATTTTGAGCCGAGAGCCGGCGCATAACATCCGCAAGGCCAAAGCTGGATATGCCGGCCTGATCCAGCAATCGCAAGGCCCATTCATCGGCGATAGACTCGTCCCTGCGCGAGGTTTTAAGATAGGCGCGCTTGCCGCTATCCACCCCGCCTATCGCCAGTCCCAGCGCCGCATCCGGTGATCCGGCCGCCGCCGCCGCCGCCGCTGCCAGGGTCGCTAAAGCGGTCGCCAGACCTGCTTCCTGAGCTGCCTCGCTGCGAAGCGGAACATGGCCAGAGGCCAAATGGCCTATTTCATGGGCAATAACCCCCAATATTTCTTCAGCAGAACGTGCCTTTAATAACAGGCCGGAATGTAAATAGACAGTGCGCCCGCCTGCGACAAAGGCATTATAGGAGGGGTCAATGATAATGCGGATGGAGATGCCCTCAGCTATTCCGGCCGCCTGTGCCATTTTATTCGCGAGTTTTTCAAAGCCCGCTTCCAGTTCGCTATCGCGGATCATGCCTGCTGCCAGCACTGGCGCACAAAAAATTGGCCCTAGCAGGATAAAAAACACGAAACAGGCGCGAATTTGCCATATTCTTGTCATCTTCTGTGATTATTCTCTCAAAATTGAATAAAATGTTAAAAAAATTAAAAAAACAAAATAATATTGCGTTAAGCTAGTTTGACATAGCAAACAGGAAATGATGTTTTCGGGTCTGGTCGGGATAACATCTGTTTTCGGCCAGAAATATGCAAGTAATAAACCTTTATGGCATGATTATGCCCGATACGAATAAAAAAGTCACAAAGTTGAGATAAAGATGGGTGAAATGCCGCAAAATAAAGAAGCAAATAGACCCCAAAAAGGGTTGAAGATAGCAAAGCGCAGCGCCTTGCCGCCTTTTCTGGCACTGGAAGTCATGCGTAAGGCAACCGAGCGGACACAGGCCGGAGAAGATATTGTACATTTGGAAGTTGGCCAGCCTTCTTCTTCTGCCCCTGATGCGGTAAATCATGCAATGATGGAAGCGCTGAAAAAGACCCCTGCACATGGCTATTCTGTTGCGTTTGGCGTTCTGCCCTTGCGCGAACGAATAGCCCGTCATTATGCCGAATGGTATGATGTGCGCCCACATACAGATAATATCGCGGTTACTGTGGGGTCTTCTACTGCTTTTGCGCTGGCTTTTTTATCTGCTTTTGATGCAGGCGATAAAATTGCTCTGCCGACCCCTGGCTATCCGGCCTATCGTAATTTGATGCAAGGGCTGGGATTACAGGCTGTGCCGCTTGCCGCAGGGCCTGAACAGGGCTGGCGGCCAATGCTGGCAGAAATAGAAAATTGGGATGAATTGCCAGATGGTCTGATGATTGCCAGCCCTTCTAACCCGACCGGTACGGTGCTGGAAGATAGCGAGCTGGCAGAAATCTGCCGCTGGTGTGACCAGCATGGGGTGCGCCTGATTTCGGATGAAATTTATCATGGGCTGGTTTATGGCAAGCGTGCCGATACCGCCCTGAATTACACTAGAAATGCGATTATCGTGAACAGTATGTCGAAATATTTCTCGATGACAGGCTGGCGCATTGGCTGGATGATATTGCCAGATGACCTGGTTGCACCGGTTGAAAAACTGGCACAAAATCTGTTTATCTCTGCCCCGACCCCAAATCAGTTGGCCGCCATTGCTGCCTTTGATTGCACAGATGAGCTGGATGCTCATTGTCAGCGTTATGCTC
>CBFIAD010000103.1:0-4496 GCA_965660495.1 Puniceispirillaceae bacterium (SeqCode)
CCTAAAAGGCGCGTCCCATAAACCATAAAGGTCAGACCCCCGCAATCCATAAAGACTGACCTGTTAACTCACAAAGGCTTGCCTCTCATGCGGCCGACTTCTATCTCGCCTCAGGGCTTTTGGCTGGCCTCGCGTGTCAGGGCCAGAAAGATATCTTCCAAATCCGGCTCATCGGTGCTGACATCGCCAACTCTGATGCCGGCAGTGTTCAGCCGGGCAAGTATCGCGCCGGCATGGGTATGGTTGGGGTTAAAGCGGATGCGCATTTGGCCATCTTCTATCACCGGGTTCAGGGTAGCAATTTCTGCTGGCAGTGCTTTCGGCAAATCTTTGGATAATTTTTTCGGTAACCCCTCTGGCAGGCTGAGGATCAAATCCTTTTGGGCAGCAGATTTTAATAATTGCTGTTTGGGCTGCGAGGTGATGATCTCGCCCTTATTCAAGATAGCGATATGGTCACATAGCCGTTCTGCCTCTTCCAGATAATGGGTCGTCAGCACAATCGTTACGCCATTATCATTCAGCTCCTGTACCGTATCCCATAAGCGCTGGCGCAATTCCACATCCACGCCGGCGGTTGGCTCATCCAGTACCAGAACAGGCGGCTGATGCACCATTGCCTTGGCCACCAGCAAGCGTCGCCGCATCCCGCCGGACAGGGTGCGGGCATAGGCGCCCGCCTTATCGCTTAGCCCCATCAGCGCCAGCAAGGCATCGGTGCGCCGCTCTGCCCGTGGCACGCCATACATACCAGCGGTAAATTCCAGCAATTCGCGCGGTGTGAAATATACATCGATATTCAGCTCTTGCGGCACAATACCGATATTGGCTCGCAATTGGCGCGGATGGCTGTCCAGATCGCTGCCCCAGACAGAAACCTTTCCGGCTGTCTTAATCACGGTTCCGGCCAGAATATTGATAAAGGTGGATTTGCCAGCTCCGTTCGGTCCCAATAGCCCGAAAATACATCCCCGCGGCACTTCGAGATCTACTGATTTCAGCGCCTGTTTGGGCGCGGCTGCCGGCTGGCCGCGATAGGTTTTTTCCAGCCCATAGGCAGTGATGGCCAGCTCGGGGTGGGCCGTATCGCTAAAGGGGGCAAAAAAGCTGGCATTCATGGCGAAATAAACTTGTCTGTCGGGGTGGGGGTGAAAAAAATGGCCAGCCCTGCAATTTCCGGGCGAACCGTTCCCGTTATAACCAAAAATTCATATCAGGTGCAATGGGATCAGGCAAAATAGGCGGCTTTTGAAATGGTTGTTTGTTTGGCAATGTTGGTCTATTCTGGGGCAGGGTTCGCCCCCTGTCCAGATGAATATGAAACGGGATTTTTTTTACGATGTCACACGCACCAGTCAGCACCAGCTCTTCCATAGATATCAGCGACCATGTATCGGTGGCCGCCTCTACGGCGCGTATATCGTGTAATGGCGGCGGCGGGGCGCTGGGGCATCCGCAAATCTGGCTGACATTGCAAAAGCCGGAAGAAGGCGGGCCGGCAAAGGTGGTTTGCCCCTATTGCTCGCGCCTGTTTGTCGGGGATGCCGCATAAACGGGCGCTGGCCTGTCGGTATCTTGCCATTCATATGAAATGAAAAAGGGCTGGATAGATAATCGCACAGCCCCCGGGATAATGCTTTATGACCTCGAACGCCGCCTCTGATCAGCTTGTCCTTGTCGATGGCTCTGGATATATTTTCCGCGCCTTTCACGGCTTGCCGATGATGAACCGGCCAGATGGCACGCCCATCAATGCGGTGTTCGGCTTTACCAAGATGCTGCTGAAACTGAAAGCAGATTTAAATCCCAGTCATATTATCGTGATTTTTGATGCTGGCCGGGTGACGTTTCGAAATGATATTTATCCCGACTATAAGGCCAACCGTTCCGAGCCACCCGAAGAGCTTGTCCCGCAATTCGCCCTGGTAAGACAGGCAGCCGAAGCCATCGGCCTGCCGGTACTGGAAATGCCGGGCTTTGAGGCAGATGATTTGATTGCCAGCTATGCCAGACAGGCAGAACAGGCAGGTATGTCCTGTCTAATTGTCTCTTCTGATAAGGATTTGATGCAGCTGGTGCGCGGCAATATCACCATGCTCGATCCGATGAAAAATCGCGCGATTGGCCGAGAGGAGGTGGTCGAAAAATTCGGCGTCACCCCGGACAAGGTGGTGGATGTCCAGGCTCTGGCAGGCGATTCAACCGATAATGTGCCGGGCGTGCCGGGCATCGGCATTAAAACCGCTGCCGAGCTGATTAATCAATTTGGCGATCTGGACAGCTTGCTGGCCGCCGCAGAAACCATCAAACAGCCAAAGCGGCGCGAAAATCTGATCCAGTTTGCCGAACAGGCGCGCATATCGCGCCAGCTTGTCACTCTAAAAGATGATGTGGATGTAGCTTTGGCAATTGATGGGCTGGTCACCCCGCAAGCCGAAGAAGAAAAGCTGATGGGCTTTCTGGCTGAACAGGGCTTTAAGTCACTGATTGCCGCGCTTGGCGGGACAATGCCAGCAGCCAGCCCTGCAGCGGCCAGCCTGAGCAAACCTAAAACAGCCGGGCAAAATCCCGATACACCAGATGGTCAGCCAGATAATATTTTGCCGCCTGTGGTCGAAAAAGCAGATTATGAGCTGGTCACCAATATGGAAGCGCTGGAACGCTGGATAGCGGTCGCCAGAGGCCAGGGCTTTGTGGCCATTGATACCGAGACCACATCGCTGGATGCGGCGCGGGCTGAATTGGTGGGTGTAGCGATGGCCACATCACCTGGCAAGGGCTGTTATATTCCCTTGCGGCATATACCGGCCGGACAGGCTGGCACAGACACCCCCCAGCAGGGGCTGGATTTTTCCGCGCCCAAACCGGTATCGGAAATCAAACAGATTGCTTACGATACAGCTATCGAGGCGCTAAGGGGGCTATTGGCCGATGAAGCGGTTCTGAAAATCGGGCATAATCTGAAATATGATATGCATATACTAAGCCAGCCGCGCAACGGGGGGCTGTCTGTTCATCCGGTGGACGATACAATGTGCCTGTCCTATGTGCTGGATGCCGGGCGGACAGAACGGCACGGGCTGGATCATCTGGCACTAAATCTCTTGCAAGTCCAGACCATTAAATATCAAGATCTATGCGGCAAGGGGGCAAAGCAAATTTCTTTTGCAGAAGTGCCGCCAGAAGCTGCCTGTGCCTATGCCAGCGAAGATGCCGATATCTGTTTGCGGCTCTGGATGATGTATCGCCCGCGCCTGGCTCGTGAAGGGGTCAGCAGTGTTTATGAACGCCTGGAGCGCCCGCTTATTCCTATTCTGGCCGAGATGGAAAAAACCGGTATTCTGGTCAATGACAATATCTTGCGGCGGCTATCAAATGATTTTGCTACCCGTATTGTCGAGCTGGAAGCGATTGTCCATGAACAGGCAGGCAGCAGTTTTAATATCGCCTCTCCTAAACAGTTGGGCGAGATATTGTTTGACCAGATGGGGCTTGAAGGGGGCAAAAAATCGAAGACAGGTGCTTGGTCTACCGGGGCAGATGTGCTGGAAGATTTGGCTGCCAATGGCGTAGCAATCGCCCAGTCGGTTCTGGATTATCGCCAGCTGGCCAAGCTGAAATCTACCTATACAGATGCGCTGATGAAATCGATTAATCCTGATAGCGGGCGCGTACATACCTCCTATTCCATGGTCGGGGCATCGACAGGCCGGCTATCTTCATCTGATCCGAATTTACAGAATATTCCTATTCGCACCCATGAAGGCCGGCAAATCCGCACCGCCTTTGTGGCGCGCAAGGGATATAAATTAATTTCCGCCGACTACAGCCAGATTGAATTGCGGCTGGTGGCTCATGTAGCAGGCGAGGAAAGCATGATCGCAGCCTTTCATAAGGGGGTGGATATTCATGCCCAAACCGCCGCAGAGGTTTTCAATGTCCCGCTAGAGCAGATGGACGCAGAAACCAGACGCCGGGCCAAAGCCATTAATTTTGGCATCATTTATGGTATTTCCGGCTTTGGTCTGGCCCGCCAGCTTTCTATTCCCCAAGGCGAGGCACGCGATTATATAAAAGCCTATTTTGAACGTTTTCCCGGTATCCGCGCCTATATGGATGAGGCCAAGCAATTTGCAAAAGTAAACCATTATGTTGAAACCCTGTTTGGCCGGCGTATTCATATTCCGCAAATCGAGGATAAAAATCAGGCCGTGCGCGCCTTTGCTGAAAGACAGGCCATTAATGCCCCTATTCAGGGCAGTGCAGCAGATATTATCAAACGGGCAATGATCCGCCTGCCAGCGGCATTGCGCGGCGAAAATATTGATGCCGATATGCTGTTGCAAGTCCATGATGAACTTATCTTTGAAGTGCCGGAAGAACAAACAGACAAGGCCGTAGCCGCCATTACTCGCATTATGGAAGAAGCGGCGGCGCCCGTCCTGTCCTTGAAAGTGCCGCTTGTAGCCGAGGCAGGGATAGCCGATAGCTGGGCA
>CBFIAD010000104.1:0-4434 GCA_965660495.1 Puniceispirillaceae bacterium (SeqCode)
ATATCCATTGCGGTGGGTTTTCAGGCTGGCTTGTGCCATATCCCGCCCAATCCCGGCCTGCAGCAATTTTTGGGTAATTCGGCGTTCTGACTGGCCGGCATTTCGCCCGGCCCGGATACGGTTATCGATAAAATTCTGGTCATCTATATAGCCAAATTTCTGGCAGTCTGCGATCACCGCTTCAATGGCATCTTCAATCTCTTCTGGCTCGGCTGTTTCCAGTTTCCGCTTTGCAAATTTTTGCAATGTCTGGCGCAGCCGGGCGGTGGTACTGGCATATCTGCCCAGATAATGCAGTGCCTTATTGGTCAGGCGTTTTTTTATTCTGGCATCTGTTGGCATCGGGCTGGATCATGAAATAAGAAGTGGTTTTTATGTATAGACAAAAATTTATGTGGCATTTGGCAAGCGCATAGCCAATCATGACATAAAACAGACCCATTTGAAATGCTACACATATAAAGCGGGTGGGCAAGGGGCATATACCGGCATTGTCCTATCGCGCCTCTTGCCTTTTATCCATGAGCTGATTATTCCAGTGGGAGGGTAAAACTTCACCGCCATTTTGATCTCTTTTTAAGCGATATATTTATGTCTGATAAAGCGAAAATCTCTGACAATGCGTCACCGGCTCCGGTGCGGCCCATTCTGGTAGGCCGGATCAACTGGACAGGGCTTGGCACGCTCTATGTCAAAGAGGTAATGCGGTTTTTAAAAGTGCCGGTACAAACCCTGTTTGGCCCGGTAATGACAGCGACCCTGTTTATGATGGTGTTTGCCGTAGCGGTGGGTGAGCGCATAGAACTTGGCAATTTTGATAATTTTGTTCAGTTTCTTGCTCCTGGCCTTATTATGATGGCGGTCTTGCAAAATGCCTTTGCCAATACGTCTTCTTCGCTGACCAGTGCCAAGGTTCAGGGCAATATTGTCGATTTGCTTTTACCGCCTCTAGGGCCGGCCGAGATTTTATGTGCGCTATTGGGCGGAACGCTGACCAGAGGGGTTTTAACCGCGCTCATCTGTGTGCTGACCTTCAGTTTTTTTAATGCCATTATCCTGCCGCCACATTTCATCATTGCCTGCGGATTTTTAATTGCCGGGTCTCTGGCAATGGGGTTTGCGGGCATAATTGCCGGTATCTGGGCACGTAAATTTGACCAGCTTTCTGCGATTACCAGCTTTGTTATTCAGCCGCTCGCCTTTTTATCAGGGACATTTTATTCTGTGCACCGCCTGCCAGAACCTTTTGATGTTATCGCCCAGTTTAATCCGGTATTTATGGCAATAGATGGTTTCCGCTATGGGATGACAGGGATTGCAGACGCCAATATTTTCATCAGTGCGCTGGTGTTAGGCGCGCTGAATATATTGCTCTTCTTCTGTTGCTATATCATACTGGCAACAGGCTTTCGGCTAAAAAGTTAAATGCGAACAGGGATATTCCATCGTGAGCGATAACCAAACATCTTCATCTGCAAAAGATGGCATATTACCAGAAAGCCAGCTTGTCGCAGCCTTTGACAAGAAGCAGATTTCTGCTACCGAGCCTTTGCTGGATGGCCAGATTCAGCCTGCCAGCCTGGATTTGCGACTCGGCGCGCGCGCCTGGCGGATTCAGGCGTCTTTCCTGCCCGGGCGTGGCCAGACAGTGATGGATAAAATCGATAAATTTTCCATGTATGAGCTGGATTTGACACAAGGGGCGGTTCTGGAAACAGGCTGCGTTTATATTGTGGAATTGCTGGAAAGTTTGGCGCTGCCTGAAAGCCTTAGTGCGACAGCAAACCCGAAAAGCTCTACTGGCCGTCTGGATGTCTTTACCCGTCTGATAACCGATGGGGCTGTTGAATTCGAAGCGGTAGCGGCTGGCTATAATGGCCCGCTCTATGCCGAAATATCGCCGCGTACTTTTTCAGTGATGGTGCGCAAAGGCAGCCGCTTATCTCAGCTTCGCCTGCGCCGTGGTATGCAAATTCTGGATGATGCCGGTCATGCTGATTTACAGGAACGCCATCAGCTGGTGCGTTTTGATGATGAAACAATTGTCTCGATTAATGATGGTATCGGATTATCGGTCAATCTTGTCCCGCAGGAAAAAACAGGTCTGGTGGGATGGCGCGCACGCAAACATGCCGGGCTGATCGATGTGGATAAACCGGCCAGCCAGCCCGCCGCCCGGTTTTGGGAAGCGGTAACAGAAGCCGATCTGTTCAAGGGCGGCCTGGTGTTAAATCCGGACGAATTTTACATTCTGGCCAGCCAGGAATTTGTCATTGTTCCAGCAGATTATGCCGCAGAAATGCGCGCCTATGATACCCGTGTGGGCGAGTTTCGCGCCCATTATGCCGGCTTTTTTGATCCCGGTTTCGGCATGGCAGAAATCGGGGCAACCCCGACCAGGGCAGTTCTGGAGGTGCGCTCGCATGATGTGCCTTTTTTGATAGAGCAGGGACAGACCGTTTGCCGGCTGGTTTATGAGCCAATGTCCGCCCGGCCAAAACAGCTGTACGGGGCAGCGGGTTCCGGCTCAAACTATCAATCTCAGGGCTTGAAACTCGCCAAGCATTTTATCTGATATTGCCGCCTGTCCAGTCGCACCAGTTTTACTTGACAGAATAAGCGGTTTTGCGCGATATAATGCGCCTTTCTCTTTCGCGGATAGGGCTGAATAATGACGCAGGAAACAGATCCCAGACAAGCTGCGGTAATGCCGACTTATGGGCGGGCAGATATTGCTTTTGTGCGCGGTAAGGGCAGCTGGCTCTATACCGAAGATGATACAGCCTATCTGGATTGTGCCACCGGTATTGCGGTGAATATCTTTGGGCATGGTGACAAGCGGCTGTTGGCCGCTCTGCACGCACAGGCCGATAAATTATGGCATACCTCAAATTTGTATCGTATTGGCGAGCAGGAAAAGCTGGCCTGGCGTCTGACCCACCATGCTGGTCTGGATCATGCTTTTTTCTGTAATTCCGGGGCAGAGGCCAATGAAGCGGCGGTAAAGATGGCACGGCGCTTTCAATATCGGCAGGGCTTTGAAAAACGTTTCAAGATTATTTGTGCCGGCAATGCTTTTCATGGCCGGACATTGGCAATGCTGGCCGCTACAGACAAGCCGCTATTCAGAGAAGGCTTTGGCCCGATGCCAGAAGGGTTTGTGCATGTGCCTTTTGGCAATCTTAATCATCTGCGCGATGCGATGGATGAAGAGGTGGCCGCGATTATGGTCGAGCCGGTGCAAGGCGAGGGCGGAGCCATTGCCGCCCCGGACGGATATCTGGAAGGTGTGCGCAAGGCAGCCGATGATTTTGGTGCGCTGGTGATCGCCGATGAAGTGCAAACCGGCATGGGCAGAACAGGCTATCTGTTTGCCTATCAAAAAGCCGGTATTCAACCTGATCTTGTCGTTTTGGCCAAGGGGCTGGGTGGCGGTTTTCCGGTTGGCAGTGTGCTGGCACGAAAACAGATTGGCGAGGCGATGGGCCCTGGCAGTCATGGCTCAACCTTTGGCGGCAATCCGCTGGCGATGGCGGTGGCAAATGCCGTGCTGGACGGTTTGGAAGAGGACGGGTTTTTAGCAGATGTGCAGCGCCGGGCGGCAATTCTGGATGAAAAGCTGGCCAAACTGGCAGAAGATTATCCCGGCCAGATTCTGGAGCGGCGCGGCATCGGATTTTTACGCGGGCTGAAGCTGGCCGACAGGGTTACCGTAGGCGATATGACCGCTAGCTTGCGCCAGAAGCAGTTGCTGGTTGTACCGGCAGGCGAGAATGTGCTACGCTTGCTGCCGCCTCTAACCATCACCGAAGACGAGATAGAACAGGTCTATCACATTATGGATGAGGCGTTTTCCCATCTGGCATCAGCCTAGGCCGTATTTGTTTGAATGTATCCAAAGCTATTATAGCGGAGAGCGCCATGCGCCATTTTATTGATTTAAAGGATTTTGATACCGATAGGCTGCAAGCGATGCTGGAAACAGCCGCGCAGATGAAATCCGGAACAGATAAAAGCCAGCCTCTGGCCGGTAAATATGTCGGTATGATTTTTGAAAAACCCTCTACCCGTACACGGGTTTCCTTTGAAGTGGGTATTTCTCAGCTGGGCGGCACGCCTGTTGTTCTGGCGGCTAGCGACCTGCAGCTGGGGCGCGGCGAGAGTGTGGCTGATACAGCCCGTGTCCTCTCGCGCTATTTGGATGCGGTGATGATACGCGCCCTGCGCCATGAAACAGTCACAGAATTGGCAGAATATGCCGATATTCCGGTGATTAACGGGCTGACAAATCTGTCCCACCCTTGCCAGATAATGGCTGATTTACAGACTATTCTGGAACGTCTGGGCAGTTTGACAGGCAAGAAAATCTGCTGGCTGGGCGATGGCAATAATGTTGCCAATAGCTGGATAGAGGCTGCTACGCTCTTTGGCTTT
>CBFIAD010000105.1:0-4401 GCA_965660495.1 Puniceispirillaceae bacterium (SeqCode)
CGTTTGAAGCGCTGGAAGAAGCGCTGGAAGCGGCAGGCGTGGTGTTTTTAATGGCACCGCGCCATCACGCTGCCATGCGCCATGTCGGGCCTATTCGTGCAGAGCTTGGCGTGCGTACTATTTTTAATTTGCTGGGCCCGCTTTCTAATCCGGCAGGGGTGACGCGGATATTGGTCGGCAGTTTTGATGCAGTGTGGCTGCGCCCTTGTGCCGAAGCGCTGGACAAGCTGGGAACACGCCACGCCTGGGTTGTGCATGGGGCAGATGGCCTGGATGAACTTAGCACAACCGGCACAAACCAAGTTACCCAATTGCGTGATGGTCAGATTAAGAGCTTTACTCTTCACCCGTCGGATCTGGGGCTAAAAACCGCCTCGATAGATGATATCAAAGGCGGCAATCCGGAAGTTAACGCCGCTGCCCTGCGCCGCCTTCTAGAAGGAAAAAAAGGGCCTTATCGCGATATTGTATTGCTAAACGCTGCCGGGGCACTGGTCGCAGGCGGACATGAGACAGAATTATCAGATGCGCTGGCACGCGCCACAGCAGCCATTGACAGCAAAAAGGCATTGAATGCGCTGGATACTTTGATAAACATAACAAATAAAAACAAATAATTTCAGATATATGTCAGATACTCTTAACAAAATAAATGAAACAAAGCGTACCGAGATATCTGCGCTAAAACAAAAATTCAGCCAGGCAGAATTAGACGCGCGTGCCAAACTGGCCGATGCCCCGAGGGGGTTTATTTCTGCCCTGCGGCGCGCGTCCAAAACGGGATATGGGCTGATAGCCGAGCTGAAAAAAGCCTCCCCTTCCAAGGGGCTGATACGCCCGGATTTTGATCCGCCCAGCCTGGCACGCGCCTATGAAGAAGGCGGGGCAAGCTGTCTTTCGGTTCTAACAGATAAAACCTATTTTCAGGGCGATAACCTGTATTTAAAGGCTACAAGAGAGACGGTATCCCTGCCCGTGCTTCGCAAGGATTTCATGATTGACCCCCTTCAGATCATAGAGAGCCGCGCATTGGGGGCAGATTGTATTTTGCTGATTATGGCCTCGCTCTCTCTGGCACAGGCACGCGAGCTGGAAGCGGCCGCCCATGAATGGGGGATGGATGTGCTGATAGAGGTGCATGATGCAGGCGAATTGGAAAATGCCTGCCAGTTGCAATCGCCATTAATGGGGATTAATAACCGCAATTTAAAAACAATGGAAATATCGCTTGAGGTAGGTAAATCCATGTTGCCCCTATTGCCAAAAGATCGTATCGCAGTTGCCGAAAGCGGGCTGTTTCATGCCAGCGATCTGGCAGAGATGGCCGTAGCCGGTGCCAGATGTTTTCTGATAGGTGAAAGCCTGATGCGGGCTGAAGATGTTTGCCAGGCAACCAAAGATATCCTTGCCGACCCCATAGCCAATAAATAGCTGTAAAAAAAGGGGAGAGAGATAGAGATGGCTGATTTTACGCATTTCACTCATGATGGCCGTCCGCAAATGGTAAATGTGGGCGAAAAGGATGAGACCAGCCGCACAGCAATTGCCACAGGGCAGGTTTTTGTCCAAAAACCCACCCTTTTGGCGGTGCGTGAGGGCGGGCTAAAAAAAGGCGATGTGCTATCGGTAGCACAGCTGGCCGGCATTATGGGGGCAAAAAAAACCAGCGAGCTTATCCCCTTATGCCACCCGTTAAGCCTTAGCCATATTGATGTTTCTCTGGCGCTGAACGAGGCAGATTGTGCCATTGATATCCGCGCGGAATGCCGCCTGAGAGGCCGGACAGGGGTAGAGATGGAGGCGCTGACAGCTGTCAGTATTGCCGCCCTGACCGTCTATGATATGTGCAAGGCTATCGATAAGGATATGCAAATCGGTCAGATAAAATTAATCCATAAATCTGGTGGCAAATCAGGTGATTTTGACAAGAAATGACTGAGCTAAAACCCGTTGCAGAGGCACAGGAAGCCATTTTTTCGATGATGGGGCGCGCGCCCCGCGAGACAACCCTACTGCAAGCGGCAGCTGGCCGTATATTGGCAGAAGATATCAGCGCTCTTATCCCCCATCCTGCGGCCGATATCTCGGCAATGGATGGCTATGCCTTGCAATCTGGCGGGGCAGACCTATCGGCTGGTGAAAAATTTCAGATTACAGGTGAATCCGCAGCCGGGCATATCGCTACAGCAGCGATGAAGCACGGCCAGGCAATGCGTATTTTTACCGGGGCCTATCTGCCACAAGGGGCAGATGCTATCGCCTTGCAAGAAGATATTCAAAAAGAAGGCGACTATATTATTTTGCAAGAAGGCGTAAAGCCCGGCCAGTTTGTGCGTCCAAAAGGTCTGGATTTCAATGAAGGCGAGGTAATTTTATCATCTGGCACACCGCTTGGCGCGCGCCATCTGGCACTGGCGGGGCTGGCAGGCCATACAAACCTGCCTGTTCGAAAAAAGCCGGTAGTGGCTATCCTGTCCAGCGGTGATGAGCTGGTAGAGGTCGGCACATCCCCAAAAATCGGCCAGCTTATCAATTCCAACAGCGTTTTTTTACGCCATGCGCTGGAACAAACCGGCGCAGAAGTCATTGATTTAGGCATTATCGAGGATAGGGCAGGTGCGCTTATTTCTGCCCTGGAAGTCGGGCTGGCCAGATATGGCCAGTTTGATCTGATTATCTGTACAGGCGGGGCTTCGGTTGGCAATCATGACCATATCGCGTCTGATTTAATGGCCGATAGCGCCGCAGAAATAGATTTTTGGCGTATCGCCATGCGACCGGGCAAACCGCTGATCGCTGCAATCTGGCAAAATATCCCCTTTTTAGGGCTTCCAGGCAATCCAGTTTCCGCAGGTGTATGCAGCCTTGTCTTTGTTTTGCCAGCAATACGGGTTTTTCTTGGCCTCCCTGCACTGCCCGAAACACGCCTTATGCCTCTGGCAGAGGATATGCCGGAAAATGACCGTCGCCAGGATTATATCCGCGCCCAGTATGTTCGCAATTCGCATGGCCAGTTTTGCGCCAAACCCTTTGGCAAACAGGATAGCTCCATGTTGCGTAATTTTTGCCATGCCGAGCTGCTTATTGTGCGCCCACCCTATGCAAAAGCTGCGCTGGCGGGCGAAAATGTGCCAGTGATGGATATTCCGGCCAGGCTGTAATCCCTGCCCTTCTATCCCCGAATTTCAAATTTTTTGAAATATTCTTGATTTGTTCTTTTTCCTGATATAGAACAGAAACAGAACATGATACATTGCCGCGATAATATCAGGGCATTTTTGGCAGCATCTGGAACAGAGGAGCATATTCATGCTTACCGAAAAACAGCATCAGCTTTTGACTTTTCTGATTGAACATCAGGCTGAACATGATATTTCCCCTTCCTTTGATGAAATGCGCCAGGCAGTCGGGCTGGCCAGTAAATCAGGCATCCATCGCCTGATATCCGGGCTGGAAGAGCGCGGCTATATTCGCAAATTGGCCAACCGGGCTCGCGCCATTGAAATTTTGCGCCACCCCGGGGCGGCCACAAAGCCGGAAAGCAATATTATTCGCCCGGATTTTGGCACAGGCCAGAGCGGTTCAGGCACGGTAGAATTGCCCTTGCTTGGGCGCATTGCCGCTGGCACACCTATCGAAGCCTTATCTGATCCGACCAGCTATATGAGTGTACCAGAGGGGCTGGTTTCCGGCGGAGAGCATTTTGCCCTGGAAATTGTCGGCGATTCCATGATCAATGCCGGCATCCATGAAGGCGATACAGTCATTATTAAACGCACAGATCAGGCCAATAGCGGGGATATAGTGGTCGCACTGATTGAAGAGCATGAAGCGACTTTGAAAACCCTGCGCAAAGAGCCTGGCCGAATTGGTCTGGAGGCAGCCAACCCCAATTACGAGACCCGCTATTTCGAAACTGATCAGGTGCGCATTCAGGGGCGGCTTACCGGGCTGGTGCGCCGCTATTAAAAGTGAGGATGCCATCTATATTCCACTTTTGATATATTACTTAAAGAAAAAACATTATTTGTCTGAAAATAAATTAAATATCTGATATTGTTTTGCCCATTCAGATAATGTATTTTCTGCCCGTCTCGGCAAGGATATAGTGGTTTTTCTGCGCTGATAATATAGTCAAATCCCGCCCCGCACAGATGGCTCAGGGCGCGGCGATAGCGGGCAAATGCCAGCATTTGTGACCGGGTTTGATGCTGGCCTTCCAAAAGAGAGGCAAGAGGCAATATACAATAGGAACTATCCGGGCAATCTGCACTTTCCAAACGCCTCTTCCCCAGCATAATCGCAACATGGCTTTGCCAGAAATCGGATAATTTGCCGGTTGTGACCAGATGGCCTTTTTCGCTTTGTACCACCATAACAGCTTGTTGATTGGCCATAAGA
>CBFIAD010000106.1:0-4328 GCA_965660495.1 Puniceispirillaceae bacterium (SeqCode)
CCGGTTTAATGACATGATGAAACGATGTGCTGACCTGCCTGAAAAAGACGGGCATTCACAAGACAGCTTGCAAGAAGAATGTGCTGTCTTCGGTATCTATGGCAATAGTGAAGCCCATTTGCTGACCGCACTTGGTCTGCACGCCCTGCAACATCGCGGCCAGGAAGCGACCGGCATGGTCAGCTTTGATGGCACAAAATTCAACGCCTTCAAAGGTATCGGCCATGTGGGCGAGAATTTTAGCGCAGGCTCTAAAACCCTTAATGATTTAAAGGGTCATGTGGCGATAGGCCATAATCGCTATTCCACCACCGGCCTGAACGAGGTGCGCAATATCCAGCCCTTCCTGACAGAAATGGGATTTGGCAATTTTGCCATCGCCCATAATGGCAATTTGATTAACGCAGAAAGATTGCGAACCAGCCTGGTCGAAACAGGCAGCCTGTTCCAGTCCACCACCGATACAGAAGTGATTATCCATCTGGTTGCCCGTTCGCACCAGACAGACCCAGTGGACAGGCTGACAGAAGCCCTGCAACAGGTGGCAGGAGCCTATGCGCTGGTCAGTGTGATTGATGACAAGCTGATAGGGGTGCGCGATCCAAATGGTATTCGCCCGCTTATTCTGGGGCAGCTGGGCGATGCCTATATTCTGGCATCCGAGACTTGTGCGCTGGATATTATCGGGGCTAAATTTATCCGCGATATTGAACCGGCAGAAATGATTGTTATTTCAAAAGACGGGGTAGCAAGCCATAAAATTACCACCGAAAAGCCCTCGCGTTTCTGTATTTTTGAATATATTTATTTTGCCCGTCCCGATTCCACCCTTGAGGGGCGGTCGGTCTATAATGCGCGAAAGGATATTGGCGGTGAACTGGCCAAAGAAGCTCAAATTGCTGCTGATCTGGTTATTCCGGTGCCTGACTCAGGCGTGCCGGCCGCCCTTGGCTATGCCCAGCAATCCGGCATTCCGTTCGAGCTGGGAATTATCCGAAATCACTATGTGGGACGCACCTTTATTCAGCCAACCGAAGCCGGGCGCACCTCCGGGGTGATGATGAAACATAATGCCAATTCCGAGATAATTTCCGGCAAGGATATTATTTTGGTAGATGATTCCATTGTACGCGGCACAACATCGCGCAAAATTGTCACCATGATGCGTGAGGCCGGGGCCCGTTCTGTGCATATGCGTATTGCCAGCCCGCCTACCACCAACCCCTGTTTTTATGGTGTGGATACGCCTGAAAAAGATAAATTAATGGCGGCCAG
Source organism: Puniceispirillaceae bacterium (SeqCode) (assembly GCA_965660495.1). Taxonomy (GTDB): domain Bacteria; phylum Pseudomonadota; class Alphaproteobacteria; order Puniceispirillales; family Puniceispirillaceae; genus JADHLI01. The sequence goes on from CBFIAD010000106.1 coordinate 1,276, forward strand.
ATTATCGGTCACAGAAATGTGCCGGGAAATTGGCGCAGACAGCCTTGCTTTTATCTCGATAGATGGTCTGTATCGCGCAATGGGTGAATCCGCCCGAAATCAGGATATGCCAAAATTTTGTGATGCCTGTTTTACCGGGGAATATCCTGTTATTGAAACCAGCTATAATAAAATTGGCTAGAAGTATGAAGCGCCGGCTTTTTTAAAAAGTTTTCACCAAGGCATTGGAAAAAAATATGTCGCAAGATTTATCCGATAAAATCATTTTAATTACAGGGGCAAGCCGCGGTATTGGCCGGGCAGCCGCTCTGGCCTGTGCCAAAGCAGGAGCTGAGCTGATTATCACCGCCCGTACAGTCGCAGGTTTAGAAGAGCTGGATGATGAAATTCATCAACTGGGCGGGCATTCCACCATTGTTGAGCTGGATCAGAGCGACCATGCGGCCATGCCCCGGCTGGCACAGGCCATAGCCGGCAGATGGGGACGCCTGGACGGATTTGTTGCCAATGCCGGGCAGCTTGGACAGATGGCACCCATGCCGCATATTGATGCTGAAATCTTTGAACGTACCATTGATATTAATTTGGTCTCTATCTGGCATCAAATCGCTGCCTTTGACGGGCTTTTACGCCAATCTGAGGCTGGCCGGGCGGTATTGGTTTCCAGCGGTGTCGCCCATGGCGCGCACGCATTCTGGGGCGGCTATGCGGTATCAAAGGCCGGTCTGGAAGCGATGGGCAGAGCCTGGGCAGCCGAGAGCGAGCAAACCAGTTTACGGATCAATATGCTGAACCCAGGCGGTACAAAAACGGCCATGCGCGCCGCTGCTTTTCCGGGCGAAAATCCAGACAGCCTGCCAAGCCCGGAGGCTATCGCCCCTGCCTTTGTCTGGCTGCTCAGTGGTGAATGTAATAGTCAAGGTAAACTGTATAACGCAAGAGAGCTTGTTTAGCGCCCTTTTTTAATATTTCCAGCATCTAGCGTATTTTTAGCCTGTCTGGCAACAGGGCGGTGGCAAGTGGTTGCTCCAGAAAATCAGCTGTGCCGGCAATACGGCACGCCAGGCTGTGAGCCAAAAACCCCGCATGGGTCAGGCCGCGCGCACCAAGGGCGGTAAATATATATTGCCCCTGGCCTATCTCACCCAGGACAGGCAGCCTGTCCCCAACCGCCAGACGCAAGGCACGCCGGCCAGACAGATTTTCTGCATCCCCTGCCAGTCCGCGCAGATTTTCCGGCATCAGCCCAAGATTTTGCTGATGTCCTGCTATGGTTACTTCCAGCCTCTGATGATGATCAAATCCTGCCCCGATAATCTGTATATCCTGATGAGAGGGTAACAGATAGCCAGAATAATTTATCGCCATTTTTAATTCGGATAATGGGCTATCTGATGCCAGATAGCTGAGCTGGCCAGAGGTGATTTGAAATTCTGCGGCTGGCAGCACAGATGCGCCAATTAATTGCGGTGTTGCTGCCCCGCCGCAATAGATAATATGGCTGGCAGAAAAAATCTGCCCATCTGAACATTTGATATGCCAGTCCCCTGCTGCCCCGGTTACAGATACCGCCTGACAATTTGTATGAACAGGGCTTGTGCCTATCAGGCTCTTGCAATAGGCACCGGGCGAGATAACCCCGCCTGCGCCATGAAAAAGCCCGCCCATGCCGATATCCAGCCCGGTCATGGCTGCCACCTCTTCTGCCTCTATCGCACGCGCCAAATCTTCCGGAAAATCCTGGCGGGCTAATTTTTTCTGACGGGCAGCTTTGCGCTCGGAATAATCCAGGCTAATAACACCGGAAGATGTTACTAGCCTCCTGCGGTCTGTATAGGCGCGAGCATCTGCAAGGGCAGAAATGGATAGCCGCGCGGCCAGCATATCGCCCACACTTAAAAATGGCACCAGCAGCCCCAACGGGTTGCCAGAGGCGGCCGACGCAATCCTGTCGGCCTGTTCCAGCACAAAATGGGGGATATGCCGCTTTGCCAGCGCATATGCCATCGCTGCCCCTGCGATACCGCCGCCAATAATCGCTATCTGTTCTGCGGGCGCAGGCATTGGCCGATAAAAGCCCTTATTATACATCGCCTTTAGCATATCGCGCTTGCGGCCAAATCCAGGGGCTTTTTCTATATCAAAACCTGCCTCTGCCAGATGTTCGCGTACCGAACGGGCAACACTAAAAGTGGCCAGCTGTGCGCCTTTTCTGGAATGACGGGCAATTTCATGGCAGAAAGATGCCGACCAAAGCTGGGGGTTTTTAGCCGGGGCAAACCCGTCCAGAAACCAGATATCGGCAGCAAAGGATAAACGCGGCAGGCTTGTTTCTGCCTGTCCATAATGCAGCTGCACCCGCACTTGCCCGTCCAGCATGGATAATCGATGCACCCCGTGCCAGCGGCGCGGCCATTGCCCGATAAGGGATTGTGATAATTTGGCCAATTCCGGAAAGGCCTGATGGGCGCGCATTGCATCTTTTGCGTCCAGCGGGGCAGCTTCAAAGCTGATATAATCTATCTGGCATTGGCTGTTTTGCGCGGTTATGGCCTGGCACAGGGCGAGCAGATTTAGCCCTGTTCCGAAACCTGTCTCGGCAATGGTCAGATGGTGTGCTTCTGACAGGCTGGCAGGCAAAGCCGTGCCTTCCAGAAAAACATGACGACTTTCTGCCAGCCCGTCCTCTGCTGAGTAATACAGATCGCCAAAATCGGTTGCACGCAAAACGCCCCCCTCAAAAGAGACAGAGACAGGCGGCAATTGCGGTAGGGGTGGTTGTTCCATAGCGCCTATCTCTTATCAGTTGAGGCACAATTTGTCTGCAACAGAAATCTGTCTGCAACTTTCCCTTCGGCTGAAAATATTAACGCCTCCTATACTAAAGGCCTAATACTAAAGGATGAAGGGTTTTAAAAAAAGGGACAGGGATTTAAACGTCAGGATTAAAAGCATCACCGAGCCTATATCATGGTCACACTTGCCATTTTTATTCTTCGCCAGATGCTGTCTGTTGGACAGCTTAAAATCTCACTTCCCGGCCAGCCGGATAT
>CBFIAD010000107.1:0-4106 GCA_965660495.1 Puniceispirillaceae bacterium (SeqCode)
AAAAAAGCAGAAACACCGCAAAAGATGGCCTGTATCCTGTTGGCAGCTGGACAGTCACGGCGCATGGGCGGCACAAATAAGCTGTTAATGGAAGTCATGGGAAAGCCGGTTATCCGCCATGCAGCTGAAGCCCTTTACCAAGCTGGGCTGGGCGAAATTTATGTAGTGACAGGCCATCAGCCAGAACAGCTGAAAACGTGTCTGAACGGGCTGGATGTAACCTTTATTCATAATCCGGATTATGCCAGCGGACAGGCCAGTTCGGTTGTACAGGCAATATCTGTTTTGCCCGAAGGGGTAAGTGATGCGCTGATAGCCCTTGGCGATATGCCCTTGATGAAACCGACCTTGCTGACCGCTTTGGCCCGGCAGCATCTGGTAAAATCTGAGACAGGCCTGCCGCAAATCACCTTGCCAACTTATCAAATCAAGGGAAATTCCGAAATGGTTCGCCGAGGCAATCCGGTGATTTGGAGCCGTGCCTTTTTTGCCGATTTAATGGGGCTTTCAGGGGATCAGGGCGGGCGGCAAATTCTGGCAGATTACCCTGCCTGTATTCAGCAACTGCACTGGCCAGACCCGCACCCCTTTATGGATGTTGATACTGCCGAGGCCTTTGCGGAAATCCTGCGCTATTTCAGCTATCGCGATGAGGAAGAGGAGAAGGAATAAATGAGCGAAAAATTATGGGAAGTTTATGCGGTTAAATATGCCGATAGAGAGGATAGAACCCGCAATGACAGCTTTATGTTTGCCACCGACCATGACACTGGTCATCCGATGGATTATTTTGTCTGGGTTTTACGCTGCGGGGCAGAAGTGATCTTGGTGGATACCGGCTATGATGAGGCAGAAGGTGATATGCGCAGCCGCCCCATCCATCACCGCCCGGCCAAAGCTATTGAAGCGCTGGGGCTGAGCGCAGACGCCATCACCAAGGTGATTATTACCCATCTGCATTATGACCATGCGGGCACGCTGGCAGATTTTCCAAATGCCCATTTTTATCTGCAAGCAGCCGAAATGGCCTATGCGACCGGCCCTTGTATGTGCAGTGATGTGCTAAGGATGCCCTTTACCGGCAGCCATATTTGTCATGCGGTACAAGCGTTATATTCCGGTCGGGTGGAATTTTTTGACGGTGATGGCCAGGTTGCCGAAGGGGTGACTGCCCATTGTGTTGGTGGCCATTCAAAGGGTTTGCAGGCGGTGCGGGTAAAAACCGCTTCAGGCTGGCTCTGTCTGGCATCGGATGCCACCCATTATTATGAGAATTTTATGACCCGCAAACCGTTTCCGATTGTGGTGGATATCGAACAGATGCTGAAAGGCTTTGATAAAATTACCGCGCTGGCATCGGATATCTCTCTGGTTGTGCCAGGCCATGATCCGATGGTTCGCAGCCTGTTTCCTGCCGAAGGGCATAGCGGCTTTGTCTGGCGGCTGGATGTGGGCACGCATGGCCCCGTGCCCGTCTTTTAAAGGCTAATTCCGGAGAAAAAAGATATGGAGGCTGGAAGGCCTTTGCCCTAGAGCATTCCGCGTTCTTCCAGCACCTTGCGGGCAACGCGCATACATTCCAGCGATTGCGGTACGCCGCAATAGATGGCGACAATATGAATAATGGCGCGAATTTCCTGCATCGTGCAGCCATTATTAATCGCGCCATTGCAATGTAATTCCCATTCTTTCATTTTGCCAAGTGCGCCGATCATGGTGAGGTTCATCATTGAACGGGTTTTTTCATCAATGGTGTCATCGCCCCAGCCAAAGCCCCAGCACCAGGCGGTCATTGCTTCCTGAAAGGGGCGGCTCAGCTCATCTGCATTCTCCAGAGAGGCAGAAACATATTCCGCGCCAAGGGTGGCTTTGCGTTTTTCCAGGCCAATAGCAAACAGGTCTTGGTCCAGGGGTGATGTACTCATGATACAGGTAACTCCTCAAAATGTAGGTCTTCCAATTCATCAAACTGGTTCATCTTGCCAGTCGCCGCATAGATGGTGGCTTCGGCAATGTTTTTTACATGATCGCCAATCCGCTCCAGATGGCGGCTGACAAATAACAGATGCATCATTGTCTCAACACTGGCATCTTCTGCTTTTAGATTTGTCATCAGGGTTGCAGAAAAACTGTCATGCTGGTCATCGATAAATCTGTCGGCATCATAAATGGCGTGGGATTTTTTTGTGTCCATCTCGTTAAAGGCGGTGATGACATCGGTCAGATTCTGCAAAACCGCTTCTGATAGCGTTTCCAGATGTCCGCGCACCTTGTGATCGAAAACCAGGTCATTTTTTGCCACAATCTTGGCAATATTTTTAGCCAAATCACCGGTACGTTCCAAATTCAGGGAATTTTGATAAGTGGTCAGGATAAGGCGCAAATCATTTGCCATAGGCGAGCGCAAGGCAATGACATTCTGGGCCTGGATAGCAATTTCGGCATTAACCGCATTCACCATTTTATCACGCTTGATAACCTGCTGGGCTATCGCCTTGTCATTATCGATGACAGACGCAACCGCCTGGCGGATCATATCACAGCATTCATTGCCCATTTTTGTGGTAAGGATCTGGAGGTTGGTAAGCTCCTCATCATATGTCCTCAAAATATGGTCATTTACCATAAGTTTTGCTCCTATCCAAAGCGGCCTGTGATGTAGTCTTGTGTCTTGCTATTGGCTGGGTTGGTGAAAATCTTTTCGGTATTTCCATATTCAACCAGGTCACCAAGATGGAAAAACGCTGTTTTCTTGGAAACCCGGGCAGCCTGTTGCATAGAATGCGTTACAATGATGATTGTAAAGTCTTTTGCCAAATCTGTCATCAATGCTTCAATTTTTGCCGTTGCGATGGGGTCAAGGGCAGAGCAGGGCTCATCCATAAGAATGATTTCCGGCGTGACCGCAATGGTGCGGGCGATACATAAACGCTGTTGCTGCCCGCCTGACAGGCCTGTGCCTGGCTGGTCGAGGCGGTCTTTAACCTCATCCCACAAACCAGAACCGCGCAAGGCATTTTCCACAATATCAGCCAGCTCGGCATTGGTTCTGGCCAGACCGTGAATTTTCGGGCCATAGGCCACATTATCGAAAATGGATTTTGGAAAGGGGTTCGGCTTTTGAAAGACCATCCCGACACGGGCACGAAGCGGCACAACATCAATATCAGGGTGATAGATATTGGTGTCATCTATTAGAATCTCGCCCTCTACCCGGCAGCCATCAATGGTGTCATTCATCCGGTTCAGGGTACGCAAAAAGGTGGATTTACCGCAGCCGGATGGCCCGATAAAAGCGGTGATGGTTTTTGGCATAATATCCAGTGAGATATCATTGATAGCCTGTTTATCGCCATAAAAAACATTAACATTTTTACAGACAACAACCGGGTCGGTCTTGGATGTGGCTACAGCGTTATTGGGTGCCATAATGTTTTTTCCTCTATCTCTTGCCTACCAGCGCCGCTCTAGCTTGCGCCGAATAAAAATGGCAATGCCGTTCATAACAATCAAGAAGGCCAGCAGAATAATAATGGCAGAGCTGGTCTTTTGGATAAACATCCGTTCTGCAAAATCTGCCCACATAAAAATCTGTACTGGCAGGACAGTACCTGGATCCAGAACCGAATTTGGAATATCGACAATAAATGCGACCATACCGATCATCAAAAGCGGGGCTGTCTCGCCCAGCGCCTGGGCCATGCCGATGATAGAACCGGTCAGCATACCAGGGATAGCCAGCGGCACAACATGGTGAAAAGTGGCCTGCATTTCTGAAGCGCCAATGCCTAATGCCCCGTCACGGATGCTGGGCGGCACAGCGCGAAGCGAGGCACGCGAGGAGATAATAATGGTTGGCAATGTCATCAATGCCAGCACAATCCCGCCTACCAGCGGTACCGAGCGCGGCATACCAAACAGATTGATAAAAACTGCCAGACCCAGAATGCCAAATACTACCGATGGCACGGCTGCCAGATTATTGATATTCACTTCGATAATCTCGGTAAACTTATTTTTCGGGGCAAATACTTCCAGATAAATCGCCGTGGCTACTCCCAGCGGAAAGGCAATGATAAAGCAAATAAACAAGGTCAGCATAGAGC
>CBFIAD010000108.1:0-3920 GCA_965660495.1 Puniceispirillaceae bacterium (SeqCode)
AGACCCGTTCCAATGTTTCGGCAAACTCTGCCACTTCGGGGGTGTTGTCGAATTTTGCCCGGTAGCTTAGCCCGCGTGTCCAGGCAAAGATTGAGGCAATCGGGTTGGTGGAGGTTTCCTTGCCTTGCTGATGCTGGCGATAATGGCGGGTCACCGTGCCATGTGCGGCTTCTGCTTCCACTGTCTTGCCATCAGGTGTCATCAGAACAGATGTCATCAGGCCGAGCGAGCCAAAGCCCTGTGCCACTGTATCAGACTGAACATCCCCGTCATAGTTTTTACAGGCCCACACAAAGCCGCCTTCCCATTTCATGGCACAGGCGACCATGTCATCGATTAACCGGTGTTCATAGGTGATGCCGGCAGCGTCAAACTTGTCTTTAAATTCTGCTTCAAATACTTCTTCGAACAGATCCTTAAACCGGCCATCATAGACTTTCATAATGGTGTTTTTGGTAGAAAGATACACTGGCCAGCCCAAATCCAGACCGTAATTCATACAAGCGCGGGCAAAGCCGCGAATAGACTCGTCCAGATTATACATCGCCATCGCCACACCGCCATCCGGGAAGTCAAAAACAGTATGGGTAGTCGCTTCGCTACCGTCTGCCGGCTGGAAGGTCAGGGTCAATGTACCTGCACCGCTTACTTTCATATCGGTGGCGCGATATTGGTCACCAAAGGCATGACGGCCAATTACGATAGGCTTAGTCCAGCCCGGCACCAGGCGCGGCACATTATTACAGATAATAGGCTGGCGAAATACCGTACCGCCCAGAATGTTCCGGATAGTACCGTTAGGCGATTTATACATACGGTTCAGGTTAAATTCCTCTACCCGTGCCTCATCAGGTGTGATGGTCGCACATTTAACCGCAACGCCGTATTTTTTGGTGGCATTTGCTGCATCAATCGTGATTTGATCATCGGTCTCATCTCTGGCTTCGATGCCCAGATCGTAATATTTTAAATCGATATCCAGATATGGGAAAATCAGCTTGTCTTTGATTTTCTGCCAGATGATCCGGGTCATCTCATCGCCGTCCATCTCAACAATCGGTGTTTTTACTTTGATCTTCGCCATAACGCTTCCCCTTCGATTACTGGCCGCATGATATTCGAATAATTGTGGCTATAGTGCTATCTCACATGGCGCAAGCAAGGCTTTGCCACACCCGCCTTTATGTACTGGTTTTGTGATGTCTGTGCAAGGCCATGAGCAGGTTTTAGCCCGAGTTTTTCCCCAGATGCTGATCAATAAGGTCGACAAGATGATCTGGGTCGCTGCCAACATGAAAATCGATAATGCCGCGATTATGAATAAAACCCTGTTTTTCGGCATGATCCATCATGCCCAGCAAGGGTTGCCAATAGCCAGAGATATCCAGGGCAAAGACAGGCGCTTGCAACAGCCCAAGCTGTTTCCAGGTCATTACCTCCATCATCTCATCCAGCGTGCCAAGCCCGCCCGGCAATACAACAAATCCGGCAGAATCCTTATACATGGTGGCTTTGCGCTCATGCATAGTTTCGACGATTAACAGCTTTTGAATATCGCCATTTCCCACCTCCAGGGATTCCAGAAAATGAGGAATAATGCCGGTAACATGGCCGCCGGCATTCAGCGCACCTCTGGCAAATGCCCCCATCAGCCCGGTGCGCCCGCCACCATAAATCATGCTGAAATTACGGGCAGCCAGCATACCGCCCAGCCGTTCGGATTCGCGCTCATAATGGTCATGAATACCTTTGGCGGCACCTGCAAAAACACAAAGTTGTCTCATCTTTTAAAACCTTTATTCAAAGCTGCGCTATTTATCCGCAAAAAACTGCGCCCAATTATCCATTATCTTATGCCCGTTTCAGGGGGCAGTCTATGGCTGTGCCAGGTTAAAATTCTGAATTATGTGATTTCTGCCAAACGGCAAATTCGTGAAAGGCCAAAAAGCAATTTCCTGAAAGGATTGTAATAGTTTATTTTCGCTAGTAGCATATAACATAACGCCATTTTACGGGCTGGGCGAGCAAGGCAAGGGGGGTGAAGATGCGGCTGATTTTCGGATTGTTATTGCTGGGCGGCGGCGCACTGGCCGCTTTGGCGGTTGCATGGATGTTTTATTCTACCAGCGAGCCAAATGTCAGCTCAGCCCAAACAGATGTCAGTCAAACCTCTGCCGCCCCCGAAAATACAGACCTGCCCGGCTCCGAACAGATACAGCCAGGCACAGAAAACAATCTGCCATCTTCAACGCCTTTGGATATCAGCACAGACAAGCCCCTGAGTATCGATGTGGCGCGTATTGGCCCGGATGGCTCGGCTGTTATTGCTGGCACTGCGCCGCCAGAAACTGAAATCCGCCTGCTGGACACAGACCAGCCTTTGGCTAAAACCCTGTCCAATAGCAATGGCGAATGGGTAGCGATACCCGACCAGCCCCTTAGCCCGGGCAATCACCTGATTATTGCGGAAATGACAGGCAAGGATGGGCAGATTATCCGCTCGGAACGCGGCGTATTAATAGAGCTGGCTGAAAATGGCAATGAAAAACCGCTGGTGGCATTAGTGCCAATGACCGGTGATGCGGCAACCGAAATCCTGTCTGCGCCGCGTGAGCTGGCCAGTGTCGCTATCCCGCAATCCGGGGCTTCCGACGACAGCGCAACCGATAGCGCCAGTATTCTTGCCCAAAAAGAGGTGGAAACCATTTTGGTGGCGCTGCCTGAAATTTCTATTGGCACCCTTAGCTGGCAATCGACAAATATTTTGGAAATCAAAGGTCAATCTGTAGGCGGGGCGGCCATTTCCGGGTCATTTGGCGGACAAAAATTTGTCGATGTCCAGCTGGCAGAAGATGGCAGCTGGTCAACCAAAGTCAGCGTGTCAGCCAACCAGACAGGCCGGGCAGTGATACAGGCAAATCTGCTGGATTTGGATGATAGTATCGCGCTGACAACCCAGATCGAGATAGATATCGCACAGCTGGATGTCGGTCTGGATGGCAGTGAAATGGTGGTTATCCGCAAGGGGGATGTGTTGTGGCGTATCGCCTATCGTACCTATGGCAGGGGCATACGCTATCTGGATATTTTAAAACGAAATGCCAGCCGCATTGATAACCCGGATTTGATTTATCCCTCACAGATATTTGCCCTGCCGGAAAGTGCTGCTTCGGGTCAATAGGCGTAAAAGAAAATAATAAATTTTGGCATAAGGTGAATGAACAGGATGATAAAGGAGCTGTTTGAAAAATATTTTCATGTGCCACGCCAACAACCCGGCTGGCCAGTTCTGGCGGTTGCCGGGGGGCTGACAGCGATAGTAAGCGCGCTTTACTTGCCGCTTGGCCTGATAGGGCTGGCAGGGCTTATCTATCTGAAAATTATTTTGCGGATGCCAAAACGCCCGCAACCCGATATTAAAGCTGGCCAGATTGCCGCCCCGATAGATGGTCAAATCCTGATGATACATCATGACAGGGAAAATGCCAGATATCTGGTGCGCGTGCGCCCGGACTGGTTTAACAGCCATATCGCCTTTGCCCCGATAGACGGGCTGATTGACCAGCAAATATGGTATGACGGGGATTTTGCCGCCTTTGGGGAGGTAGAAATACCTGACCCTTCTTCTGCACGCCAGGAGATTATCTTTCTGCCCTCTGTGGATGCGTCTGTTAGTGACAGGGTAGCTATGACCCATTATGGCGAGCCCTTTTGCCGTATAATACAAAGCTGTTTGCCAGAGGGTCGACAGGCAAGCCCCTCTATGGCGGTGGCTCTGGGGCTGATGCGGCCGAAAATCGATATCAGTTTTCCAGATAGTTATCGTGTGATGGTAAAACCCGGCCAGCGATGTCTGGCTGGCGAGACAATCCTGGCCGATAAAGGCTAACGCTGCAAACTGGCTGGCTGGCCGGTACAGG
>CBFIAD010000109.1:0-3863 GCA_965660495.1 Puniceispirillaceae bacterium (SeqCode)
TCAAGCCCCCCTGCCTATCCATAAAATCTGCTGTTGATGCGGCGCATATTCGCACCTGTTCAGGTGCCCATAAATTATCTAAAAATATAATGAAAAACAAGCCGCAAAAGAGGCCATAAAAACAAAAGGCGGGAACTGCTTCCCACCCATCAGACCTTTGGAAACTAAAATGGTCGGAGTGGAGAGATTCGAACTCCCGGCCCTCTGGTCCCAAACCAGATGCGCTACCAGGCTGCGCTACACTCCGACAGCGCCTGTTTACACCCACATCAGGGGCGATATCAAGCCCTAATTTTACCAGATATTAAAAAACTCGCCCCTTGCCCTGTTTTTTCAAAGTGCAACAGGCTCTCTTGCCCTGTTTTATTCTGCAGGCGGCAATTCGCTGATGATGTTCAGATAAGCCCCTGTTTCTATCCCGCCTTGCCGGGCGAGCCCGCCCCTTATTTCCACTACATATTTTACCGGCTGAAGCGAGGAGATGGTCTGCAATGAATAAGGCATTGCAGAGGGATGGAGATAAACCAGCCGTCCTGTCTGGTCAAAAAACAATATATCCAGAGAGACAGGCGTGTTTTTCATCCAGAATAGCCGCGTGGCTGTTTCCGGCCAGATAAAGAGCATACCACCATTTTCTGCCAGATGCTGGCGATGCATCAGCCCTTTTGCCCGTGTCTTTGGCGTATGTGCCAACTCCAGCTGAAATGCATATTCCATGCCCTTATCGGTGCCAATCTGCACCTCTATCCTTTCTGTCTGTTCAGCAGATACAGATAAACCCGGCATCACAGCGAACAGCATCAGGCTAAATAGCGCCAGACAGGAAATGAGTATTTTTCGAAAAAACATATTAAGGCGTTTCATCAAATAGCTGTTCTGTCCAATGTGCCGGTATAATGCGGGCGCGGCGATGCTGCCATTCCAGAGCGGACAGGATAGCATGAGCTGCCTCATTTGCCTTTGTATGATAGGGGTTTTTGCCCTTTATCAGCCCCCAGATACCGGCCCAGGCCCGGGCAGTTGTAAAGGGATTATACCCCCCGCCCCCAAGAACCAGTGCCGGAATTTCCAACGCCAATATCTGTTCTATCGCCTGCCAATATCCCTTGTTGGTATAGGCCAGCCCGGATTGCGGATCATCTATTAGCCCGTCACATCCTGCCTGCAAGACAATAAATTCCGGGCTGAATTGGTGGATATCTGGCAAAATATGCTGATTAAGGATTTCCAGCAATGCTGTATTTCCTGCCCCTCTGGCAAGCGGGAAGTTGCGCGCTTGCCCGCCCCCTTTATCCCCGGCCTGGCCAGTGCGCGGCCAGCGATTTTCTTCATGCACAGACCATAATTTAACGCGCAGGTCAGACGATAGATGGGCTTCCACCCCGTCTGCGTGATGGGCATCAATATCAATATAGGCTACTCTGCCTGCCCCTCCCTCTAGCAAGGTCAAGATAGCCAAAGCCGGATCATTAACAAAACAAAAGCCATTTGCCCTGTCCGGCATCCCGTGATGGGTGCCCCCTGACGGGTTAAAAACAGTTTGCCTGTCGCCTGACAGCAATAAGTTTGCCCCATAAATGCTGGCGGCTGCAGCCGTTGCCGGACGGCGATAGATTTGCGGAAATATCGGATTATTATCCAGCCCAATTCGGTGACGCTGCATTTTATCATCGCTGAGTTTTTGGTGTCTTTCAGCTTCTTGCAGAGCCTGAATATAGTCTGTTGTGTGAAAAAGCTGCAAGGCGGCAGGCTGGGCAGGCGCGATAGCGCGATACTCCCCCTCCTCTATCCAGCCCAAAGCCTGGCAGATATCGATAACTGGCCAGACACGCGCAATATTCAAAGGATGGCCCCTACCATAAACGGAACCACGGAAAATATTGGAACCTAGAAAAGAAACCATCATAATTCACTTATAAAATTTTACCTAAAAAAGGCTAGTATATATTGAATTCCAGTGAATTTTTGGCATTATGGGCGGGTTACCACAAGGGGGGAAGTGGTTTTCTGCCTCTGATATATGACAAGCATAAACCAGGAAAGTCAGGAAAAATCATGTCAACAAACAATAATCAGACCTGGAATTTTATTCAGGAATATTCGGTTTTGCTGATTTTTGGTGCAGCATCTGCGCTGATTTGGGCAAATATTCATTATGATAGCTATCACCATATAGTCGAATTTGTCATTTGGGATCATGCGCCCATTGGGCATTTGCATGACGGGCATAGAACCCTGACTCTGCATTATCTGATAAATGATGTGTTAATGGCTCTATTCTTTGCGATGGCGGGCAAAGAGGTATGGGAAGCGGTCGCACTCAAAGATGGCTCTTTGCGCGGCAAAAAAGCCCTCACCCCCCTGATCGCCACCGCAGGCGGCATGATCGGGCCTGTTTCGGTTTATTTGCTGGGCGCATTTATGGTGGGCAAGCTGGCTATTCTGGCCAATGGCTGGGCCATTCCAACTGCAACCGATATTGCTTTTTCCTATCTGGTAGGGCGCATAATTTTCGGTGCAAAACACCCGGCTGTAGGCTTTTTGCTGTTACTGGCAATCGCTGATGATGCGGCAGGTCTTATAATTCTGGCAATTTTCTATCCGCAGGGCGAGTTAAATCTGGAATGGCTGTTGCTGTCTTTTGGCACGGCCATTGCGGTATATCTGTTCTTTAACTTTTTACCGCGTAAAATGGATAATGGCGATGACGCCCGTCCGGTCAGCACAAAAATGCGGGAACGTTTTGGTGTTTGGCCCTATGCCATTGCGGGTATCGCCAGCTGGTATGGGTTTGCGCAAGCGGGTATCCATCCGGCACTGGGCCTGTTGCCAGTCGTCGCTACCCTGCCCCATGCCGATCATGATTTCGGCATTTTTGGCGAGGATGAAAAATATGAGCATGATTTGCTGAACGATACCGAACATGCCCTGAAAATGCCGGTAGAATTTATTCTGCTGCTATTCGGCTTTGCCAATGCAGGAGTGGTATTCTCGGCTATTGGCGATGCAACATGGCTGGTTTTGGCCGGGCTGATTGTTGGCAAACCTATTGGTATTTTGCTGCTGGGCTTTATCGCGGCAGTTGTCCTGCGTCTTGGCTTGCCACAAGGGATGCGCGTAATTGACTTGCTGATCATCGGCTTTGTTGCCGCGATTGGCTTTACCGTATCACTGTTTATTTCGGCGGTAGCCTTTGCCCCGGGCGAAGTACAGGATGCGGCCAAGATGGGCGCGCTCTTCTCCTTTGGTGCGGTGTTCCTGTCGATTGTGGTGGCCAAAGTCATCGGCGTGAAAAAGATGCAGTAAAACATTCAAGGCGGCTGGCAGACAACTTGTCAGCCGCCTTTCTTTTCGATATAGCTTTAAAGATAAGTTATTCATCTGATCCTGAATGGGGGAAAAAATGGCATCGGATAAAAAATTACCAGCAGGCGTGCCTGAAGAAAATGAATATCACAGCTTGCACTGGGCGGTTTTGCTGACTTATGCCGTGGCGTGCGGTGCAGTATATATGCTGTTATTCCTGGAATAGGCAGGACAGCGCTTATTTGTTATTAAGCTATGCTGTGCCCTTGAAGGAGCGCACCCGTTTTGGAAAGCCTCTATCAAAAACAGCTTCTCAGCCTTGCCCATCAGGCACGCGATATCCCCAAATTACCCAACCCTACACATCAGGCAGTAGCCAGTAACCCTGTGTGCGGCGACCGTGTTGCCGCCTTTTTGGCGATAAAAGATGGCACTATTCATGGCTACCAGATTGAGGTGAAGGGGTGCGCCTTGTGCGAGGCGGGCGCTGGTCTATGGGCCCAAAATGTGACTGGCAAACAGCTACCGGAATTGCCGGCCTTGCATGACCAGCTGGA
>CBFIAD010000110.1:0-3820 GCA_965660495.1 Puniceispirillaceae bacterium (SeqCode)
AACAGCAGGAACAAGGCGTAAATCTGCCCCGCAAACGCGCAGAGCATCTTTTTTTTCCTGGCTTTGGGTTTCTGGCATGACAATTACACTGCGATAACCTTTTGAGCGCCCGACCAGGGTAAGGCTGATACCGGTATTGCCAGCTGTGCCTTCCACAATCGTTCCGCCCGGCTTTAATTCACCGCTCTTTTCAGCCGCTTCGATAATGGCTTTAGCTGCCCTGTCCTTGACCGACCCGCCCGGATTCATGAATTCAGCCTTTCCCAATATCTCGCACCCTGTCAAATCAGAAAGGCGATTCAGGCGAATAAGCGGTGTATTGCCGATAAGCTGGGAAAAATCGCGGTTGGTCATCTAATCGTCTCTTACCTTATTTGTTTTTCTGCCTTTATCGGGGGCAGGGCATAATGTGTGATGACCATACCCACAGCCTGTACAGATTTCCAGATATTTTGCTAAAAAGCTTTTCCAAATCAGGGAAAATACATCCCTGCCACTCGCCAGCCCCTTGTTTTTCCTCTGGATACAGGCAAGACTCAACAGCATAGTAAATCAGATAGTTAAACATAAGGGAATTATGCGCCAGCTTATTCTTCTTCGACATGCAGAGGCAGAGTACCTATCAGAAGATGGGACGGATTTTTTGCGCCCCCTATCGGTGCGGGGACAAGATGAACTGCCAATTGTTGCCGCTGCTCTTCAGCCTTGTTTAACGGGCACAATTTTCTGTTTATGTTCGCCTGCTTTACGCACTCGCCAGACCTTTGACATTGGCGCAAAATATTGGCCGGAAATGGAAACCTTCTATGATGAAAGCCTCTATAATGCATCGCGGGACAGGTTGTTTCATGCAATTGACGCGATAGCGCAGAAAGCAGATAAAATTCTTGTTATCGGCCATAATCCGGGTCTTAGCCAGCTTTTGCGTACCCTTAGCCCGGAAAACCCTGTGGATATGCCCACCAGCGCCGCAGCCATATTAGCCCAAACCACGAAAGCAGACCTGTTTTCGAATATGTCTGTTCTGTCGGTTCTTAAATATTCATCGCTTATGTCAATGGAAGGGGTAAGATGAAACATATCCACCTTGCTGCCCGTTTTCTGGAGATGGCCAATAAAAAGGCAGATGCCCCGCTCTTTTTTGACAAGCGCGACGGGCAATGGCAAATGCTGAGTTATCACGAGGTGGCAATGCGGGTCGTCGCCTTGGCCAAAAATTTGCGCCAAATGGGGTTGCAATCGGGGGACCGGGTGCTGTTATGTGCTGAAAACAGCTCTAGCTGGGCGATATGTGATCTGGCCATTATGGCCGCTGGCGGAATTGTTGTGCCAGCCTATACTACCCATACAGCGCGTGATCATGCCCATCAGCTAGGCGATTCCGGGGCACGTTTTATTTTTTGCTCGGAAGGGAAGATTGCTTCTGTCCTGCTAGAGGTAGCAAAAAATTATGGGGACGTTAAAGCTGCCTGTCTTATTTCTGGCCCAAATGGCCAGACAGATAAAACAGATTTCGGCAAAACAGATTTTGATATTCACCGCATTGAAACGCTGTGGCAGTCAAAGGAAACAGGGCAGGGTATCGAGATATTAGGCGGCGGAACAGATACTTGCTGTATTATCTACACCTCTGGTACAGGTGGCCAGCCCAAAGGGGTGATGCTGAGCCATCGCTCTATTCAGGCCAATATAGATGCTGCCCGCGAATTACTGGCAGAAGGGGATGCCGAAAAAGAGGCAATATTTTTATCTCTTTTGCCGCTTTCCCATGCTTATGAGCATACTGCAGGCCTGCATTTGCCGGTACAGATCGGCGCTGAAGTTTATTATTGCGAAGGGGCAGATAAAATTGCCGCTAATCTGGCAGAAGTCCGGCCAACCCTGATGACAGCCGTGCCGCGCCTGTATGAGGTTTTATATGATCGCATCACCAGCGGGGTAGCGGCAAAGGGCGGGCTATCGGCCAAAGCCTTTGATAAGGCAGTCGCCATTGGACGCAAGAGGTGGCAGAAACATCCCCTTAGCCTGACAGAGCGAGTGCTTGATAGGCTGCTGGATAAAATAGTGCGCAAGAAAGTAGCCAAACGTTTTGGCGGCCGGCTGAAATATTTTGTCTCGGGCGGGGCGGCCTTGAACCCGGATATCGGTTATTTCTTTTTAGGGCTAGGAATAAATATCTTGCAAGGCTATGGCCAGACAGAAGCCTCGCCTTTGATTTCAGCGAACCGGCCAGGCGATATCCGTATCAAAAGTGTTGGCCCAAAGGTAGGCGGGGTAGAGGTAAAACTCTCAAAAGACGGAGAATTACTGGCAAAAGGCGCCTGTATTATGAACGGCTATTGGCAAAATCCGGACGCCACCAAATCCGCCCTTAAAAATGGCTGGCTTTATACAGGTGATATCGCCGAGATTTCAAAAGATGGCTTTATTACCATCACTGGCCGAAAAAAAGATATGATTGTGAATTCCGGCGGGGATAATATCGCGCCCAACCGGGTAGAGGCAGAATTTCTTATCCAGCCGGAAATCGTACAAATTATGGTGACAGGCGATAAAAAACCCTGGCTGGCAGCGATTATTGTACCATCTGAAGCGCTAAAAGAGCAGGGAAGCGATGCAAGAGAAGAGGCGGTTAAACAGGCGGTAGCCCGCGCAAATAGCCAGCTTGCCAGCTTTGAGAGGGTACGAAAATTTATTATCTCCGATGAAGAATTTACAATAGAAAACAATCAAATGACCCCAACACTTAAAGTAAAGCGTAATATTTTGCTTTCCCTCTATCACGACCAGCTGGAAGCCCTATATCGCTAAAAAATTTAAAAAAATACGCCTGTCCGGATTATTTTCACACTATTTGATTGCTGATGTGAATAAATCTTGCCACGATTGTTTTTGATCATGGGGGAGAGTGAATGACCGATATATTGTCCAAATTTAAGCGCATTCCATTATGCCATCAGCCAACCGCACTGGAAGAAATGCCGCGCCTTACCGCTGCGCTTGGCGGGCCCAGATTATGGATAAAGCGCGATGATTGCACAGGACTGGCCACCGGCGGAAACAAAACCCGAAAATTAGAGTTTTTGATGGCAGATGCGCTCGATAAAGGCGCAGAAATTGTAGTGACGCAAGGGGCGGTGCAATCCAACCATGTGCGCCAGACAGCCGCCGCTGCCTGTAAGCTGGGGCTGGAATGTTATGCCTTGCTGGAACGGCGCGTACCAGATAAGGGCAGAGCGTATGAGCAAACCGGCAATGTGCTGTTTGACCATATGTTTAACACAAAAATTGAATTTCGTCCGCCTGGCCTGGATATGAATGGCGAAGCAATGGCGGTCACAGACCGTCTGAGGGCTGAAGGCAAAAAAGCCTATTTTATTCCAGGGGGCGGCTCTAATGAAATTGGTGCATTAGGCTATGTTTCAACCGCCCAGGAATTATTACAGCAATGTGCCGATATCGGCCTGTCGCCAAAGATGGTGGTGTTATCTACGGGCAGTGCAGGCACGCACGCTGGCATGGTAGCCGGGTTTCATGCGCTGGGGTGCGATATTCCTATTCTGGGCATCTCTGTGCGCCAGCCAGAGAGCATACAAATTGAAAATGTGTATAAATTGGCAGTGAAAACAGCTGCCCAGCTAACCGACAAGCCCTTATCGCGCGATAAGGTGATTGTTGATGACGGCTATGTTGGCCAGGGATATGGTATCCCCACCAGCACGATGGTAGAGGCCACCCATCTGTTAGCCCGAAATGAAGGAATACTGCTGGACCCGGTATATTCAGGCAAGGGTATGGCAGGGTTGATCGGCCAAATCCG
>CBFIAD010000111.1:0-3798 GCA_965660495.1 Puniceispirillaceae bacterium (SeqCode)
CAACACCGCGGCAGAATAAATCCATAACCGCAGAGCTGATAGGCGTATCTTCATAGGCTTGAATATAATAGCCAATATCCTTGGCCGCATTGCTGAGCGAGAATTGCAAACCGCTAATATCCTTGTCTGTCAGGAAAGGGCGAAAGCGTTCCAGTACAACCGAATTTCCGCCGCCCAAATGCAGGACATCCAGAAATCTTTGCGGGTCAATGCCCTGTTTTTGTGCCTGAGCGGCGGCTTCTGCCATCACTGCTGCATAACCAAGCGAAACATAATTATGAATGAGTTTTAATGCCTGGCCAGAGCCAACCGCCCCTGCATGAACGATATTTTCAGCAAATTGCGAGAGCAGGGGATGAAGCTGATCAAATATGTCCTTTTCTGCCCCGACAATCAGGTTTAGCCGCCCTTCAGCTGCTTCCTTGGGGGTGCGGGTCATGGCCGCATCAACAAAGGGAATGCCCGCTTCTGCCAGTTTGGCGGCAAAAAGCCGTGTTTTTTCCGGCATACTGGTCGAGCAATCAATGATGATTTGCCCTTTTTTAGCATGGGCGCTTACCCCTTCCGGGCTAAATAGAATTTCTTCTACCTGAGCTGCCCCTGTTACGCATATCAAAAGGATATCAGCGCCTTCTACCACCTCTTTAATGCTGTCTGCGGCCATAGCCCCTGCAGCCTCTAGCCGATTTGTAGGCTGATTTCCATGATGGGTAAGAAATGTCAGGCGATAGCTGTCATCTTTCAGAATATTGCTGGCGATACCATGTCCCATCAGGCCAATGCCAATCATGCCAATATGCATTATCAATTCTTCCCTTATACTATTTTTTTCAAAGCCATTTACAGGATTAATCCTTTGCCGCCCCCTGGGCAAGGTCACGATAATTATACTGCCGGCTTTTGCTTGTTAAATCTGCACCACTTAACCGTTTTTTTATGGCGGCTATCATGGCAGGATAGCGACGGCGTTTGGTAAAAGATGTGCCTATGCGGTTTAACCGGCGCAGGATTTTATGCCACCAGCTATTCTCTGGCCAGCCTGCTTTTTGAGCCGGATAGCCGATAGTGGTCGGGCTTTCATCTTCGTATACAACAGGCGGGTTCACGGTCAGGATATGCAGCCCATGATCCCACCAGCGATTAAGAAAAAGATCAACTTCATATATTATTGGCAGATAATGTTTGGCCAAATGTGCGGCCGCTTTACGGGTGATGACATAACTTTCTGCGCCAATACTGTTATATCGACAGGAGGACAGCCAATGCGCCTCGGAAAGCCGGGCAATGTCGGTAAGCGGGCGTCCACCCCTGAAATGTAAATTAACGATATCTATCCTATCTTCCAGCAGACTCAGCTGGTGCAATATATCATCCAGATCCTTATCCAGAATGGCATCATCTTCCAGAATGAGCGCCATTGGCGCATCACTTGCGGCGATTTTTTGCCAGGCGTCAAGATGGCTAAGCCCAGCCCCAATGGCCCCCTTGCTCAGCGGATGGGGTAAATATCTCTGGCGGGCGGGCGTGGTAAAATTGTCAATTTCATCTTCTGCCAGATTTTTTCCGCACACAGCGTTAATAAAGGTGAAAGCAAGGCCAAGCGCACCAAGACGTTCGGAAATAGCCTTCCTGCGTGCTTGGGCATATTCAAGAGCAATAACATAAATTGGAACAGGAGCGGCCATATCTTAAAACGGATCACTTGAAATTAACGACTATCGCCCCATATTAGATGACGTCTTCATGCTGTCAATATCGCTTTTTTTCGAAATATTTTCAAAGTTCGAACAAGGGTTAAAACCACTGTTTGTCTGGCAGATTTGGCAAAAAAACTTGACAGCTCATCTGCATATGTTTTTGCTAGCTAAAAGGTTGCGATCTTTCGGTCGCAGATTTCCGAACAACATATAGGATAACAGGATGAAACTCTTTTCAGCAGGGGCATCACCCTTTGGCCGTAAAGTAAAATTAGCTTTGCACGTATTGTCTCTTGAGGCAGAGGTTGAAATTATTCCTACCGATACCAGCCAGCCGGATTCAGAAAACAGAAAACAAAACCCGCTTGGTAAAATTCCTACCCTGATATCAGAAGGGATGGCTATTTATGATAGCCGGGTAATTTTGGATTATCTGGATGACAAGGCTGGTGGCGGTAAATTATTTCCGGCCAGCGGCAAGGAACGAGCCGAGATACTGATAGGCGCTGCCCTTGCAGACGGGATGATGGATGCAGCTATTCTGATTGTATATGAAGGGCGTATGCGCCCGGAAGGGATGCAAGTTGCCTCCATTGTGGACTATCAGCGTGGCAAGCTGGAGCGCAGCTTGCAAGCACTGGAAGCAAAGGCTATTACCTATCGTAGCGGGGCATCGCCTAATGCTGCTGAAATCGGCCTGGCTTGTGTTCTGGATTATCTGGACTTGCGCGCCATTATTGACTGGCGTGCCATCGCACCCTCCTTGCAAGCCTATATGACCGATTTTGCGGCCTCTGTGCCGGGCTATCATGATAGCTTGCCAGATGGCATTCCAGATGCCCCCTGGCGCAATAAGTAAGCGACGCTTATCTCCCCTCTCTTTTCTTGATAGAGAGGGGTTTTTTCTTGTCTGTTGTTTCTAGCTGTTTAAATCGATAACAGCTGGCCGGCTGGCAGCTTCCAGCGGTTTGCGTGCCAGAGACAACAATGGCGGTATCATCAGCAAGGTTGCAAGGGTGGAAAGCGCAAGTCCGCCAAAAACCACCGTGCCTATGCCGCGATATAATTCCGAGCCCGCCCCGGGAAATACCACCAATGGCACAAGCCCGAACAAAGAGGTGAGGGTGGACATAAAAATAGGCCGGATACGATTGCTGGTTGCTTCCAAAATCGCTTCATCTACACTCATGCCATCTTCACGAATATGAAGGCTGGTTTGCTCGATCATCAAAATAGCATTATTCACCACTACCCCGGTTAAAATAACAAATCCCAGCATGGTCAGCATATCCAGCGATTGACGGATAAACAGGTTAAGAATTGCCAGACCGACAATGCCGCCTGCACTGGCCATTGGTATAACCAGCAGGATAATGGCTGGCAGGGTAAAGCTGCGCAGCAAGACGACCATCAAAAGGAAAATCACCGCGATGGCGGCCAGAACATTTGTCTGCATGGCCGCCCATGTACGGGCCAGCTCGCCGGCTGCCCCGCGCACACTTACCTGAACATTTTTTTCTGCAGCCAAAGGCGCGATTTGCGGCAGTATTTCAGTTTCAATCTTTTGAATGGCACTTTCCAGAGGTAGGCTTTCATCGGGACGCAATTGCAGGGAGCGTGCCTGATTACCGCCGATACGCCTGATTTGTTCCGGAGCACTGACAAAGCTGACACGGGCTAATTGCCCGGCAGAGACAACCTCGCCGGAAGGGGTGATAATGGGCAGGTTTTCCAGATCCGATATAGAAAGATTACCGGCATTCTGGCCAGCCAAAGTCAGATCAATTAATTCTCCGTCAATAGGGATCTGGGTTACCCGCATCCCGTCATTATAAATATCAACCGCCTGGGCAAAGCTTTGCATGGACAGACCCGATGCGGCCAGTGCCACCGGATCAGGGGTCAGCTGAATTTGAGGTGTGCCGGTATTCAGGCTTGGCAGTACCCGTATCTGATTGCCTTCACTGCGCGGAAAGGCCTGTGCCAGCGCATTATTCAGGGCGGTGGTGACCGTGCCGATATTTTCCTGTGTGGGGCCTGTTACATCCAGACTGATAGAGCGTGAACCGCCAACCGAGCGGCCAAACAAAGAGGCCTGGCG
>CBFIAD010000112.1:0-3725 GCA_965660495.1 Puniceispirillaceae bacterium (SeqCode)
CTGACCGATACCACGATAGAGGCTTTGCCCTCAAAATCCGAAACCAGGCAAATAACGCTATTGGATGCCCCTTGCCGGAAATTATCGGCCATCGGCTTTAAATCGCGCGGCGGTGTATCGCCCAGAACCTTACCAATAAATGAAATATTACCAATGGTTTCGGCCTGACTTTCTGCCCCGCCCCCGGTTGCCAACTTTTGGCGAAGGCTGGTGATTTCCTTTTCCATGCGCTTGCGATCCTCCAGCAGCTGGCTGACACGCTCGCTGACCTGATCGGAGGATGTTTTTAGCTGATCAGCGATATCGGCAAGCATATTATTACGCCCGGCAAGCCAGTTTAACCCGCTTTCATGAGCAGTGGCCTCAATCCGGCGTACCCCACCTGCCACCGCACTTTCCGATACAATTTTCAACAGCGCAATATCGCCTGTCTGCTGCACATGGGTGCCACCACATAATTCAACCGACCAAGCAGCCTTTTTTAAGCCATCTGCTGGCGCGCCGCCCATAGAGACCACCCGCACCTCATCACCGTATTTCTCGCCAAAGAGCGCCAGCGCGCCCTCACCTGTGGCTTCATCCGGGGTCATAATACGGGTTGTTACATCACTATTTGCACGGATGCGGCTATTTACAATCGCTTCGACCTGTTGCAGCTCATTTTCATTCATGGCCTGGGGATGAGAAAAGTCAAAGCGCAACCGCTCTGGCGAGACAAGAGAGCCTTTTTGTGCGACATGGGCGCCCAGCACCTCGCGCAATGCCTCATGCAAAAGATGGGTCGCACTATGATGGGCACGCAAGCTCTCGCGTCTGGCTGAATCCACTTGCAAAGTTACAGATTGTTGCGGGGAAAGCTGGCCTTTTTCTATTTCAACATGATGGATAAACAGGCCGGCTGTTTTGGTGGTATTGGTGATGCGCCCCTGCCCGTCTGCCCATAAAACCAGACCTGTATCCCCGACCTGGCCGCCTGATTCCCCGTAAAAGGGCGTTTGATTGGTGGTAAGCTGGACATGGTCGCCCGCACTTGCGCTTTCACAAATTTTATCCTCGCAAATAAGGGTGGTCACTACTGCTTCTGCGCTTAGGCGGGTATAGCCTAAAAATTCGGTTGGCCCTTGCTGGTCAGCCAGCTCCAGATACAGCTTATTATCTGCCTTGCTGCCAGAGCCTGTCCAGGCTTGCCGTGCAGCCTGTTTCTGGGCGTCCATTGCCGCCTCAAAGCCCTTAACATCCACAGACCAGCCATAGCCGCGCAAGAAATCTTCAGTTAAATCAAGCGGAAAACCATAGGTATCATACAGCTTGAAGGCTGTCTGGCCATCCAATGTGCCAGCAGATGCCTTGCCGTCGATTTCGGCATGCAGGATTTTCAGACCCCGTGCCAGCGCATCTTTAAAGCGCGTTTCTTCCAGCTTGAGGGTTTCGGTTATCAGCGCATCGGCGCGCACCAATTCCGGATAATGGCCGCCCATCTCGCGTACCAGTGCAGGCACCAGGCGATACATAACCGGCTCGGCACAGCCAATCTGGTGAAGATGGCGCATCGCCCGGCGCATAATCCGGCGCAGCACATATCCCCGCCCTTCATTGGATGGCAACACGCCATCAGCAATTAAAAAGCCGGCAGATCGCAGATGGTCAGCCACCACCCGATGCGAGACATTATGCGCTCCATCTGCTTCGGTATTGGATAAATCAGCCGAGGCTTCGATAAGCGCACGCATCAAATCAATATCATAATTATCATGCTTGCCTTGCAAAACCGCGGCGATACGCTCCAGCCCCATGCCGGTATCAATAGACGGGCGCGGTAAATTAAGCCTTTCTGTTTCAGTCTGCTCATATTGCATAAAGACCAGATTCCAAATCTCGATAAAGCGATCGCCGTCTTCATCTGGTGAGCCGGGAGGCCCGCCCGGGATATGATCGCCATGATCATAAAAAATTTCAGAACAGGGCCCGCATGGCCCAGTATTGCCCATTGACCAGAAATTATCGGACGTAGAGATGCGAATAATCCTGTCATCACTCAAACCGGCAATTTTGCGCCACAGGCCGGCGGCCTCTTCATCCTCTGAATAAACCGTTACCAACAGCTTGTCCTTGGCCAGACCAAAATCAGAGGTGATCAGCTGCCATGCCTGTTCTATTGCCACTTCCTTGAAATAATCACCAAAGCTGAAATTGCCCAGCATTTCAAAAAAGGTGTGGTGGCGTGCAGTATAGCCAACATTTTCCAGGTCATTATGCTTACCGCCGGCACGCACACATTTTTGCGAGGTCGATGCCCGGCTATAGGGGCGGGTTTCCAGACCGGTAAATACATTTTTAAACTGTACCATGCCGGAATTGGCGAACATCAATGTAGGATCATTTTGTGGCACAAGTGGGCTGGAGGCGACAATTTCATGATCGCGGCTGGCAAAAAAATTAAGGAATTGACTGCGAATATCGCTCACACTTGACATGGATAAACCCTTAAATTGAAGACGTAGCGCCAAAGGACGCTATAAACAGGTTAAAAGCGTTTCCAGAAATAGCCTAAATTGCGGCGCGGAACAAGGCTGTCATGCCTATATCACTCTCAGAAACTGCCGGAGCTGTAGGCGGCCTGCTCCGGACAGGATAAAAGCAGATAAAAAAAGGCGCAGATAATGGCAAAATCATCCGCGCCGCTTTTAAAGATGCCATAAATATTCTGCCCGGCCAGAAGAAGCGTAAGCCACAACCCTAAACATTACTGGCCAGCAAGGCAGATTTATCTCTCCCTATTCAGAAAGAGAGTCATCCTCATCTGACAGGCTTTCATCCATCATTTTTTCCTGAACCAGCCCGGCATTCTGGCGAATAGCTGCTTCCAGTTCAGCTGCCATTTCAGGATGTTCACGCAGGAAGTTTTTGGCATTTTCGCGCCCCTGTCCGATACGCTGATCGCCATAAGAGAACCAGGAGCCTGATTTTTCCACCAGCCCGGCCGCTGCCCCCAAATCAAGCAATTCGCCCAGCTTGGAAATCCCCTCCCCATACATAATATCAAATTCAACTGTACGGAACGGGGCGGCTACCTTGTTTTTTACCACCTTCACGCGGGTCTGGTTACCGACCACATCCTCTTTATCCTTAATCGCGCCGATACGCCGAATATCCAGCCGCACAGAAGCATAGAATTTCAGCGCATTACCGCCTGTTGTGGTTTCCGGATTACCAAACATTACCCCGATTTTCAGCCGGATCTGATTGATGAATATCACCAGACAGTTAGAGCGTGCAATTGAAGAGGTAAGCTTGCGCAATGCCTGGCTCATCAAACGGGCATGCAAGCCTACATGATGGTCGCCCATCTCGCCTTCCAGCTCGGCACGCGGCACGAGGGCGGCAACCGAATCAACCACCAGCACGTCAATTGCCCCGGAACGCACCAGCGTATCGGCAATTTCCAATGCCTGTTCACCGGCATCCGGCTGGGAAATCAAAAGTTCGTCCAGATTAACGCCCAATTTACGTGCATAGGTCGGGTCGAGGGCATGTTCGGCATCCACAAAGGCACAATTTCCGCCCTTTGCCTGCGCTTCGGCTACCGCATGCAGCGCCAAAGTTGTTTTACCAGAAGATTCCGGCCCGTAAATTTCAATAATCCGCCCTTTTGGAAAGCCCCCAATACCAAGAGCGATATCCAGCCCGAGCGAGCCGGTGGAAACCGCCTGGATATCGACCACACT
>CBFIAD010000113.1:0-3600 GCA_965660495.1 Puniceispirillaceae bacterium (SeqCode)
CAGCCGGATCATCACCTGGCACATCAGATATCGCAAAGCTGAGAGTTTTGGCCGGATAGGCCGCCGCGGCAAGCTGCCCCCCCTTGCCCGCAGAAAGATGTTTTCTTACGCAATTCATCGCATCAATCGGCGCGCCATTATGCAATAATTGGGTGGTGATATCCTGTTTTACCTGAAAACCGATAGCCGGATGGGGCAGGCAAAACAGGCTGGAACCACCGCCGGAGACTAGCACCACCATTAAATCATCCTGCCCAAGCTGGCGGGCAGTCTGAATAATCTGCTCGGCGGCTTTCAGGCCGCGTTCATCTGGCACAGGGTGCGCTGCTTCTATAATCTGAATATGTTCACACTCACTGCCATGACCATCCGGGACAATGACCATCCCTTCCATTTTGGCCTTTAGCCTGTCAGGGGCGGCCGCTTCAAAGGCATGAGCCATCACCGCAGACGCCTTGCCAAATCCGGTAACAAATACCCGCCCCTCAGGCAAGGCTTGCACTGTTTTTTCTACCGCTTCGCCAATAAAATTATCAGGATGGGCAGCGCTAACAGCTGCATCAAACATCGCACGCATCAAGGCAATTTTCTCGGCTGGGGACATATCTTTAAACCTATAGATGGGACTGTTATTAAAAATAGGCAGAATTCAAAAAGGAAATGCGAGACAGAAAACTTAACCTTTTTCTTACTCCAGAAGTGCTTTCAGCGCAAATTCTGGACTAGCGATTTCCTGCGGGTCAGGATAGCGGCCTGCCTCCAGACATTTTTTGCCGATCATATAGGCTTGCCCGTCATTGACAGCTTCTATCGCGACCAGTTGACCATCCAGCCAGCTCCAGACAGACAGGCTGTTTTCGCGTCTGCCAGCCCGGGTTATTGATATCAGCTCTGCCTCCCGCGCCACCGGCACAATGCCAGCCATCTGAAACTTCACATCATACTGGTCTGACCAGAACCACCAGGCCTCTCGCGCTGGGGCGGGCATAGCTATCATGGCAGCCGCAGCAACCGATGCGCTATATTGGGCGTGATGGATGGATTCTATGCGCATGGGGCTGATATCGGGGGCGCGTGCCACATCGCCTATCGCCCAAATGCCAGCATCGCCGGTCTGATAGTCGCTATTGACGATAATTCCGTTTTCCACCTTCAGCCCGGCTTGCATCGCCAACTGGCTTTCCGGGACAACTCCGATACCTGCCAGCACCAAATCTGCTTGCAGCTCTGTGCCATCTGATAGCCTGACAGCGCGTAATTTTGTGCCATCATCACATATTATTTTTTCAACGCCCTTGCCAAAGTGAAGGCGCACATCATGGCGCTGATGCAAATCAGCACAATATTCTGACAACGCTTTCGAGGCGACACGTGCCAGCAGGCGCGGCGCCATTTCAACTATATCCACCTCTATCCCGGCCGCGCGAAGAGAGGCCGCTGCTTCCAGCCCGATATAGCCGCCGCCTATTACAACCGCTTTTTTTGTGTGTGCCAGATGCGCCCGAATAGCCCGTGCATCACGCGCGATACGCAATTCGAATACCCCTTCGCACTGCCCGCCTGGCATGGGCAGTTGACGCGGGCTGGCCCCTGTAGCGATGACCAGCTGGCCATAGGCCTCTTTGCGACCATCTACCACCTCTATCTGGCCGGATTGCCGGTCGATGGAACGCACCGCACATCCTGGCTGAAAATCAATATTAAACACCTCGAACCAGTCAGCTTTTCGTAGGAAAAAGGCTTCATCTGATGTGCCGGCCTCTGTTTTTAGATAGGCTTTGGACAGGGGCGGTCGTTGCAAGGGCAGACCATCCTCGCGGTCAAAAATGGTGATATGCCCGTCAAAGCCGTGATGGCGCAACCGCTCTGCACAGGAAAGCCCGGCATGGCTTGCCCCGATAATGATAATTCTGCTCATCTCTTTCCTATATGACAGGCTATGTTTGTTGTTCTCACCATAGCCTATCTCTTGTGCCCTGAATAAAGAAATTTTGCCCCATTGGGGAAAACAGGTTAAGACAAGGCAGGTTTTTTTGCCCTGTCTTCTTTACCCTTTCTTGCCATACAGGCAGTTCTGGTAGTATTGGAAGATAGAATATTCGATGAAGAAAGTAAAAATGATGCATTTGGATAAAGTCACCACCATAGATGAATTAAGACAAATTGCCCATAAGCGGGTACCCACCATGTTTTATGATTATATGGAATCCGGCTCCTGGACAGAAACAACTTTTCGGGCTAATTGTGATGATTTCAAAAAAATCTCCTTTCGCCAGCGTGTCGCGGTGGATATGTCCAACCGCACCACCAAAACAACCATGCTGGGCAAAGAGGTCGCCATGCCTCTGGCCATCGCCCCGACCGGGCTGACCGGTATGCAGCACGCCGATGGGGAAATTCTGGCTGCCCGTGCCGCGGCTGATTTTGGCATTCCTTTTACGCTTTCGACCATGTCCATTTCATCGATAGAAGATTTGGCCACCCATACAAGCGCGCCTTTCTGGTTTCAGCTGTATGTGATGAAGGATCATGATTTTGCTAAAAGGCTGGTGAACCGTGCCAAAGCAGCAGAATGTTCCGCCCTCATGCTGACCCTTGATCTGCAAATTCTGGGGCAACGCCACAAGGATATTAAAAATGGGTTGACCACCCCGCCAAAACTGACCTTTAAAAATATTGTCGATATGGCTATTCGGCCGCGCTGGTGTCTGGGGATGCTGGGCACGCCGCGCCGTTCCTTTGGCAATATTGTTGGCCATGTGGAAGGGGTATCGGATATGACCAAACTTTCTTCCTGGGTGGGCGAGCAATTTGATCTGCAGCTGGATTGGGATGATGTTGCCCGTATCAAGGATTGGTGGGGCGGCAAGCTGATCATCAAGGGGATTCTGGATGCAGAAGATGCAGCTATGGCGGCAAAATCAGGGGCGGATGCGCTGATTGTCTCTAACCATGGCGGGCGTCAGCTGGATGGAGCGGAAAGCTCTATTGCCATGTTGCCGGAAATCGCATCAACAGTCGGCAAGGATATCGAAGTCTGGATGGATGGCGGCATTCGCTCTGGCCAGGATATTTTAAAGGCCGTTGCCCTTGGTGCGCAATCCACCCTGACCGGCCGTGCTTTTTTATATGGTCTGGGGGCAGCCGGCCAGAAAGGCGTTACTAAAGCGCTGGAAATTATGCATAAGGAACTGGATATGAGCATGGCGCTTTGCGGCCACCGTGATATTCAAAATGTGGACAGAAATATCCTGAAGAATTGTCCGTTCTAGCCCGATTAGTCGCGCGCTAGAAAACCGGCAAATCACGATCATTTATCCTCGCGTCATTCATCCACGCGCCATTTATGGAGGGCGGTTTCATCTGCCTGGCGTGCATCCACCCAAGCAGAACCTGTTTTGCTTTCCTCTTTTTTCCAAAAGGGCGCCTTCGTTTTTAAGTAATCCATAATAAAGGTTGCGCTTTCAAAAGCGGCTGCACGATGGGCAGAGGCCGTGCCGACAAAAACAATATTTTCTTCTGGCAATAAGCGGCCAACGCGGTGGATAACGCGCACCCCTTGCAATGGCCAGCGCGCTTCTGCCTGCAAAATAATATTCT
>CBFIAD010000114.1:0-3487 GCA_965660495.1 Puniceispirillaceae bacterium (SeqCode)
GCGTCTATTTCTTTTTTATCTTCTTCTCTAAATATTTCAGGTACATACATATTGTTTTTCACCTGATTTAAGAGAAATATTCCATTTTATCCTGTATCAGATACGCAGGATAATTTTTGGCGGGGCATTTCCATCATGAATATCGATAAATGACTGCACCCCGGCTTCTAAATCGCGCAACTCAGCCCATCCCTCGCCTGTAATTTTACCCTCTTCCAGCAATTGCACCGCTTCGGCAAAATCCAGCTTGCTATAGCAATAAGAGCCGGTAAAATGTATCTGTTGCAAAGTTATGCGCCGCGTATCGAGACCCGGCTCATTATCTTGTAAACCGATATGCGAGATAACCCCGCCAGGGCGTACCATCGCACTGGCAGCCGCACGTGTCCGCCCCGATCCGACCGCATCCAGAACAATATCAATATGGCCTGAATTCGGTATTGTATCGCGCGGATCATAGGCAATAAAATCTGCTGCCTTTGCCAGCATATCGCGGCGCAAGGCATTTGTTTCTGCAATATGGATATGGCGAAACCCCTTGGCAGCAAACACCATCGCTGCCAGCAAGCCGATTGCCCCGCCACCAATGATATGTACAGATGCATCCCTGTCGGCAATATGATTTATCGCCAATTGCGCGGCATTGACCGCACAGGCCAGAGGTTCTGCCAGGGCGGCATCCCTATCTTTCAGCCCTGCCGATATAGCCGTCAAATTATCTTCTTTCATAATCACCTGCTCGGCAAACGCCCCTGGCATACGCAAACCCATCAATTCCCGGCTGGCACAAAGATGCTCGAACCCGCTGGTACAGGCAGAACAGCTGCCACAGCCCATAAGGGGGTTAATAACAACACGCTGACCGGCAAAACGGCCGTTTCTGGCTGTTCCAACTGCTTCATGCCCTAAAATCAGAGGCGGCACCCTGCGTTCATCCAGACCATGCCAGGCATGCATATCCGATCCGCAAATCCCGCATTGATGCACATCAATACAGACCTGACCTTCTGTAACCTCTGCCAGAGGCACATCACGGATTTCTGTTTGCATTGTGCCCGTATAAACAAGTGCCTTCATTTTACATATCCTCTAATTTGCGAAATTTTCGCCCGGAAAATATTTACGCAAACGCACATCAGCCGAGCGTGCATGGCCTTCCATCCCCTCTAATCGGGAAATTCTGGCCGCTGCCTGTCCAACCTCGCGGTTAGCTTGTCTGGTCATACGCTGGGTGGTCACAATCTTCATAAATTTATGAACCGATAGCCCGCCTGTATAATGGGCTGCCCCTTTGGTTGGCAGAATATGGTTCGTTCCGGAACATTTATCGCCATAGGTAACGGTTGTTTCCTCACCAATAAAGAGCGAGCCATAATTTTTCAGATTTTCCGTGTACCATTCATCTCGCGCGGTATGTACTTCCAGATGCTCTGCGGCATATTCATCCGATATCTTCACCGCCTCTTCATCTGTATCACATAAAATCACCTCGCCATAGTCACGCCAGGCCAGCTCGGCTGCCTTTCGGGATGTTTCCGGCAATGCGGCAATATGGGTATCCATCTGTGCCATCACCGCCTCAGCCAGAGATTGCGAGGTGGTAATAAGCCAAGCCGGAGAATCAGGGCCGTGTTCTGCTTGCGAGACAAGGTCTTCTGCTACCACTTGGGCATCTGCTGTATCGTCAGCGATAATCGCAATTTCAGTTGGGCCGGCAAACATATCAATCCCGACGCGGCCATATAGCATCCGTTTTGCTTCGGCCACAAAGCGGTTGCCAGGCCCTACCAAAATCCGTGCAGGTTTGCCGGTAAACAGCCCGAAAGCCATAGAAGCAATGCCCTGCACCCCGCCCAGAGACAAAATACTATCCGCACCACATAAATTCATCGCATATAAAATAGCCGGATTTGGCCCGTCATTGCCATGCGGGGCAGAACAGGCAATGATATTTTCCACCCCCGCCACTTTGGCTGTGGCAATCGACATGATAGCCGATGCCACATGGGCATAGCGTCCGCCCGGCACATAACATCCGGCTGTCTCAATCGGGATCAGCTTCTGGCCAGCCCACAGGCCGGGCGAAAGTTCTGTCTCAAACGAGGAGATAGAATCGCGCTGGGCATGGGCAAAGCGCGTTACCCGGTCATAGGCAAACTGGATATCCTCTTTCAGTGTTTCAGAGACCATTTTACCGGCACTGGCAATTTGGTCGGCACTGATAATCGCCTCGCCCTCATATCCGTCCAGCTCTTTGCCATAACGCAGGGCTTGTGCCTCGCCTCCCTTTTCAATGGCGTCCAGCATATCCGAAACAATTTTTCGTGTTTCCTCTGTTCCAGTGGCTGGTGTTTTTGCAGCTTTTTTCAAATAGGTAACCGTCATTTATCAAACCCTTGCATATATATTGAGAACATTTATTCAAATTTTGTGATTACAGCGGTTCCAGGCGGGGTAGCGCCTTTCATCATACGTAGCTCTGCACTGGCCTGGGATAGCGCTATTTCCCTATCCACCATTGGGCTAAGGTCAATTTTGCCTTTTTCAATCATCTCCAGCAGGGTGGGATATTTCCATGAGGGCATACCGCGCGTCCCGAAAAAGGAAAGCTGTTTTGAATAGATAGCGCGCATATTGATATTCATCATGCCATCGCCGCCCGGCATCCCGACATGAACATGGCGCCCCAGAGTGGCCAGACATTCAACAGACGCATTTGTGGTTATAGCGCTACCAAGCGCCTCTATCGACACATCTGCCCCGCCTCCGGTAATTTCGATAATGGCCTGAGCGGCATCCACCTCTGCGGCATTAACCGCAGCATCTGCCCCCAACCCCAGCGCATGATCCAGCTTGTCTTTTACAACATCCACCACGACCACATAAGCGCCCAGCATTTTAGCCAGCAGCATTGCCGATAGCCCTATGCCGCCTGTACCGTGCACAGCCACCCATTCTCCTGCCCGAACATCCGCGCGGTCGCTCAAAGCGTGCCAGGCGGTTGTTACCCGGCATCCAAGCCCGGCAGCCAGCGCCGGTGACATAGCTTCCGGCAAGTGAACCAGATTATGATCAAAGGGTACAGCTACATATTTTGCATAAGCGCCTGGCGCACTAAAACCGGGAACAATCTGGCTGCCACAGCTGTTGGATTTCCCTGTCTGACAGGCAGGACAGCTGCCACAGCCCAAAATAAAGGGAGCGATGAGCTTGTCCCCTATTTTATGGTTTGCTCTTTTGCCTGCCTCTACCACAATGCCGCAATATTCATGGCCCATAATCGACCCATTTTTCACCAATGGATGATTGCCTGTCCAGCCATGATAGTCCGAGCGACACACCCCGCAAGCCAGCGTCTCCAGCACCACCCCATTTTCAGGGCATTGCGGCTCGGATACCTGTTCCAGGCTTAAATCTTCATTAAAGTTTCGTACAACTGCAGCAATCATCTACAATACCTTCAACCATATTTTATAGAATAATTCCG
>CBFIAD010000115.1:0-3469 GCA_965660495.1 Puniceispirillaceae bacterium (SeqCode)
ATCTATCACATCATCATGTAACAGGGTGGCGTTATGGATAAATTCCACCGCCGCTGCCAGATAGAGCGCTTCTTTGGGCATTTCTGCCCTTTGCGGATCCGCGCTGCCAGCCATCGCCCCCAGCAAGGTCAGCATCGGGCGCATCCGCTTGCCCCCGGCAGCGATTAAATGGCCCGCCAGCTCGGGGATCAGCGGTACATCTGATCCCATTTTCTCCAGAATAACGCTATTTACATCTGCCATTGCGTGCGCGCATAAATCGACCATCGCGTCCAGAGACGGAGCAGGCAGCTGGCCAGAGACAGGCTCGGATAAAAAAGAATTTTCCATAGGATTTACTTAAGGCGGTTCATGGCACGGGGCAAGGAAAAAAGTGCGGCTGCTCTTATGGCTTCCCGTTAAAAAGGCTTGGAATATCGGGGCTGATCCCTGATACTGGGCACTATGGAATGTCTGGTAAAAACGTGCTGCCCGGTTCGGCTAACCTTGCTGCAATCCCTGTTGAGTGCGGCCGATATTCCTTATGTGATTTTTGATCAGCATATCTCGGCATTAGAGGCCGGCATCGGGGCGTTTCCGCGCCGCATCATGGTTCAGGAGGGCTATTTATTTTCCGCCCGTGCGCGCCTGGATGAGGAAGGCCAGCTTTATAATGACTAGGAAAATAATAACCGGGCATCAAACACCAAACAGGGCTGGCCAGCCGGCAACCAGTTCGGATAGTTTTCTGGCCGGGCAAATTTCGGTCTGCCAGCCCGCAGATGGCTATCGTATTGGCACAGATGCGGTGATGCTGGCCGCAGCGATTAATCCGTCCGGAAAACAGGCGCGTTTGCTGGATATGGGCGCCGGGGTTGGCGCAGTGGCGCTGGCAGTGCGCCAGAGGCTGGGGTTTGGCCATATTACGGCGATTGAAAAAGACCCTTTTTGTGCAGAATTACTGGCACAAAATATCGCGCAAAATGATTTCACCGATTCCCTTCGCGCCCTGGCCGGGGATATCACACAGATGCCGCCCATGCTGGGGGGCAGTTTTGATCAGGTTTTTGCCAATCCGCCTTTCCATCATGCCAGTGATAAACAGCCGCGATCGCGCCGCCGGTCTTTGGCCCATAATGGCGAGGCAGAGGTAAGCCTGTCTGACTGGGTTGCCTCTGGTTTGTGGGCGCTGCGCGATAGGGGGCGCATTACCTTTATCATTCGCGCCGATCGCACAGATGAGGTGATGGCCGCCTTGCGCGATGGCGGAGCTGGCGAGATTTTATTGCACCCTTTATGGTCTTATGCCGACAGCCTGGCCGTACGAATGATCATTACCGCCCGAAAGGGGGTAAAGGGGGCAATGGCACTGCTGCCCGGGCTGGTATTGCATCGCCCGTCCGGGGCGTTAACGCCTGGTGCACAAAAAATCATGAAAGGCGGGGGGCTTGTCCTTACCCATCCCGCCACCCGGCATTTAAAGCCCTAGATTTTCCCTGTTTTCCGATTTATAGATAGTCAGAATTTTTTAGCCCCACCCCCCTTTTCAAACCGGCTATCGAACACGAGATATAGAATATGTCTATCTTACGAAAACTGCTCTTTTGGAAAAAAGCCCATCCGCGTGTGGCGGTGGTTCGGCTGGGCGGGGTGATCGGCGGGCAAGGCGGGGCATTGCGGCGCGGCCTGACCATCGATAATATCGCTCCTTTATTGAAAAAGGCCTTTACCCTTTCTGATATCAAGGCGGTTGCGCTGGTCATTAATTCGCCAGGCGGCTCGCCGGTGCAATCCGAGCTGATCGCCGCACGTATTCGCCAATTGGCCGAAAAGCATGAAGTGCCGGTACTGGGCTTTTGCGAGGATGTGGCAGCCTCGGGCGGCTATTGGCTGGCCGCCAGTGCAGACGAGATTTATGCCAGCAACGCTTCTGTCATTGGCTCTATCGGGGTCATCTCAGCCGGTTTTGGTTTTCCGGATGTGCTGGAAAAGCTGGGTATTGAACGCCGCGTCTATACAAGCGGGAAATCAAAATCCATGCTGGACCCCTTTCGCCCGGAGAATCCTGATGATGTTGTTTATCTTAAATCTTTGCAATCCGATATTCATGAACAATTTATCGATTATGTGCGGCGGCGGCGCGGCACGCGCCTGAAAGGTGAAGAAGAAGAGCTGTTTTCCGGGCGCTTCTGGACTGGCAGGCAAGCCCAAAAGCTGGGGCTTATCGACCAGATAGGCTTGTTGCATGATGTGCTGGAAACCCGTTTTGGCAAAGAGGTCAAACTGGTGACCATTGCCCAGAAGCGCGGCTTGCTGCCTCTGGGGGCAGGGATGGCAGAATCAGCGACCGATCAGCTATTTGACAGGCTTAAGGCACGTAGCCTTTGGCAACGTTTTGGTCTGTAGAAGAAAAAAGGGCAACTAATGTTTTCATTGCCAAAAATCCTGGGCCTTCTTGCCATTTTATGGCTTGTCTGGATGCTGTTCAGAATAATAGAACGCCGCCAAATACAGACAAATTCTGATAAAAATGGCACAGCCGATAATCAGGGGACAGATGGTGCAGACAAAGCAGTAGAGGTAGAAGAATGTCCGCACTGTCATAAATTTGTTTCCAAAGGCGGCTGTGCAAAGGAAAACTGTCCGCTTCGTGGTTGATTTTTTGGCGTTCTCTGGCTAGTCTGCCGACAACTTTATGTGATGTGACTATTGCCATGTTTGAGCTTTCAGGCTGGCCAGCGCATCTTCACCTTTTGGCTCTGATTTCATGCGCACAGATTTCCAGTCTATCATCCTTAACTTGCAACTTTACTGGGCGGAAAAGGGATGCGTTATTTTGCAGCCCTATGATATGGAAGTGGGGGCAGGCACCTTCCATCCTGCGACCACCTTGCGCTCGCTAGGCCCTGACGAGGTGTGGAATGTTGCCTATGTGCAGCCCTCGCGCCGCCCAACCGATGGCCGCTATGGGGAAAATCCTAATCGGCTGCAACATTATTATCAGTTCCAGACCATTATGAAGCCCTCGCCTGCCAACAGCCAGGAATTATATCTCGGCTCGCTAGAGGCGATAGGGCTGGATGTCCATGCCCATGATATTCGCTTTGTCGAGGATGATTGGGAAAGCCCGACTTTGGGGGCGTGGGGGCTTGGCTGGGAGGTTTGGTGCGACGGGATGGAAATCTCGCAATTTACTTACTTTCAACAGGTGGGCGGGCTGGAATGTAACCCGGTTCCGCTGGAGCTGACCTATGGGCTGGAACGCCTGGCCATGTTTATCCAAGGGGTGGATAATGTCTATCAGCTGGATTGGGATGGTGTGCCAGCAGAAAAAGGCGGCAAAAATTATGGCGATATTTTCCATCGTGCCGAGGTGGAGTTTTCCACCTGGAATTTTGAGATAGCCGAAACCGACCGTCTGTTTCAGCATTTCAAGGATTGCGAGGCAGAATGTAAAAAGCTGCTGGATGCCGGTCTTGCTCTGCCTGCA
>CBFIAD010000116.1:0-3444 GCA_965660495.1 Puniceispirillaceae bacterium (SeqCode)
GGCATATTTGAACCAGACAGATCCCGCCTATCGCGGTATGGATATCCAAGTCCATCGTGCGGCAGGATATAATGTGTTGCGTACCGGGGCTAATGGCATAGGCGCAACAGCCAGTGCCGGGGAGGGGCGGATGCCTGTCTCGCTGGCAGCTGACCAGACAATTGCAGTTCAGCAAGCCTCTGGCCAGATTTTTAATATTGACCTTGAAGGCGGGGCATCTGCTGCCCAAACAGCTGCAACCCTGAATGATGCGCTGAAAAATACCGATATTTCTGCCCGCGCAATAATGCGTGTTGAATTATCGGAATTTGCTTCGGCCGGGGCAGTATCTTTTGGTCTGGAAAGTGAAAATCTGGAACCGGTAGAGATTACTGCAGATATTTTGCCAAATGACCTGAGCAATCTGGCCACCGCGATCAATAACCAGTCAAACCGTACAGGGGTGGTTGCCCATTTATCGAGCAATAAAGAGCGGCTGATTTTGGAAAGCGCCAGCGGCAAGGATATCTTTATGTCAGATATCACAAATGCTACGCCCGCATTTAAAGCCGGGGTTGTCCATGAAGATGGCAGTCCGGCCAGCAGCATTGTCACGCTTGGCGGCGGGCTGACAGGGGCGAGTGCTGCCGATCAGGGACGGTTTTCAGGTATCGTAAAGATGGTTTCCAGCAGTGCCTTTTCGCTGATGGATGAAAATGAAACCCTGACCCGCAGTGCAGAAGACAGCCTGGAAGGCAGCTTTGTTTCGGTTGCGTCCAATGCCAGTGCAGATAGTAAGCTGGTGCGCTTTGATGTGCAAAATGATGCCGATAGCAATGAAGCCTCTAATGATGGTCGGCGCGCTGTTGCCGCCGGGGCGACATATAATCTAAGCGTTAAAACAGGCGATGATGATATTCACTTTACCGCCAGCCTGTCCTCGGCCGAGGTGCGGCCGCTTAATGAAGCAGGCGTGCATAAAGCGATGGTCAATGCGGTGCGTTCAACTGCCATACTGGCCAGTTTGAGTGCAGGAGAGCCAGCCGCAAAACCGCAAAGCGTGGAATATCGTTTTTCAGGCCCGACAGCGATTGACCCGGCCAATGACAGCCTGACGATAAATGTTGCTGGCACAAATGTTGTGGTAAATATGGCAGATGCAGATGGGCAGGGAACCCCTGTCACAACTGCCGAGCTGTTAACACAAGCCGCTGCCAGGGCTGTTAATCAGGCTGGTCTGGGCGTTGTTGCTGTGGCAAGTGCGGTGACTGAAAATGCCGTAACAACCTATAAATTTACCCTGTCGGCAAGTGGCGTTGGCGAGAGCTTTGAGATGGGCGCGGTGAATTTCATAGACGCCGATAGCCAGGCAACGCTAGGTCTGAGTGATAGTGTCGTGGCAAGTGATTTGCCAGAAGAGGGCGATGCAGTTTTTGTCGATTTTGCCGGTGACAGCTATAAAATTGCGATGGTGGATAAAGAGCTGGTTATCACAGGTGGAGAAGAGGGGCGGCTAACAGCCTATTTTGATGCCGATCACAAATTACAGATTTTTGCCGGTGGCAGCCTGTCTGGTCAGGCGATTACGGTAACCGGCAATAACAGGGTCGCCAATAATAGCGCCGCCGCCGCACGTTTTGGTCTTGCCTCTACGAAAATGCGTTTCAGCGGTCAGGATATTGCCCCCTCAAACGGGGCTGATCCCCTGACCTTTAGCTATAATGGCACGGATAGTACCGTGCGTCTGGATACAGGTGGCAGGATCCGCACAGAGCCAGCATCACTGCCAGGTGATTTGGAGGTTACTTTTTCCGAGACCATGCCGGGTCGTGGCCGGGTGATGATCACCTATAATTCGGTGTTGGGCGAGATTGATTTTGACAAGCCGCAAGATACGATGGGCGTGAAAATTGCCGATAGCGATATCCGGCTGACACAAGATGGTATTCGCATATCAACAGTTTCAGGCGATGTGCAAAAGCTGGATGTAAGCGCTAAAAGCCTGGTCGATGAGCAGGTGGTAATCCGGGATTTGGTGGTAGAGGATTTGCTGGTATTTGTAACCGGCGCCGGTGCAAAGATGGTCAGCAGTCAATATGATATACCGCAACTGGCAGGCAGCGAGCAGCAGGAAAATCTGTTGGGTGCATCCGGCATTGCCTTGCGGGCGGTAAGCGAGGATGGCCTGCGCGTTGAAATCATTGACAGGGAAACCGGCCATTCCATGGCCACCCGTATTCTGGATGAAGATCATAAAGTCAGCTTTAACCAGTATCAGTTTACCTTAAAAGGTCAGGCCAGCCTGAATGATGAATTTAATGTGGTGATAAGTGAGAGCGGGTCTGGCGATAATCGTAACTTGCTGAAAATTATCGACCAGCAAACACAGGATATGAACGGCCCTTATTCAGGCGGATTTTCCACTATTTTTTCCAATATTGTGGCGGAAGTTGGCGCATCTGTCAGCGCAAGTGATGAAGCACTGAGCGGTGCAGAAGCCACTAAAGACGCGGCTATTGAAGCAGAAGCAGAGTTTTCCGGGGTTAATCTGGATAGTGAAGCGGCCGCCCTTATCGAATTTCAACAGGCCTATCAGGCTTCTGCGCGTATTTTGTCAACAGCCAGAGAGCTGTTTCAGACACTGATAGATGTCGTCTAAGGAGGTTTAGATGCAAGTCAGTACAAAACTATTTAACGAACAGCAAATTCGCCAGTTTTCCAAACTGACCGCAGATATTCAGGAAAAGCAGGAGAAAATCTCTTCTGGCCGGGCGATATTAAACGCCTCTGATGATCCAGTGGCAGCGGTTAATCTATCGGCTGCGAATGAGCAAAAGACGTTGCTTGAACGTTTTGAAGAAAATGTCTATCTGGCACAAAACCGTCTGGAAGCAGGCGATAAGGTGTTACAAGAAAGCGTTTCTGTGATGACACGGATTACAGAACTGGCCACGCAAGCCCGCAATCCAACCTATGATGCCTTTAGCCGCCGCGCCATTTTGACAGAAATAAGAGAATTACGCGAAGTGTTGGTGGATTTGGCTAATACCCGTGATGCACGTGGTCATAGCCTGTTTTCCGGGTTTAGAGATGAGGAAACCGCCTTTGTTGAAGGGCCAAATGGCAAAATCCAGTATAATGGCGACCGCGGCACCCATACGGTTCAGATTTCTGAAAGTATGAATGTACCAACCAGCCTGGATGGTATGACGGTTTTTGGCCGGGTGGAAACGGCTAATGGCCGGCGTGATATTTTCGAGATTATCGATAGTGTGGCAGCCTCTATTGACCCGCTTCGTGATCTGGATGAGCGTGCCAGTGCCAGCACAAAGGCAGCTGTTAGCTTTACCCTGCCCCGCCAAAACCAGACATGGGAGCTGGATGTGGCAGGCAGTCTGGGACGGGCGCGCATAACCGCTGTTCTTTCTGAAGGGAATGAGCAAAAATTTGCAGAAGCGGTAAATG
>CBFIAD010000117.1:0-3371 GCA_965660495.1 Puniceispirillaceae bacterium (SeqCode)
CCGTTTTACAAAGGTGGCGGCATACATTGTTTTTCCCTCAAACAGATACGTGATCTCATAGCCATCACTGGCAAAATATTTCTGGGAATTGATCTTGTTTTCCAAGCGATAACCGCGCTCCCACATATTCTGGCGATGCACTTCAAAAGCTGCTTGGGAAAGAGAAGGGACAATGATGGTGACCCGCTCATCGGCCATCCCATCCAGAGGGTTATGCATATCATTCATTTTCATTTCTCCTGATGTCATATTGGAAATCATTGGACGGCCTGGCCGGAAAATTGGGCTTCTTCGGTACTGTTATCCAGTGCGGTTGTTGAAGAGGCTCCGCCCTTGGCAGCGACTGAAATCGCATCAAACCAGCCTGCGCCCACCTCGCGCTGATGGCGATGGGCGGTATAGCCCTTTTCCTCTGCGGCAAATTCGGCATTTTGCAACGCGCTATAGGCTGCCATGCCCTTATCCTTATAGGCATGAGCCAATTCATACATACCGTAATTCAAAGAATGAAAACCGGCCAGCGTGATAAATTGGAACTTATAGCCCATCTTGCCAATTTCCTGTTGGAAACGGGCAATATCCTGCTCGCTTAAATTGGCCGACCAGTTAAAGGACGGGCTGCAATTATAGGCCAGCATTTGTTCCGGATATTGGCTGCGTATCGCTTTGGCAAAGGCCTCTGCCTGATCCAGATCAGGGGTAGAAGTTTCCATCCATAATAAGTCGGCATAGGGGGCAAAAGCCAGGCCGCGTGCCACGCATCTGTGAAAGGCATCCTCATCGCGAAGCCGGAAAAACCCTTCATCACTGCGTTCGCCATGAATGAAAGGCTTGTCACGCGGGTCGATGTCGGAGGTGATTAGCTTGGCACTTTCTGCATCAGTTCTGGCCATGATGATGGTGGAAACCCCGCTGACATCTGCGGCCAGGCGAGCAGCATTTAAATTGGTGATGGCCTGCTGGACGGGGATTAAAACCTTGCCGCCCATATGGCCGCATTTTTTCTCCGACGCCAGCTGATCTTCAAAATGTACACCGGCCGCCCCTGCCTCGATATAGGCTCTGGTTAGCTCAAAGGCGTTGAGTGCGCCGCCAAAACCCGCCTCGCAATCGGCCACTATCGGAGCCAGCCAGTCAATAGAAGGTGCGCCGTCTTCCAGCGTTTCGATCTGGTCTGCCCGAATGAGGGTTTTATTAATGCGCTTGGCCAGCTCTGGTCCGGAATTGGCCGGATAAATGGACTGATCGGGATACATGGAACCGGCTGTATTGCTATCTGCGGCCACTTGCCAGCCGGACAGATAAATGGCTTTTAGCCCTGCGCGTATCTGTTGCATGGCCTGATTGCCGGTCATGGCTCCAAGCGTGTGCAGATAATCTTCGGAATGCAGCAAGGCCCATAATTTATCTGCCCCGCGCCGAGCCAGGGAATATTCAATACGCACAGAGCCTGAGAGTTTTACTACCTCTGCCATGTCATAGTCACGCGTCACATGGGCAAAACGCCCGGCCAGACTTTGGGTATGGGTTTCAAATGCATCTGTCATTTTCGGTCTCCGTTTAAAATCAATTAAGGCAAATACGCCCACCAGACAGGCAGTAATATCCGTGCGCCCGTCACGCCATGAGATAGAGGTAGCGAGATTAAGAAACAGATAAAAATTAAAAAGTGTAATGAGATAACATTGTAAAAAATTACAATTTTATATTGTAAAACTTTACATAATATATTATTTTCAAAACTAACAAATTCGAGAGACAAATCAGTTATCAAGGAATGAAAAGATGGCAGAGCTTGCCAGTGGAAAGGTTATGATTGGCCAGAAGTTAAGGCGGCTGCGCACCACCTTGAAACTCAGCCAGTCTGATATGGCCGCCGAATTAGGCATTTCTGCCTCTTATCTCAATTTGCTGGAAAATAATGTGCGTCCTGTAACCGTGCCGATTTTATTTCGGCTAGGTCAGACCTATGATGTGGATTTGCGCGATATTTCAGAAGATGATTCGGCGCGCCTTACCGCCTTGTTAAGCGAGGCCTTTGCCGATCCCGCCCTTGAAGGGGCTGGTATGTCGCGCCGCGATATTCAGCAATTGGCCAATCAGCACCCAAATGCCGCAAATGCGTTTCTGGCGCTGCATCGCGCCTATGAGGCCATGCGCGAGGCTGCCCGGTCGGGCGAGCAGGTCTCGCAGCAATCGCGTGCGCCGCGCCCGCTGGATGCGGTAAGGCGGGTGCTGGAGGCGGAGGCTAATTACTTCCCCGAGATAGAAGAGGCGGCAGAAAAATTCCTGGCAGAGCTATCAGCGGCCATGCCAGAGGCTAACTGGCAGCAGTCAGGTGCCAAGGCAGCCTTGCTCATAGGCTGGCTGGAACAAAAATACGGCATAAAAACCCGCATCATGCCACAATCGCTCATGGGGTCGGTTTTGCGCGAACTGGATATGCATCGCGCACGATTACTGTTATCTGAGAGGCTGAAAGAGCCGCAACGGATTTTTCAGCTGGCGACCCAGATAGCGTTGCTTGGCTATCGCGATATAATAGATGGGGTAATTGAAAAAGTGGCTCTGCCAGAAGAGGAAGATACCCAAACCCTGTTGCGGATAGCCCTGTCCAGCTATTTTGCCGGCGCGGTGATGATGCCCTATTCTGGCTTTGCGGCTGCGGCACGCGAATTGCGCCATGATATTGATGCGCTTGGCAGCCGCTTTACCGCAACCTTTGAGCAAGTCTGCCATCGCCTGACCAGCCTGAACCGGCCATCAGATCGCGGCATACCCTTTTTCTTTTTGCGGGTAGATGAGGCTGGATATATCTCCAAACGCCTGTCGGCTGGCGGTATTGAGTTTGCCCGCCAGGGCGGGGCGTGCGGGCGCTGGATACCGCATAAGGCCTTTCGCACACCAGGTCATATTCTGACACAGGCTTCTACCCTTGAGCAGGGGCAAAAGCTATTGACCATCGCCTGTACCCACAAGATGCAACGCACCCAGCCAGCCCATTATGGCACACCTGTCTATGCCATCGCTCTGGGGTGTGATTTAAAATATGCTAAAGATATTTGCTATGCCGATAATCTGGGTAATCTGAAAGCCCCTGCCTTAACCCCTATCGGACTGGGTTGCCGGGTATGCGAGCGGGCAAATTGCCAGCATCGCGGGGCATTGCCAGGCGGCCAGAATCTGCGCTTTGATCTTTCCAAACGCTATTCGGGCCTGTTTGATTCGATGCGCTCGTAAAACAGGGAAAATAATCCCTGATACCGGGCATAATTATTTTCTGCATGGTGTGCTTTTAACTTTCCTACCCAAAAGCACCTTCTGCCCTTTGAAAGTTTTTGCTGCCCTGCTTAGGGCACAAGCCAATCGTG
>CBFIAD010000118.1:0-3173 GCA_965660495.1 Puniceispirillaceae bacterium (SeqCode)
CCGACCCCAAATCAGTTGGCCGCCATTGCTGCCTTTGATTGCAGAGATGAGCTGGATGCTCATTGTCAGCGTTATGCTCAAAATCGGGATATTTTGATGAAAGGGCTGCCGGCTGCGATGCTAGGCGGGGCTGCCCCGTGCGATGGCGCTTTTTATCTCTATGCCGATATTTCTGCCTATAGCGATAATGCGCTTGATTTTGCAGAAAGCCTGCTGGCGGGTGAACAGGTCGCCGTAACGCCCGGGATTGATTTTGACCCGGAAAATGGCCATCGCTATGTGCGGCTATCCTTTGCTGGCCGGACAGAAGATATGTATGAGGCCTGCAAACGCATAAACAGGTTTGTTGCCGCCCGCCGAAGTGATGCGGCCTGAAAGGCAGATAGCCAGTAAGGCACTCTTGAAAAAAAATTCATTCCCTGAAGAAAAAGCCGGAAAAAATTCTCCGGCTTTTTTTATTTTGTTAGGGAAAAGGGGTGTTTGTGTAAGGGCAAGCCAGAACAGGGCGTCCCTTTTTTCGGATCTAGCGCGACCACCAACCGCCTTTTTTGGTTTTTGGTACATCCCCATCATCGATATTGACAACTTTTATCTCAACCGAACTGGCAGAGGCGCGTTCCGTTGAAGTATCAGCAGATGGCTCGCCTGGTGCATCGGCTGTTTTTGACTTTGCCGATTTGCCAGCTTTTGCAGCCTTTTTCGCTGTCTTCGCTTTTTTCTTTACCGCTTTGCTTTTAGCAGCAGTTTCATCTTCGGAATCAGAAGCGGCCGGTTTTTCTGCCTTTGCTTTAGCAGACTTGCCAGTTTTGGCTGCTTTTTTGGTACTCTTTTTTGCCGCCTTTTTGGTTTTCGGCGCGGTATTTTCGCCTGATTGTGCCTCTGCCTCAGCTGGCTCCGCCGCGCTTTCATCAGCGGTTATAGCCGGGCTTGTTTCCTGGCTCTGGCCAGCCTCATCAGAAGGGCGACGACGCTTTCGTGAACGGCGCGGTTTTTTACCCTCGCTCTGGCTTTGCTCTTCTGTGTTCTCCGCTGCCTCAATATCTGCAGCAGTTTCAGTTCTGTCCTGATTGTTATTTTCTGCCAGCTGCTGGTCATTTAGCTGGTTATCTTCCTCGCCGCCACGTCTTTTGCGCCGACGCCCGCCGCGTTTGCCTCTGCGGCGACGCTTTGGCTGATCCTCATCCTCGTCTTCAGAAGATGGCGGACCGGATGTT
Organism: Puniceispirillaceae bacterium (SeqCode); assembly: GCA_965660495.1. Lineage (GTDB taxonomy): Bacteria > Pseudomonadota > Alphaproteobacteria > Puniceispirillales > Puniceispirillaceae > JADHLI01. Next base: position 1,215 of record CBFIAD010000118.1, read on the forward strand.
GCATTTTTATCCTGATTATTGTTTTGGTTTTGATTCTGATTTTGGTTCTGGTGGCGATGGCGATTATTTTGCCGATCGGAACGCTCGTTGCGCTGGTTATCCTGACGCTGACCATCAAAGCGATGTTCAGACGGCAATAGGCTGGTATCTGCCTCAACCAGAATGGTAATGCCAAACTGGCTTTCCAGCTGGGCAAGCGAGGCGCGTTTCTGGTTCAGAATATAAAGTGCTACCTCTGGATGAACAAAGATGGTGATATCCTTGCCAGCCTGTCTGGCGGCTTCCTCTTCGATAATGCGCAGCATCTGCAAAGCAGAGGAATTGACAGAACGTACCCTGCCTGTGCCCAGACAATGCGGACAGGATTGTGATACCGATTCAACCAGAGACGGGCGCAAACGCTGGCGGGACATTTCCAGCAAGCCAAAATGCGAGATAGAGCCGACCTGAATTCGTGCTCGGTCATGGCGCAAGGCATCTTTCAGGCGTCTTTCCACCGCGTTCTGGTTACGGTTTTCATCCATATCAATGAAATCAATGACAATCAGTCCGGACAGGTCGCGCAATTTTAATTGCCGGCCTACTTCTTCGGCTGCTTCCAGATTTGTCTTTAGCGCCGTTTCCTCGATATTGCGCTCGCGGGTTGCCTTGCCGGAGTTCACATCAATAGCAACCAATGCTTCGGTCTGGTTGATCACCAGATAGCCACCGGATTTCAGGGTAACTTCATTATGATGAATGGTATCCAGCTGCGGCTCGACATTATGTGCCTGAAACAGATGGGTTGATTCTTCATATTTAACGACCCGCTTTGCATGGCTGGGGATCAGCATTTTCATCTGAGCTTTGGCGGTTTTATAGGCTTCCTCGCCTTCTACCAGCACTTCTTCGACATCATTGGTATAGATATCGCGCACCGCACGTTTTACCAGCGAGCCTTCCTCATGAATAGATGCCGGGGCTTCTGATTGCAGGGTGGTGGTTCTGATCTCGTCCCATAATTTGGACAGATAGGCATAATCGCGTTTAATTTCAGTTTTGGTGCGTTTTGACCCGGCGGTTCTGACGATAACCGCCATACCTTCTGCAACATCCAGATCATTGACAATGGTCTTTAGCCGCTTGCGATCCGCAATATTAGTGATTTTGCGCGATACACCGCCACTGCGGCTACTATTTGGCATCAGCACGCAATATCTGCCAGCAAGAGACAGATAGGTTGTCAAGGCTGCCCCTTTATTGCCGCGCTCTTCTTTAACAACCTGCACCAGCAAAATCTGTTTGCGTGAAATCACTTCCTGAATCTTGTAGCGATGCATTACCGCTGCAGAAGGCTTGGGACTGTCATTATCTTCATCATCCCCGCCAAGTGTTTCCGGGGCATTATCCAGGCTATCTGCGGCAGGGGTTTCCTCTGCCTCATCCTGGCTTTCTGCTTGTTCTGTTTGCCTGGTTTCTTCTACCAGCGCCTCGCGATCCTCAATCGGGATACGATAATAATCTGGGTGGATTTCGCTAAAGGCAAGAAAGCCCTGACGGTTGCCGCCATATTCGACAAAGGCAGCCTGCAAGGAAGGTTCGACCCGGGTTACCCGTGCCAGATACACATTTCCTTTTAATTGCTTAAAGCTGGTGTTCTCGTAATCGAATTCCTCGATTTTGTTGCCATTGAGCAAGACAACCCGTGTTTCTTCGGGCTGATGCGCATCGATCAGTAATTTCTTGGTCATAAAGATGTCTTTCTGTGATCCGTCGGTGCTGGGCATCTACGCGGATATAGGGTGATAGCTGGCGCATTTGCGCGTCAGACAATATGTGGCTGGCAACAGAATATGGGCGTCCATCAGGCACTGCATTTTTTGCAATCTGCCCGAGGTCCATTTCGGATGTGTAATCAAGATGGTTTATATACATCATTCTTGCCATAATTCTCCCTTCCCGGTTGCGCGTTTTACAGTG
>CBFIAD010000119.1:0-3143 GCA_965660495.1 Puniceispirillaceae bacterium (SeqCode)
TGATTAAGACGCCTTTCTTTCTAACCCTGAATGTTTAAAAAAAGCTAGTCCAGCAAGGTTCGTTCAATCGCTGTTTGCCATCCAGCCAAAATGGCGGCACGATCGGGTGTTGCCCTGTTTGGCACAAATTGCTTATCTTGCTTCCAGATGTCAGTGATATCATCTATTTTGTTGATCTCACCACATCCAAGTAAGGCTAAAATTGTGGCGCCCAGTGCTGTAGTCTCTGTTACCACTGGCCTGTCTACTGGCAGGTTTATTATGTCAGCCATAAATTGCATCAGCCACCCGTTTGCAACCATACCACCATCAACCCTTAGCGCGTTTGGCTCTATCCCGTCTGCGCGCATAGCTTCAATCAAATCGAAGGTCTGATAAGCGACAGATTCCAGGGCTGCGCGGGCGAAATGCGCTGGCCCCGTGTCGCGGGTCAAACCATAAATTGCCCCCCTGGCATCAGGTGACCAATGCGGTGCGCCCAAACCTGTCAAGGCGGGCACCATATATACCCCATCATTACCTGCAAGTGAAGATGCCAGTCGCTCACTCTCGGCTGCAGAAGATAACAAACCCATACCGTCGCGCAGCCATTGGATGGCTGCCCCTGAAATAAAAATGGACCCCTCAAGACCATAGGTGGGCTGGCCATCTATCTGATAAGCAATCGTTGAGAGCAAGTTATTCTTTGATGCCAAGCAATCGTGACCTGTATTGACCAGCATAAAACAACCCGTGCCATAAGTTGACTTAATCGCGCCCTTATTTAGACATGCCTGACCGATAGTTGCCGCCTGCTGGTCACCTGCTACCCCACAGATAGGTAACGTCTGTCCAAAAATATTTGCCCCACAATCACCAAAATGACCGGCACTATCCAGCACCTCTGGCAGCATAGAAGCTGGAACATTAAATAATGCACATAATTCTGTATCCCAACAGCCTTTATGGATATTGTAAAGATTAGTGCGGCTGGCATTGGTAGCATCAGTGACATGACGCTTTCCACCTGTCATCTGCCAAATAAGATAGCTGTCAACGGTACCAAAACACAGCTCGCCTTTTTCAGCACGCTGGCGGGCGCCGGCAACATGATCCAGAATCCAAGCGACCTTGGTAGCGCTAAAATAGGGGTCCAGCAATAGACCGGAAGCCGCTCTCACTCCATCAAGATACCCTTCTTGCCGCAAGTTGTTACAGTGATCCGCCGTACGCCTGTCCTGCCAGACAATCGCATTATAAATCACCTCACCAGACTGACGATCCCATACCAAACTAGTCTCACGCTGATTAGTGATACCGACAGATAGAATATGGATGCCAGATGCTTTTGCCTGTGCCACCATTTCACGCCCGACATTCAGAACAGACTGCCAGATATCGGTTGCTCGATGCTCAACCCACCCATCTGCTGGAAAAAGCTGCTCAAATTCTTGCTGGCTTACGCCCAAAATCTGTCCATCTGTTGAAAATAAAATAGCTCGCGAGCTAGTTGTACCCTGATCAATCGCTAAAATGGCACTGTCATCCGCTGACATAAAAACATCCTTTTAAATAATCCATTGTTTTGATTGCGCGCTATGTTTAGGAATAAAACAAAATAGCGGCATTCAATCAAGACAGGAACACTTCTTGTCCTTTTCAAAATAAACGAAAAAACGATGAAACACACTGAATATGATGTTCTGATTATTGGCGGCGGTATCAATGGGTGCGGGATAGCACGCGAACTGGCAGGCAGAGGCTATCAAGTTATTTTGTGTGAGAAAAACGATATTGCTGCTGCAACATCGTCCTGGTCGACAAAACTTATACATGGCGGGTTGCGTTATCTGGAACATTATGAGTTCAGACTTGTAAGGGAATCGCTCAAAGAACGTGAGATTCTAATGAGTATGGCCCCACACCTAATTCGCCCTCTACGTTTTGTACTCCCTCATATGCAGGGTATGCGGCCAAAATGGCTGTTGCGGCTTGGCTTGTTTTTATATGACCATCTTGGAGGCAAAACTTGTCTGCCCTCCTCATCTTCGTTGGATTTGCGTCAAGATGAAGCTGGCCTCTTTCTGAGAAAAACACTTACAGATGGCTTTGAATATTCAGATTGTTTTGTTGATGACAGCCGTCTTACCTTGGCCAATGCCCGCGCTGCTGCTGATTTGGGCGCGGAAATTCACCGTGATTGTCCTGTTTTGAGTTTAGAAAAATTATCCGCAGGTTGGCAGGCAAAAACGTCTAAAGGCACCCTCTCAGCAAGGATAGTGATTAATGCCAGTGGCCCTTTCGCTGACCATGTCTTATCATTGCGTACTGGCAGCCAATTTAAAAAAAATATCCGGCTTGTGCGAGGGTCGCATCTAATTGTGAAAAGGCTTTTTACCCATAACAAAGCATATATTTTTCAAAATTCAGATGGGCGCATTTTATTTGCTCTGCCTTATCTAAATGATTTCAACCTTCTTGGAACAACAGATATTGACCACCAGGGCGCACCTGATAAGCCTGTAATCAGTCAAGATGAAATTGATTATATATTAAAGGAATTAGGCCAGTATCTAAAAAACCCCATATCAGAGGCACAAGTTCTAGCCACCTATTCGGGTGTGCGCCCACTTTTTGATGACGGAAAACAGGCTGCACAGTCAGTAACACGTGATTATGTTCTGTCCTGGCAGGCAGATTCTGAAAAAAGTTGGCTTAATATCTTTGGTGGTAAATTGACAACCTATCGCAAACTGGCATTAAAAGTTGCAGATATGGTCAGTCAAATACTACCTGCACCAAAGGAAATTGAGCCCGGTTTTTCCTGTCTACCGGGCGGAAACATTCCAGATTCTGACTTTGATATTTTTTTGCAGGGCTTGAAAGAAGATTTTTCAGCATTCCCAGAATTGATGATAACCCGAATGGCTCATGCTTATGGTTCAAATCTTTCTACCATTCTTGGTACAGCAACCCAGCCAAATGATCTGGGAATCGAATTTGGATATGGGCTATATCAGGCAGAAGTTGATTATCTGGTTCGTGAAGAATGGGCACGAACCGCTGAAGATATTTTGAGTAGGCGTTCCAAATTGGGTTTATATTTTGATAAGCCCATGACCGATAAGCTTTCAAAATACCTGGCTTCCCTCGCCATAAAGTAA
>CBFIAD010000120.1:0-3142 GCA_965660495.1 Puniceispirillaceae bacterium (SeqCode)
ACTGGTTCTCGATGTCTGGGCAGAGCAGGTCGAAAAAGAGTCAGGCGGCAGAATTAAAATTGACCATTATCCTTCCATGCAGCTTGGTGGTCGCCCGCCCGAGCTGGTTGATCAGGTCATAAACGGGGTCGCGGATATTATCTGGACAGTGGTGGGCTATACGCCCGGGCGCTTTCCCTCAACCGAAGTGTTTGAACTGCCCTTTATGATGAAAGATGTCGGCGCGCTTTCCTGTGCGTTCTGGCATATGTTTGAAAAACATATGAAGGAGACAGAATTTGCCGATATGCATATTCTGGGCACCTGGGTACATGGGCCGGGCGTTTTTCACACCGAAGACCCGGTAGAGGAAATTGCCGATTTAAAGGGGATGAAAATTCGCGGCGGATCGCGGGTGGTCAATCAGTTGCTGGAACAGGTTGGCGCAACCCCTGTAGGGATGCCTGTCCCGGCTGTACCGGAAAGCCTGTCAAAGGGCGTTATCAATGGCACGACCATCCCATGGGAGATTACCACCTCGTTGAAAGTGCCGGATCTGGTAGAAAATCACACAGAATTTGAAGGCTCTGCCCTGTTTACCCTGACTTTTATCATGGCGATGAACAAGGAAAAATATAATAGCCTGCCAGCAGATTTACAGGCCATAATCGACAAACATTCCGGGCTGGAATTTTCAGTTTTTGCCGGCCGCACCCAGGCAGGTCAGGATGGCCCTGCCCGTCAATTGGCCGTTGATAATGGCAATAATATCATCACGCTTGGCAAGGATAAGGTGGCTGAATGGCAACAGGCTGTTCAGCCTATCTATCAACGCTGGATAGAGGATATGAACGCAAAAGGCCTGGATGGGGCTGGCCTGGTCGCCGAAGCGCGCGCTGGCCAGGATAGCTGTCTTGCCCAGTTAAGCCAGTAAAATAAAGGCCGAATACCCGCTTACCCCATAGCCATATTGGCCTTTGTTTCTCTAGATAGATTTATTCTGCTAATGAACCGTTTTATTCAACAGATTGCCCGTCTTTCCAGCCTGTTTGGCGGCTTGTTGCTGGCAGGTCTTATCCTTCTGACCTGTCTGTCTGTTGCCGGCCGCCTCTTAAACAGCCTGTTGCATCTTGACGGGGTACAGGCCTTTATGCCTGGTCTGGCTAATGCCCTTATCGCGGCCGGCATTGGCCCTATTACCGGCGATTACGAGATTGTTCAGGCTGGCATGGCTTGTGTAATATTTTCCTTTTTGCCCTTGTGCCAGCTGCAAGCCGGCCATGCTTCGGTAGATATCTTTACCGATAAAATGCCGAAAAAAATACGCAAAATCCTTATCTTTATCGCTGAAATCGCCTTTGCTCTCAGCCTGATATTAATTGCCTGGCAATTGGCAAACGGGCTGGGCGATAAATATCGCAGCCATGAAACCACTGCCCTTTTGGAATTTCCGGTCTGGTATGGCTATGCCGTCTCGCTTGTGATGGCGATTTTTGCCAGCTTTGTTGCGCTTGCGATGGCCCGTTTTCGGGCGATGGAACTATTTTTTGGCCAGCCGCATAAATTGCGAGACGAAAAGCCTCTATCATGACAGATATCTTTCTTGGAATCCTGTCCTTTCCTGTATTGCTGCTGCTGATTTTTTTGCGCGTACCCATCGGCCTTTCAATGTTTGTCACCGGCCTTGTCGGCATGATATGGGTCAGCGGCGATACCGCTATCGCCTTTGGCCGATTGCGCCATGAAAGTTTTAGCACCTTTTCCAACTATTCTTTATCCATTGTGCCAATGTTTTTGCTGATGGGGCATTTTGCCACGCTAGGCGGTATCAGCAAATCCCTGTTCAATGCCGCAGAAAGCTGGCTGGGACATCGAAAAGGCGGGCTGGCAATGGCCTCGGTTGGTGCCTGTGCCGGATTTGGCGCGATTTGTGGCTCGTCACTGGCCACCGCTGCCACGATGAGCAAGGTTGCGTTGCCAGAAATGAAAAGGCTTGGCTATACAGGCGGGCTTTCAACCGCAACACTGGCCGCCGGCGGCACATTGGGCATTCTTATTCCCCCTTCTGTGATATTGGTGATTTATGCCATTTTAACCGAACAGAATATCGCCAAATTATTTCTGGCGGCCTTTATTCCAGGCGTGATGGCAGCGGCTGGCTATATGCTGGTGATTGCTATTTATGTCCGGCTATATCCGCAAACAGCCGGGGTGCGTGCGCGCCGCCCCTATGGCGCACGTCTGCGTGCAATGCTGGATGTCTGGCCCGTATTATTGTTGTTTTTACTGGTTGTTGGCGGCATTTATCTTGGCTGGTTCACCCCGACCGAAGCCGCCGCCATCGGCGCCTTTGGCACGGGCCTGATGGCCCATCTATCCGGGGGCTTAAACTGGAAGTCTCTGGCCGAGAGTTTTTATGCGACCGGCCAATCTACGGCCATGATTTTCTTTATCATTCTGGGGGCGGCCTTTTATAATGGTTTTCTGGCGCTTACCCAGGTACCTCAGGAAATTGGCCTATGGGTCAGCACACAAGGGTTCAGCCCCATTGTGATTGTGATTTTTATTATTTGTTTTTATCTGGTTTTGGGCTGTTTTATGGACAGCCTGTCGATGATTTTATTGACCATTCCGATTTTCTGGCCAGTGGTGATGGAACTGGATTTCACCTTTGTTACGATGGCAGAATTGCACGCCCATCGCGCGGCCGATGCGCTGGCAGCAGGTATTCAGCTTGCCCCTGATATGCTGGAAAGCGTGCAAACCAGCCTTGCCGCCGGCATGGAATTAACCCGCGAGCAAATCAAAGCTCTTGAGCTGAGAGGGGTAAGCAAGGGGGCATTGGCCAGGTTAAATACAGAACAGCTGGCCATCTGGTTTGGTGTTTTGGTGCTGATTGTGGTGGAAGTCGGGCTGATCACCCCGCCTGTAGGCATGAATTTATTTATTCTGAATGCGATGGATAAGGACACCCCCATTCAGGAAACCTATAAAGCGGTGCTGTTCTTTGTTGCCTCGGATATGAGCCGGGTTGTGCTTATTCTTATCTTTCCTGTTATCACGCTTGGCTTGCTCAGCTGGTAGGCAGCCGGCAAAAACCGTCTAGTCAAACATATCCGGGGCATCTTCGACCAGCTGATTCCAGATGGTCTGGAAATGCAGC
>CBFIAD010000121.1:0-3133 GCA_965660495.1 Puniceispirillaceae bacterium (SeqCode)
CTTTGATGATTGTCATGATAACGGCCGGTAAAGGCAGGCTCTGTGCCATGTTTACGCGTTACCCTATATTGCTCGTCACTAAGCTGGGCACGCCATTCGGCATCTGTTTTGACGATTTTTGCGCTCATCCCGCTTCCTTTTTTGGCTTCATCACCTGCCAGATAGCCTGCAAGGTGGCCGGCATTTCAATGTGTACAATATCCAGCGCATCACATAAAGCAGAAATAACCGCAGGCGGCGCACCAATTGCCCCTGCCTCGCCCACACCCTTGACGCCCAGCACATTATTCTGACAGACCGTATTGCGGGTATTGATAGAAAAAGACGGCAGATGGTCGGCACGTGGCAGGGTATAATCCATCAATGAGCCTGCCAGTAGCTGGCCATCTTCATCAAAGGCAACATGCTCATATAATGCCTGGCCTACCCCTTGCGCAATGCCGCCATGTATCTGGCCAGCAAAGGTCAGAGGGTTAATGATATTGCCAATGTCATCAACCACCGTATAGCGCAGGATTTTAGGCTGCAAGGTCGCCATATCCACCTCCAGCTCGACAATATGACAGCCATAGGGATAGCTTGCCCCTTTGGTGGTATATTCATGCACCTGATTAAGAGGGTGTTCTGCCGGATTATCGGTTGCCAAAAGACCGACCAGATCTTCTATCTCGATAGAACGGTTTGTACCAGCCGCACTGAAAATCCCTTCGGCAAACTGGATATCCTCGCTATTGGCTTCCAGATGCTCTGCGGCAAAGGGTCTGGCTTTTTCTGCAATTAAATCAGCTGCCTGTGACAGGGTTGAGCCCATCACCGCAGACATACGCGCCCCGCCTGTGGTGCCGGCAGGTGTGCGCAAACTATCGCCCTGAACAATCTTGATCTTGTCCACATCATAGCCCAGCTGATGCGAGAAAATCTGAGTCAGCGTGGTACGGTGTGCCTGGCCATTATCCTGTTGGGACGCATAAATGACAGCCGTGCCATCTGCCTGAAATTCAATATCTACCCCGGCATCACCGCCGCCGCCACATTGCTCCAGATACATCGCCAGACCAATGCCCAGATATTTTCCATTGGCACGTGCCTGTTTCCTGCGGGTTTCAAAGCCTTTCCAATCGGCCTTTTCCATCGCATCGGCCAGCAATCCGGGCATATCGCCTGAATCAACTGTACCCCCTTCTACCATGGCATAGGGGATTTGTTCTGGCTGTATAAGATTGGCTTGTCGGACAGCTATACGATCCAGCTTCATTTGCACAGCGATATGATCCATTAAACGTTCCAGTAAGTAATTTGCCTCTGGCCGGCCTGCCCCGCGAAACGCATCTACCGCCGGGGTATTGGTAACAATGCCCAGAACCTGCATCCCTGCAATTTGAATATCATAGGGGCCGGTCAGGGTACGACAGCCGGAAAGGGTGGGAATATAACAGGAAAAATTGGACAGCCACGAGCCCATATTGGCGTGCACCCGGACATCTAATGCCAGTACCTTGCCGGTTTTATCGACCGCCGCACGGGCAACTGAGCGATTATCGCGCCCATGCAGGTCGGATAAAAAGGAATCTGACCTGTCCTGTTGCCAGCGCACCAGGCTATTTGTGGTTTTTGCTGCCCAGGCAATGCAAAGCTGTTCTGGATGCAGGAAGATTTTATAGCCAAATCCGCCCCCGACATCACCTGTCAGCACTTGAAGCTGGTCTTTTTGATATCCCAGCGCATCGGCAATCTGTTCTGCCAGCCCCACGGGTCCCTGGCTGGGCAACCATAGACGCAAGCCGCCTATCTCCTCACAGGGCATGGCCACCACCGGGCGGGTTTCCATGGCATTAGGCATAACCCGGCTATTAATCACATCAATTTCGACCAGCTCTGCGCCCTTGGCCACAGCGTCATCAATCGCTGTTCTTGCCTTGTCAATCGCGCCGGCTTCCCAGTCAAAAACAATATTATTTTTATAATCGCTGTGGATTTGCGGGGCACCGGCAGCCATCGCATCATAAACATCTGTTACCGCATCCAGCGGATCATAATCCACCTCTATCAAATCCAGCGCATCCATCGCCTGCTGGCGCGTTTCGGCCACCACCATTGCTACCAGATCGCCTGCATGGCGGACAATATCGCGTGCCATTGGCGGTTTTGTGGTGTGCGCTACTTTGCTGCCATCCCGGTTTTCAGGATAAAACAGGCAGTGAATTTCCCCAACATTATCGGCATCCAAATCTGCCTGACAGGCGGCCAAAACCACCCCGTCACAGCCGCGCGCAGCCGCAAGGTCAAGATGGGTGATACGAGCATGAGCAAAAGGTGCGCGCAAAAAAGCAACCGCCCTTCCCTTTCCCGGCATCTGGTCATCGGTAAACGCCCCTTTCCCTGTCAAAAGGTTTCTATCTTCCAGGCGTTTGACGGTTTGACCAATTCCAAATTTCATCTCATCTTCCTTCCTTGCTGAACCCTACCCGTCCTGTCATATCAGGGGCAGGAACGAATATAGCCTATAATAATTTAGTTACATGGCTCGGCTCGTGTTTCAACTCTCATCATGGGTTATTTTATACCTTATTGAAATCAGAAAATGCGGCATGGATACGCCAGCCCGTTGTAAGAATACACAAGCTACCAAAAATCCAGGCAAAAATGGCAAACCAGCCGGGAAATACCAGCATCAGCACAAAAACAGCGATGGTTTCTGCCCCTTCGGTTAGCCCGCCCAGATAAAAGAAACTTTTTTTCTGTGCGGGCGGGGCATTTATCTTTTCTTTCAAAATTTCAGGGGTTTTGGCTTCCAATATGGCATAGGCCAGAAAACTGCTGCCCGTACCAACAAAGCTGAGCATCAAGAAACCGGCTGCAAGGGCATTTTCCGCCGCAAACACGATAAAGGCAAAAGGCAGCATCGCATAAAAAATAAAATCGCAGACAATATCCAGATAGCCGCCAAAATCACTGCTATCTGTTCGCCGTGCCACCGCCCCGTCCAGCCCGTCACATAGCCGATTGAACATCAGGCATATCAATGCGGCGATAAAAAAACCGTTCGCCACAAAAACCGCGCAAAATACGCCAAAAACAAACCCGATAATGGTCAGCCCATTAGCACTAAGCCCCAGAGCAATGCACCCGCCTG
>CBFIAD010000122.1:0-3006 GCA_965660495.1 Puniceispirillaceae bacterium (SeqCode)
AGCCTGAAACAGGGCGATAAAAATTTCAATGGCAATGAGGAAGATTTGGCCAGCCGCACAGCCTATATAAAGGCGGTAGAGCGTATTTTTAAACGGCTGGATGATGGCACAATTTTCCCCTCTGCCTCTATGGCACAGATTAATCTGGATATCGCCCAAATCCAGGATAGCGTGAAATCACAGACCACTTCATTGCGGGTAATAGATGCGCTGTTTTTACCAGGCGAGGGGGTTGTTAAATCGCGCACCTTATGTGTAGAGCAGGGCTCAAGCAGATGGCTGCCAAAACCGACCGATGTGGTAGCAAAATTTGCCCGGCTGGCCAATCCTGATCTGGAAAATGGCGGCGGCTATAAAGGAACAGTTCTGTTCTGGTGGAAATGGCTGGAAATTGCCGATGTGGTCGATTTTCTTATCCCGGACGGTTTGATCGATATGCTGCCGGGCGATTATGGCATTCATAATGACAGGGCTGAGTTTGTTAAAACCTATAAAGACCATTTGCTGGCGCTGGCGCAAGGCGATATTTATCTGGGTGTTGTGCCGATGCTGGATGGCCATATCTGGGATTCGATGTTCCGCGTGATTATAGCGATGGCTTTTGGTGTATTGCTGGGCGTGCCGCTGGGGATTTATATGGGCGTGTCGCGTTTTTTCAAATCCTTTTTTGACCCGCTTATTGAATTATATCGGCCTGTTCCGCCTCTGGCATGGGCGCCATTGATCCTGACGATTTTCGGTATTCAGGATGATGGTAAAATCTTCCTGCTATTTATGGTGGCCTTTGCGATTATGGTGATTTCTGCGCGTACAGGCGCGTCTGGAACGCAATTATCCAAGATACGCGCCTCTCACTCTCTGGGGGCAACCAATAAACAGATTATCCGTTATGTGATATTGCCAAATGCCCTTCCGGAAATTCTGACCGGGGTTCGGATTTCTATCGGGGTATGCTGGGGCACATTGGTGGCCGCAGAAATGCTGGCAGGAACTACCGGTATCGGCTTTATTGAAAATGTGGCACGTACCGTATCCGATTACGAGCTGATCTGGGTAACTATTCTGATTATGGGATTGCTGGGTCTGTTATTTGATTTGGCCATGCGCTTTGCGATATCGATATTGATCCCGTGGCGCGGCAAGGGTTAAAATCGCCTGAAATAAATAAGTGCTTTTCCAGCACAAAATGCTTGACCTGTTTTATAGGTTGGGATCAAGGTTGAGGAGTGACAGATTGTGATTTGTTTCCATCTTGACGCAGGAGCAGGTGATGGATGATGTAACCGTAACCCCTCAGCCAGCCAGCCGCCGGACAGGTGGCCGAAATGCCCGTCACAAAGTCCGCAATGCCCCGCTTGCCAAAGAAATACAACCTGTCCAGGCCGGCCTGATGGGCGGTCAATATCGCCCCCTGACCCCTGATAATGTGTTGCGGATTGAACAAACCGTTTATCAGTTGCTGGAAGAGGTTGGCCTGTCGCAAGCCCCGCAAAGCGGCATAGACTATATGACCCGCGCCGGGGCGATACTGGGCGATGATGGGCGGCTGCGTTTCTCGCGCGCGGTGATAGAAGATACGCTTTCAAAGGCGGCTCGTAATCTAACCATCCATGCCAGAGACCCGCAATTTGATTTAGAACTTTCCGGTACAAGGGTGCATTTTGGTACAGCCGGAGCAGCGGTGCATCTGGTGGATGTAAAAGGCCATAGTTACCGCGAATCGCGTTTGCGCGATATTTATGATGCGGCGCGCATTGTCCAGCAGATGGATAATATCCATTTCTTTCAACGCCCGATGGTTGCCCGCGATATTGAAAACCCATGCGATCTTGACCTCAACACGCTTTATGCCTGCCTTAAAGGGACAGATAAACATATCGGCACCAGCTTTACCGAAGCAGAGTGCGTAGCCCCTGCCATCGCCCTTTTGCATGATATTGCCGGCGGTGAGGCGGCATGGCGGGCACGGCCCTTTGTCTCCAACTCCAACTGTTTTGTTGTACCGCCCATGCGCTTTGCAACAGAATCCTGTCTGGTGATGGAAGAGGTGGTGCGTGCCGGTATGCCTGTCCTGTTGCTTTCAGCTGGCCAGGCAGGGGCAACCGCGCCTGCCTCTATTGCCGGGGCGGTCGCACAGGCGGTGGCAGAAGTGCTGGCAGGGTTGGTCTATGTCAATGCCATATCGCCCGGGCATTCGGCCATTGTCGGGACATGGCCAGTTGTATCTGACTTGCGTACCGGGGCGATGTCTGGTGGCTCTGGCGAGCAGGGCTTGCTTACCGCAGCCTGCGCGCAAATGCTGCAGCATTTTGACCTGCCGGCGGGTGCGGCCTCTGGTATGGCCGATGCCAAGATGCCAGACGCCCAGTCCGGCTATGAAAAGGGATCAACAGCTGTCATGGCGGGGCTTGCCGGGCTGAATATGGTGTATGAGGCAGCCGGTATGCACGCCTCGCTTCTGGGATTTTGCCTTGAAAGTCTGGTGATAGATAATGATATGCTGGGCCAATGTTTGCGCTGTGTGCGCGGCATAGAGGTAACTGATCAAACGCTGGATATATCCGTCTTTAAAGATGTCTGTCTGGACGGGCCAGGCCATTATCTGGGCCACAGCCAGACCCTGTCCCTGATGCAGTCCGAATATGTGTATCCGGCTCTTGCGGATCGTTCCAGCCCAAAGGAATGGGAGGAGCTGAACAAACCTATATTGGTAGAACAGGCCACAGCGAAAATAGCCTCTATATTGAAAGAGGATATACAAGGACGGTTCAGCCCGGAACTGGACGCCCATCTGCGCCGCCATCACAATATTTTATTGTGAGATTGCGGGGCAGGGCTTGGCAAGCTAGGTCAAATCCGCTATCAACTTTTTAGAGGTTTTTACATATTCGGGGGATAAATTCATGGATCCAACAATTGGTTTATTTTTGGTTATCGGTTTTCCAACCTTGTTATGCGTTGGGATTTGGGCATTCGGGAAATTCTCGCAAGAGCCTAAATAAATTA
>CBFIAD010000123.1:0-2962 GCA_965660495.1 Puniceispirillaceae bacterium (SeqCode)
TGCCAGGCGATAATTGACCCTGGCTCTAACATCCCCATCATTGGCGCATCGGGTGGTATTGCCGGCATTTTGGGAGCATATATTTTACTGCATCCCCGGGCGACTGTTCGGGTATTTATGCTGATTTTAGTCTTTGTGCGGATTATCAGCCTGCCGGCCTGGCTGGTACTGGGCGTTTGGATAGCCGGGCAATTTGTTGCTGCCCCTGCCGGGCTTTCAGGCGGCGGAGGGGTCGCCTATTTCGCGCATATTGGCGGTTTTATTACCGGCATGGCACTTATCCCCCTCTTTAAACGCCGCGAGGTGAAATTGCTGGCAGATGACCGCACCGAAGCGCCGCGCTGGTCAGCCGAACCTGTGCCGTTCAGCACTTTAAAACAGGAAGCAAAGGCACGTTATCAAAGGCAGACTGGCGGGTCTGTACCTTCGGTAAAAAAAGCCATTAAAGGGCCTTGGGATTAATTATTAGGGTGGGTATTAATTATTAGGGGATTCATTATAGGGGGATATTTGTGATATCAGGCTGGCCTTGGTGAGGGCGTGCCAATAATGGTGTTATCTTCATCCCGCCTCGCTACAAAGCCCTGCTCCTGTACCAATTCAGCCAGCACACTGGCAGCATTTTCGACCAGATTGCTATCCAGACCTGTCAGAACAACTGCTGTGCCAAATTGCCCAGGCTTGAACCATGGGTAAGACCCCACACTGACCCCGTCAAACTGGCCGCTAACCGCTTCCATGATGGTGGCAATTGTCCCCTCGCCTATGGCACATTGCACGGTGATGCGCGTTGGCTGAACCCCGCCTTGCAAGCCGGGCGCAATCCCATTGAACATCGCTTGTAAAATAGATGGTACACCGGCCATTACATGAACATTTTCAATACGATAGCCAGGGGCGGCACTTACCGGATTATCTATTAATTCTGCCCCTTGCGGAATATCGGCCATTTTTTGCCGGGCAGCATTAAACTCGATATCTGTCCCTTCATAATGGCGTGTCAGGCGTGCCATCGCTTCTGCATGGCGAATGACCGGCACATCAAAGGCGGCCGCTACCGCCTCTGTCGTGATGTCATCATGGGTAGGCCCGATACCGCCCGAGGTAAAAACATAATCATAATTTTTTGAAAATTCGCGCACAGTATCAATGATAGTTTGACGGTCATCGGCAATAATACGGGCTTGTTTTAAACTGATGCCAAGCGCGGTTAATTCTTCGGCCAGCCAGCCGATATTTTTATCTTTTGTTCGGCCGGAGAGGATTTCATCCCCGATAACCAAAATTGCAGCTTCAGGATTTGACATTTGCAAAAACAGGCTCCTATTTGCTATATCAGCATCAATATATGACGTTTAAGGATAATTGGTCGGTATCACGAATGTGTTTATTAGCGAAGCTGATATAAAAACTCAATCTGTGTAAAAAGTTTAATTAAGATATATTCCGGCATCTTTACGGGAACACCCCCCTGCAGGGATCACGGAATAATCATTTAAAGGCGAGATGGTATGCGACAAGAACCTGTCATGCTTCATGGCGAAGACGGTTTTAACGGAATGCGGAAAGCAGGCGCACTGGCAGCGCGCGTGCTGGATATGATTACCCCGTATGTCACAGAAGGGGCAACAACCGAACAGCTTGACCAGCTTTGCCATGACTATATTTTGGAACATAACGCCATCCCTGCCCCGCTAAATTATAAAGGCTTTCCCAAATCTACCTGTATTTCCCTCAATCATGTGGTGTGCCATGGCATACCCGGGGCAAAACGCCTGCAAGACGGGGATATATTAAATATTGATGTGACGGTTATTCTGGATGGCTGGTATGGCGATACATCGCGTATGTACTGGGTCGGCAGCCCATCGATAAAGGCACAAAATTTAACGCAAATCACCTATGAATGTCTGATGAAGGCGATTGACGGGGCAAAGCCCGGCGCCACCTTGGGCGACATTGGCCATATTATTCAAAGCCATGCTGAACAGAATCGCTTTTCCGTGGTACGGGACTTTACCGGACATGGGCTGGGGCGCGTATTTCACACCGCCCCGACCGTATTGCATTATGGCACGCCGGGTACCGGCCTGCGCCTGGAACCGGGAATGATATTTACCATCGAGCCAATGATCAATGCTGGCCATTATGCCACAAAAATCCTGAATGATGGCTGGACAGCGGTGACCAGGGATAAAAGCCTTTCCGCCCAGTTTGAACACTCGATTGGCATCACCGAAGACGGGGCAGAGATATTTACCCTGTCTGAACAGGAATTGCATCATCCGCCCTTTAAAAAATTGGCCTAAAGTAAAAAATCTGCCTAAATTTTTGCGCCTGTTTACCGAAAATTAAACTTCTTTTGCGATACTGCTGTTCTAACCCGGCAGAGGTAAAGGCTGTTGTGCGCGGATAAGCCATGTGCCTCTGCCCTTTTCAGGAGCGATGATTATGGGTGAAAAACCCCCGAAAGAAACGCCAGACTTCACCTCTGGTCACCGCATAAGGATGCGCGAAAAATTACGCCAGAATGGCGGCGAATCCCTTTCGCGCCAGGAATTGCTGGAAATGTTGTTATATTTCAACTTTCGGCGCGGGGATGTAAAACCGCTGGTAAAATCCCTGTATGGACGCTTTGAAACTCTGGATCATATTTTACATACCCCTGCCGAGGAATTGATGGAAATCCCCGGCATCGGCAGAAATACAGCTGATATGTTTGCCCTTATACGGGCGCTATTCTACCGGCTTGGTCAGGAACAGGTAACCCGCGAGGATGTGTTAAGCAATTGGGAGGCGGTTCTGAATTTCATGGTCAAACGGCTTGGCCATGAAAAGATTGAAAAATTTATGGTGATTTATCTCAATAGCCAGAATGAGGTTATCGCGGATGAGATTATGTCTTCGGGCACGGTAGACCGTACAGCCATTTTTCCGCGTGAAATTGCCAAGCAAGCATTAC
>CBFIAD010000124.1:0-2902 GCA_965660495.1 Puniceispirillaceae bacterium (SeqCode)
ATCGAAGCCAAAGTGGGCGTAGAGCCAACCAAAATCTTCCATGATGCGCTGGATAATGTGCGCCCTCATCTTGAGGTGCGCTCTCGTCGTGTTGGGGGGGCTACGTATCAGGTTCCTGTTGAAGTGCGCACCGATCGCGGCCAGGCGCTGGCTATTCGCTGGATCATCGACAGCTCTCGCAAGCGCGGGGAGACAACCATGACAGCCCGTCTGTCGGGTGAGCTTCTTGATGCTGCAAATAATCGCGGCAATGCCGTCAAAAAGCGCGAAGATACGCACAAGATGGCCGAGGCCAACCGTGCATTCGCTCATTATCGTTGGTAGTTACCGTCCTTTTTCGCGGAGTTAAGTCATTATGGCACGTCAATATCCACTAGAGCGCTATCGTAACTTTGGGATTATGGCCCATATCGATGCGGGCAAAACAACCACTACAGAGCGGGTTCTGTATTATACCGGCCGTTCACACAAGATCGGCGAAGTGCATGATGGCAATGCCACCATGGACTGGATGGAACAAGAGCAAGAGCGCGGTATCACTATTACTTCGGCTGCAACAACCTGTTTCTGGTTCCGCACCGAAGATGGCGAAACCCCGTCAGGCGAATATGGCAGCGATGCCGAGGAAGCTAAATTCCGTTTTAATATCATTGATACGCCTGGCCACGTGGATTTCACCATTGAGGTTGAGCGTTCATTGGCTGTTCTGGATGGTGCGGTATGTGTGCTGGATGCCAATGCCGGTGTTGAGCCACAGACAGAAACTGTATGGCGTCAGGCAGACCGTTACAAAGTTCCGCGCGTTGTGTTCGTCAATAAGATGGATAAAATCGGCGCCGATTTCTTTAATTGTGTTGCGATGATTAAAGACCGTACAGGGGCAATCCCTCTGCCCATTCATATGCCAATCGGTGCAGAAAATGAATTTGCCGGTCTGGTTAATCTTGTCACTATGCAGGAATGGGTATGGAAGTCTGAAGATTTGGGTGCGAGCTGGGAATTGCGCGAGATTCGCCCTGAATTAAAAGACAAGGCTGAAGAAATGCGCGCCCAGCTGATCGAAATTGCGATTGAGCAAGATGATGACGCAATGGAAAAGTTTCTGGAAGGCGAGGAGCCGGATGTGGAAACTCTGCAGCGTCTTATCCGTATGGGTACATTGAATATGTCATTTGTGCCTGTTTTGTGTGGTTCAGCGTTCAAGAATAAGGGCGTACAGCCAATGCTGAACGCCGTTATTGATTACCTGCCTGGCCCATTGGATGTGCCGGCCTATATGGGCTTTAAGCCAGGTGACGAGACAGAAACCCGTAATATTGAGCGTAAGGCAGATGATGCCCAGCCATTTACCGGCCTGGCGTTCAAGATTATGAATGACCCGTCTGTTGGCTCATTGACCTTCGTTCGTATCTATTCTGGCAAGCTTTCAAAGGGCGATAGCCTGATGAATTCTACCAAGGGCGAGCGCGAGCGTGTTGGCCGTATGATGATGATGCATTCAAACAATCGTGAAGAGATTGATGAGGCGCACGCAGGTGATATCGTGGCGCTGGCCGGTATGAAAGGCACAACCACAGGCGATACATTATGCGACCCTGTCAATCAGGTGGTGATGGAAACCATGACCTTCCCTGATCCGGTTATCGAGATCGCGATTGAGCCAAAATCAAAGAATGACCAGGAAAAGATGAGCATCGGCCTGCAAAGGCTGGCGGCAGAAGACCCGTCATTCCGCGTGTCATCCGATATCGAATCCGGCCAGACGATTATGCGCGGTATGGGCGAATTGCATTTGGATATTCTGGTAGATCGTCTGAAGCGCGAGTTCAAGGTGGAAGCAAATATCGGTGCCCCGCAAGTGGCTTACCGCGAAACCATCACCAAGGAAGTTGAAATTGATTATACCCATAAAAAGCAGTCTGGTGGTTCCGGCCAGTTTGCCCGGGTGAAGATCAAGTTTGGCCCTCTGGCTGAAGGCGGGTACGAGTTTACCAGCTCTATCGTTGGGGGTTCTGTGCCACGCGAATTTATTCCAGGCGTTGAAAAAGGCCTAATGCAGGCAAAAGATACAGGCGTGATTGCCGGCTTCCCGGTTATCGACTTCCAGGCCGAGCTAATAGACGGGGCAAGCCATGATGTTGACTCATCAGTTCTGGCCTTTGAGATTGCTGCCCGTGCAGCATTCCGTGAAGCGATGAGCCAGGCAGCAGCGCGTTTGCTAGAGCCGGTGATGAAGGTCGAGGTTCTGACCCCTGAAGAATATGTGGGCGATATCATTGGCGATTTGAACTCACGTCGGGGTCAGGTTGGCGGTATGGATCAGCGCGGCAATGCCCGTGCGATTGATGCAATGGTGCCTCTGGCTAATATGTTCGGCTATATCAATACATTGCGTTCAATGAGCCAGGGTCGTGCACAATATTCCATGCAGTTCGATCATTATGAGCAAGTGCCACAGGCAGTTGCTGATGAAGTTCGCGCGAAGATGGCATAAACTAGAATTTACACTTTTTGAGTAAGCAGGAGAGACAAGATGTCTAAAGAGAAGTTTGATCGTTCGAAGCCGCATGTAAATATCGGCACGATTGGCCATGTTGACCATGGCAAGACGACGCTGACCGCTGCGATTACGAAGGTTATGGCAGAGGCAGGCGGTGCAGAGTTTCAGGCCTATGATCAGATTGACAAGGCACCAGAGGAGCGTGCGCGCGGTATTACGATTTCGACCGCTCATGTGGAATATGAAACTGCCAGCCGCCACTATGCGCATGTGGATTGCCCGGGTCATGCTGACTATGTGAAGAATATGATCACAGGTGCGGCGCAGATGGATGGCGCGATTTTGGTTGTCTCTGCAGCCGATGGTCCGATGCCCCAGACCCGCGAGCATATTCTGCTGGCG
>CBFIAD010000125.1:0-2801 GCA_965660495.1 Puniceispirillaceae bacterium (SeqCode)
TATTTTGGATCAGTCCACAAACGAGATCGTTAATACAGCGAAACGTACAGGCGCGAATGTCCGTGGCCCTATCCCTCTGCCGACCAATATGCGTCGCTTTACGGTACTGCGCGGCCCGCACGTGGATAAAAAGAGCCGGGAACAGTTTGAAATGCGCACCCATAAGCGTCTTTTGGACATTATTGATCCAACACCACAGACCGTAGATGCGCTGATGAAGCTGGATCTTGCTGCCGGTGTGGATGTTGAAATTAAATTGTAGGCCATTTGGCTGTTAGTTAAAAGGAAGTGCATTATGCGTAGCGGTGTAATTGCCAGAAAAGTTGGAATGACCCGGGTTTTTAATGACGCCGGCGAACATCTTCCGGTAACTGTTCTGCAGTTGGAAGATGTACAGGTTGTTGCCACAAAAACAGCAGAGCGGGACGGGTATGTCGCGCTGCAGCTGGGCGCAGGTCAGGCCAAGGTGAAGAATGTTTCCAAAGCCATGCGTGGTCATTTTGCCAAAGCATCTGTTTTGCCAAAGCGCAAGCTTGCAGAGTTCCGCGTCAGCGATGATGCAGTTCTGGAAGTGGGCGCTACTTTGGGCGCAAATCACTATGTTGCCGGCCAGATGGTAGATGCCGTCGGGATTTCGCAAGGTAAGGGTTTTGCCGGTGCGATGAAGCGGCATAATTTTGGCGGTCTTCGTGCCTCGCACGGTGTGTCTATCTCGCATCGTGCCCATGGTTCTACTGGTCAGTGCCAGGATCCGGGCAAGGTGTTCAAGGGCAAGAAAATGGCTGGTCACATGGGGGCAACCCGTGTGACAACACAAAATCTGAAAGTCGTATCTGTGGATACAGAAGATAATCTGATTTTGGTTCATGGTGCTATTCCAGGGTCAAAAAATGGCTGGGTTTTGCTGTCAGATGCCCTGAAAAAGGCACTGCCTGATGAAGCCCCGTTTCCAGCAGGTCTGGTTGGCGATGTTGCAGCAACGGATGTACCAGCTGAACAGGCTGTAGAAGAAGCAGCCCCTGCAGTAGAGGCAGCCGCAGAAGAAACAGCTGAACAGGCACCAGCTGCTGAAAATGCAGATGTTGAAAAGAAGGATGCGTCTGATGAAGGTTGAAGTTAAAACAATCGATAATCGCAAAAAAGGGAACATTGAACTCTCCGATAGTATTTTTGCGATTGAGCCACGTGCTGATATTGTTGCCCGTGTGGTTAAATGGCAGCTGGCCAAGCGCCGCGCCGGTACCCATCAGGTAAAAGAACGCAGTGATGTATCCAAGACAGGGGCAAAAATGTTCCGTCAAAAGGGTACAGGACGCGCACGTGCCGGTAATGGTTCTGTTTCGCAATTCCGTGGCGGCGGCGTCGTGCATGGGCCGGTTGTTCGTGACCATGGTCATTCCCTGCCAAAGAAGGTACGCAAGCTGGGTATGCGCTCTGTTCTGTCTGCCAAAATGGCCGCCGGCCAGTTGATCATTCTGGATGATGCCAAGTCAGATGGCAAGACAGCTGATTTACGCGCCAAACTAGCCAAGCTGGGCGCGACAAATGCGCTGGTTCTGACAGGCGAGACAGTAGATACCGGTTTTTCACGTGCCGCTGCAAATATCCCGCTGGTGGATGTGCTGCCACAGCAGGGTGCAAATGTTTATGATATGGTGCGCCGCGATGTTCTGGTGCTTTCACGTGATGCAGCAAATTACCTTGAGGAGCGCCTGAAATGAGTATCCGCCCCCGCAAGCGCGTAGAAACAACAATCAGCCAGATACAGGCGTATGAAACAATTGTACGCCCGCTTATCACTGAAAAGGCAACCATGGGCAATGAACATGGCCAGGTATCCTTTGTCGTGGCGATGACAGCAACCAAGCCTGAGATTAAGGCAGCAGTTGAAATGCTGTTCAATGTAAAGGTGATGGCTGTTAACACCTCTATTCTGAAGGGTAAGACAAAGATGTTCCGGGGTCGTAAAGGTCGCCGTACTGACACCAAAAAAGCAATCGTAACACTGGCCGAAGGTCAGGTTATTGATATGATGGGAGCGTAAGAGCGATGGCGTTAAAGAGTTTTAATCCAACAACCCCTAGCCAGCGCAATCTTATCCTTGTTGATAAGTCTGACCTGTATAAGGGCAAGCCGGTTAAAAAGCTGACCGAAGGCTTGTCAAAAACAGGCGGCCGCAATAATTCTGGTCATGTGACCGCATGGCAGCGTGGCGGCGGGCACAAGCGCAAATATCGCATGGTCGATTTCAAGCGTACCAAGCAGGATATCACTGCAACGGTTGAGCGTATTGAATATGATCCTAACCGCACCGCCTTTATTGCGCTTATCACTTATGAAGATGGTGAGCAGTCCTATATCCTTGCGCCGCAGCGTCTGGCAGTAGGCGATAAGGTAGAAGCAGGGCCAAAGGCAGATATCAAGCCAGGCAACGCATTGCCAATGGCAAATATCCCTGTCGGTACGCTTATTCATAATGTCGAGCTAAAGCCTGGTAAGGGCGGGCAACTTGCGCGTTCTGCTGGTACATATGTTCAGCTGGTTGGCCGGGATCGTGGCCATGCTATCTTGCGTCTGGCTTCTGGTGAAGTGCGCCTGGTACGGTCAGAATGTATGGCCTCTATCGGGGCAGTATCCAATCCTGACCAGCAAAATATCAAAATTGGCAAGGCTGGTCGCAATCGCTGGCTTGGCAAGCGTCCTCATGTTCGCGGCGTCGTGATGAACCCGGTTGATCACCCGCATGGTGGTGGTGAAGGCCGGACATCTGGTGGTCGTCACCCTGTTACCCCCTGGGGTAA
>CBFIAD010000126.1:0-2642 GCA_965660495.1 Puniceispirillaceae bacterium (SeqCode)
CGATGTTTCCGGCCTGTCCTTTCATGACTTTATGGCTGGAAAACTGCCCGGCTTTGAAGGGCAATATCCAACTATGGAAGATTTTGAAGATCACATGACCACCGCTTTTCCGGAAGTCCGTCTGAAGGGGTATCTGGAAATGCGCGGGGCAGATGGCGGCAGCTGGGGCAATATTTGTGCGCTGCCTGCGCTCTGGGTCGGGCTGTTATATGATGATGCAGCACTGGATGCAGCAGAAAAGCTGGTCAGGGATTTTACCGCCAGTGATGTAGAGACAGCACGTATGGCTGTTGCAAAAGATGGTCTGCAAGCCGAAATGGCCGGCTGGTCGGTGCATGAGCTGGCCAGCGAGACGCTGAAAATTGCCGAGGCAGGTTTGAAAAGCCGTGCCATGCTGGATGATAAAGGCCAGGATGAAGCCAAATTTTTAGCCCCCTTGCAGGAAATTGTTGCTTCTGGCAAAACCCACGCAGATATCATGCTGGAAAAATATCATGCCGAATGGGGGCAGGATATCAGCCATGTTTTCAAGGAATATCATTACTAGGCCAGGGTACGAACATCCGGCTTTATACATTACAGGCTGTTCCATAGCTGAATCCTGAAAAAACAGGCCAGAAATCATGTTTGCACTGCTTTTAATCACCTTTGTCAATTTTGTGGGGATAGGCGCGCTTATCCCTGTTCTGCCCTTTACGGTGATTGAACATCTTGGTTATTCGGAAACAGTGATGAGCGCACTTTTGGCCAGCTTTGCGCTGGCTATGTTTATCGCCAATCCGATATTGGGACGTCTGTCAGACAGGGTTGGCCGGCAACCTGTTTTGCTTGTCTCTCTTATGATTGGCACGGCTGCCCATCTATGGTTTTCGTTAAGCAATGATATTATTTCCATGTTTGCTGCACGGATTATTGCCGGGCTATCGGCTGGAAATATCGGGGTGATACAGGCGATTATTGCCGATAATTCCAGGCCGGAGGAACGCGCGCGTATTATGGGATTTTTAGGGGCGGCAATTGGTTCCGGTTTTGTGCTGGGTCCTGCTCTGGGCGGCTTGCTGGGCGGGATAGGCTCAGGGCCTGTCCATCAAACACCGTTTTTAATAGCTGCTTTATTTTCTTTTATCGCGGTTTGCCTGACCCTACGGCTGAAATTACGCAGCTCTGCCCCATCTAAAAGCAGCGATAGACAAAATTTTCCGGCCGCGTTGCGAGCGATGCTCTCCAGCCCTATCGGGCTGTTTGCGCTGGCTTTTTTCTGCCTGAATCTGGCCTTTGCACAGGTAGAGGCATCCTATGTGCTATTGGTGCGTGATGTGCTGGATTTTGGCCCCCGCCAGACAGGCTGGCTTTTTACCTATATCGGGGTCTGTATCATTCTGGTGCAAGGCGGTCTTATTGGACGGCTGACCCGCAGATTTGGCGAAATGCCGATTGTGGTAACCGGGGTAGCGGTGCTGGCCTTTGGACAATTTTTCAGCGCCTTTATCGCAGGCGAATCAGGCACTAGCGCGATGATATTTGTTGCCGTGATATTATCTACCAGCCTGGTATGTATCGGATTTGCCCTGACAAACCCTACCTTGTCAGCTGCTTCGTCTCATGTGGCGCGCGCCGATCAGATGGGCGGGGCATTGGGGCTGGTACAGGGCTTTGGCTCGATGGGGCAAGTGATTGGCCTGACCATTGCAGGCCCGCTTTATCAGGCGGGAACAGGCCAGCTCTCTTTCGGGTTTGGTTGCGCGATAAGCTGCGTTTTACTGGTCATTGTCTGGCAGATAAAAATCCGCCGCATCACGCCTGCAAAGCCCTGATAAATAGCTGGCCGGATAATTTAGGCAGCTTCTGTACCGCCAACGGTGATACCGCCCATTTTCAAGGTAGGCTGACCGACCCCCACAGGGACTGACTGGCCTGCCTTGCCGCAGGTTCCAACGCCCCTGTCCAATGCCATATCATTGCCGATCATGGTGATTTTTGACATCGCATCAGGCCCGCTGCCAATAAGGGTAGCCCCTTTGACAGGAGCGCCAATCTTGCCATTTTCCACCAGATAGGCTTCCGAGGCAGAAAACACGAATTTCCCGGAGGTGATGTCGACCTGACCACCGCCAAAATTCACCGCATAGAGGCCTTTTTTCATGGAAGAGACAATCTCTTGCGGGTCATACGCGCCATTTTCCATAAAGGTATTGGTCATCCGCGGCATGGGCAAATGGGCATAGGATTCGCGCCGGCCATTGCCTGTGGCCGCTACCCCCATCAGGCGGGCATTCTGCCTGTCCTGCATATAGCCTTTCAAGATGCCATCCTCTATCAGGACATTACGGGCAGAAGATGTGCCTTCATCATCAATGGTGATTGAACCGCGCCTGTCTGTCATTGTGCCATCATCTACAACAGTTACCCCTTTGGCGGCGACCTGCTCGCCAATGCGGCCAGAAAAAACAGATGTTCCTTTTCGGTTAAAATCCCCTTCCAGACCATGTCCGACAGCCTCATGCAGCATCACCCCCGGCCAGCCCGCGCCCAGCACAATTTCCATCTCGCCTGCCGGGGCAGAGACCGAATCAAGGTTTAGCAAGGCAATCCGTAAGGCTTCATTCACTTCTGCCTGCCAGAGCGCATCATCCAGATAGCGG
>CBFIAD010000127.1:0-2516 GCA_965660495.1 Puniceispirillaceae bacterium (SeqCode)
CGGGGCGGTATTTGCCAGCTGGATGAATAACCGGGCGATTACCTATCGCAAGCTGAACGATATTCCGGCCGCCTGGGGAACAGCGGTAAATATTCAGGCAATGGTCTTTGGCAATATGGGCAATGATTGTGCCACAGGCGTGGCCTTTACCCGTAACCCTTCCACAGGGGAAAATCTGTTTTATGGCGAATTTCTGGTCAATGCTCAGGGCGAAGATGTTGTGGCCGGTATTCGCACCCCTTTGCCGCTTACCACCAAAGCACGGATAGATGGCGGGGTAGAGGGTAAATCGCTGGAAGAGGACATGCCGGAAGTATTTGCCCAGCTGGACGAAGTGCGTACCCGCCTTGAAAAACATTATGGCGATATGCAGGATTTAGAGTTCACTGTTGAAAAGCATAAATTATATATGCTGCAAACCCGTAATGGTAAACGCACCGCAGAAGCGGCATTAAAAATTGCGGTGGATATGGCAGCAGAACAGCTGATTACGCGCGAACAGGCCATTGCCAGAATCGACCCTGCCTCGCTGGACCAGCTTTTGCACCCGACATTAGACCCGAAAGCAGAGCGGGTTTGTCTGGCACGCGGCCTGCCAGCCTCACCCGGGGCGGCATCCGGGCGAATTGCCCTTAGCGCGGATCAGGCAGAGGCACGCGCTGCCAGCGGTGAGCAGGTGATATTGGTGCGTGTGGAAACCAGCCCGGAAGATATTCATGGTATGCACGCTGCAGCCGGTATTTTGACCGCAAGAGGCGGGATGACCAGCCATGCAGCCGTGGTCGCACGCGGCATGGGCCGGGCGTGTGTTTCCGGAGCAGGCGATGTGCGTATCGATATGGCCTCCGGCATTGTCCATATTGGCAACACCCAGCTTAAAGATGGCGATATGATCACCATTGATGGCAGTGTCGGGGAAATCTATGAAGGGGAAATCGCTAAAATTCAGCCTCAGCTTTCCGGCAGTTTTGAAACTGTTATGGGCTGGGCAGACAGCTTGCGCCGGATGCGGGTACGCACCAATGCCGAAACCCCGACAGATGCCCGCACCGCAAGGGAATTTGGCGCTGAAGGGATCGGCCTGTGCCGTACCGAGCATATGTTCTTTGATGAAGACCGGATTGTGCCCATGCGCCAGATGATTATGGCAGTAGAGGAAAGCGGCCGGAAAGAAGCGCTGGATGTTTTGCTGCCGATGCAAAAACAGGATTTTGCCGAGCTTTTCACCATTATGGCCGGCTTGCCGGTGACTATACGCTTGCTTGACCCGCCTTTACATGAATTTTTGCCCCATAGTGATGAAGAATTGGCCGAAGTAGCCAAAGCAACGGGCGTGTCGGTTGAGCTGGCCCGCCAACGAGCATTGCGCCTGAAGGAATCCAATCCGATGCTGGGGCATCGCGGATGCCGTCTGGCCATCACCTATCCCGAGATTTGTGCCATGCAAGCCCGCGCCATTTTCGAAGCGGCGGTAGAGGTCGCTGCCTCTGGGCCTGCCCCTATTCCGGAAATTATGGTACCGCTTGCCGGTACAGCAAAGGAAATCGAGATTTGCCGCCAGATTATCGATAATGTGGCCGCAGAAGTATTTGCAGAAAGCGGTCAGAAGATAGAATATCTGGTCGGCACTATGGTAGAGCTGCCACGTGCCGCGCTTTGTGCCGATCAGCTGGCACATACAGCCGAGTTTTTCTCTTTTGGGACAAATGATTTAACCCAAACCGCCCTTGGCATCAGCCGCGATGATGCGGCCAATTTCATGCACGCCTATGAAGAGCAGGGCATTTACCATACCGACCCCTTTGTTTCGATTGATGTCGAAGGGGTTGGCCAGCTGGTAAAAATGGGCGTGGATCGCGGCCGCCAGACCCGAAGCGATATAAAGCTGGGTATTTGCGGGGAACATGGTGGCGATCCAAAATCTATCCATTTCTGCGAAAGCGTTGGGCTGGATTATGTATCCTGCTCGCCTTTCCGCGTACCTATCGCCCGCCTTGCCGCTGCACAGGCTGCGCTGAAATCAGGCGAATAGCAAAATAACAGCATCTGCCATCCAGAGGGAAGGGGTAGGAATATCGTTTCCCTTTTTAATTGATTTTAAATAAAATTTAAAGAAGTTAATTAATTATGTTATTTTCCTAAAAAGAGTAGTTGAGAAAATGCCAAAATCGCTCACTTGGCCAAAATCGCTCACTTGGCCAAAATCGCTCACTTGGTTGGTAAGGACATTCTGGCACACATCTTTTTTGAAGGTGGGTAGATGCGATATGATCTCAGCACAGACAAGTCGAACTTTGTCTTGCCCCAAATTATATCTTGCAGCATATCTCTATCTTGCTTTCGGAGGGGCAGGAAAATCTGCTATTTCAGATATAACTGACTCAGTAAAAGAAGTTACCACTACAACCCGTAATGCACCGAGAATGCCTGTAGAAACGCCCCTCTATGGCGAGGAAATTTATGGCGAGGAAATTTATGGTTTGGAACAGATGGTCGATATTCTGTAAAGAAAATCT
>CBFIAD010000128.1:0-2435 GCA_965660495.1 Puniceispirillaceae bacterium (SeqCode)
TAACGGCCATTTCTTGCTTCTCAAATACACATTTTTATACTTATAAGTAAACCGATTAGATCATACTAAAGTAGAAAAAATGAATAAAATTTTCCCCGCTGATTTTTTAACCCGAAATATCAGTCCAAACGGGAAAAAGCTGTTATGGATGGAGGTATTTTATGATGGCAAGAGCATTGAAAAAAATTAGTCTGCCAAAATCAGGGGCGGTAAAATGCGGTCTCATCGTCTCGCTTTTATTCCTGGCAGCCTGTGCCAAGACACCAACCATTGTTACCCATGAATCTTCTTCAAGCGTTCAGACCATCACAACAGCGCCATCTAATCCGGTGATCGAACAGGCAGAGCCTACTTCCGGCATTTGCCCGGATCAGCCAAAAATATTGCGCTCTACATCGAAATTTATCAAGCTGGAACACGCAATGTCACAGTTTGAGCAAACAAAACAGGTCGCGGTCAGCTGGTGCGAGCAATATAATTTGAGCGCTGACTTTTCTACGCAAAAATGTGACAAATGCTGCGAGTCAAATTTTCAATGCAGATAGTTTGACAGGCGTGCAGACAAAAATCGACCAATTGTTTATATTACCTGTGTGGGCGGCTTCCCCGCCGGATAAATAATTCAGTCAGGTATAAAACAGATGGCGCGTGCGGCAAAAATTATTCAGCTATCCTTTCTTGCAGCTTTAAGCGCCATTTTGTTTTGCCTGAATATGGCCAGCACTGCCCTGGCAGCAGATTTCACCATATTTTTCCAAACGGACGCGCGCAATAATTTAACACAAATCAGCGCTTCGGATGAGGTGCATGACAGCTATCACCGTGCCCTGATAGATGAATTGACCCGGATGGGCTTCACGGTAAAAATGTACCGACCCGATAGCCGCTTTGGCGATAGGGATATTATCGTTAAGGCAGGACTTATTCAGCTGGATGCCGATCTGGTTATTCCCTCTGCAGACCTGCGCGAGGCTAAATCACAGGTTATTTTGGCAGCACTAAAAACCGCTTCTTTTTCCATAAAAGAAGATATCCATCAGATAAATCAGCAACTGGATTCATCCGCAATCAGCCTGGCACGGATGCTTTATGCCCGTCTTTCTGCTATGAATTGGGCAGAATTAAGTTTTGAGAAAAGCATCTGGCAGACAGAGGAAAAAACACTTCGCCTTCAACTTAGCGGCTTTTCAGGCTGTTTTAAGAATTATTTTCTGGATACGCTGGAAACAGAATTTCCAGGCTCTGTGTCTATCAGTGTCATCAAGGAAGTGTCTGTTGGCACAAGCCAGTATAAATTTACCACTGCAGCGAAAACCCGGTTTATATCAAAATGGATTCGCGCCCTTTTGGCCGAACAATATCTGTATGAAGAAAGAGATTTCGAGCTTTCCGGCAGAGATAAATTCATCACCCTGAAACTCTTTCCCAACGTCATTCCAAAGGGATCATTCTGCTAGAGGCTGGCAGGAGGAAAATATCCATGAAATTATTAAACCCTAAAAAAACATTTTCTGGCCTGTTCTTTGCGATAATTTTTTACCTTTTTGGCTCTTTGCCCGCACAGGCCAATGTCAATCTGGTCATTATAGACGAGACACAAAATTATGAGGGGATTGGCACAGATTTAACAAATGGCGCAAAAGCCCGTCTCAGCCGAATGGGCTATACCATTTTGAATAATAGCCAGAAATTGGCCGAGCTGGGACTGACCGAAGACAGATTTTCCCGTGACAGGCTTTTACAGCGCGAGAGCATTCGTCTTGCCTCTGACGAACTGATTATTATTTTTCTGGACACTATCATTTCAAATAAAAAAATGCGGGTGAGCGCAGAAGCCTATTCCACCGCTGCCCAGGCCTTTATCCATTCCTGGTCTCTGCCTTCGGAAAGCCTGTATAGCCCGCCTGGCTGTGATGCGGTCTGTTTACGGGTAAATAATGACAGGCTTATCAGCAGAATGGCAGAAGAGATGGGCGATGTGATTGGCCGGCTTCTTACCCGCGAAACAGGTATCACTGATAACAAAGGGCAAACCATTGCCGCGATAGAGGTTGAGCTGATTGACTTTACTGATGAAGAAAAGCTGCAGCTCATCGATTTGATGACCCATGAATTTCCTGATTTTTACCGTGTTTCCAAAACGCGTATTTACGGGCCACGCCATACTCTTACCTATCATTCATCTGCGAATATGCTGGATTTACATAAATGGATGGTGGTCAGTTTAAAACAGATTGGCCTGGATCCGGCAGAAGATGTCGATTTAACCGTTTCTGCCGGACGCATAGATATCCGCAAAACCAATATTATGATCCGCCCGCAAACCAGAAGCGGAAACAGCGCCCGATTTAATTAATCCGGCTTGGCTGCCCGGCAACGGGGTAAAAATGAGCCTAATGCCTCCATTACCCAGATAGAACACAGGTTCAATTCTA
>CBFIAD010000129.1:0-2262 GCA_965660495.1 Puniceispirillaceae bacterium (SeqCode)
GTTGGTGTCACCCCAAAAGCCAGTTCTAGCATATCCATTTCGTCATCAGATGGCGCACCAACCTTTGCATAATCTTCATCACTGAAAATGACATGACAGGTCGCACAGGACAGGCTGCCCCCGCAGGTGCCTTCTATGCCCATATTATTATCGCGCCCGGCTTCCATCAGGGTTGTCCCCTCATCAATGCTGATTGTATGCGCAGAACCATCCGGCTTTATGAAATTGACTGTTGGCATTGGCTTCTCTTCTTACGTTTAATCGAATTTTAATTATTTTTTTGAGGCGATTTAAGGGTTTTTATGTGTTGCGCTTATATATCTCAATGACCGCCTTCGCAACCCCTGTCCAGTCGGCTTCGCTGCTTTGCCAGCCCCCCGATATTCTGATCACCTGGCTGGCGGCCTCGTTGCGCCCCATTGCCGCTATTACATGGCTATCCCTGACCTTGCCAGAAGAACAGGCAGCGCCGGCACTCACACAAAATCCTGCCAGATCCAGCATCATCACCGCCTTTTGAGCCGGCAGATCTGGCAAATATAAAGCAGATGTATTGGCAAGGCGCGGTGCGTTACCGCCCATCACTTCAATTTCCGGACAAGCGGTAATGATATCTTTTTCCGCCTTATCGCGCCAGATTGTTTGCGAGCGCGTAGCCGCATTATCATAGGCAGCCAGTGCCGCCCCAAAACCCGCAATGCCAGGCAAATTTTCTGTGCCTGCCCGTCTGTTCTGTTCCTGGCCACCACCACGCAGCAAGCTTTGCAACTGCCTGCCTGCCCGGCAATATAGCGCGCCCACTCCTGATGGCCCGCCAATTTTATGAGCCGAAAAACTGGCAAAATCCAGGTCAACTGCAGCCAGATCAATTGCCTGCTTTCCCAGATATTGTATCATATCCGAATGGCACGCCACCTGATATTCGCGGCAAAGGGCAGCAATTTCTGCTATCGGCTGAAGCGTGCCTGTCTCGTTATTGGCCGCCATGATGGAAACCAGTATATCTGGCTTATCGGCATCTTCCAGTGTAGCGAGTATCTCTTCCAGCCTGTCCATGCACAAACGGCCCTGTTCATCTACCGGAACGATTTGGGCATCTGGACAGGCTGCCAATATCGCATCATGCTCTATCGCACTGGTAATGATATGGCGAAAATTGCCCAGAACCAGATTATTGGCCTCTGTTCCGCCACTGGTAAAAATAATATCATGTACCGATATATTCAGCGCGGCTGCCAGCTGGCCTCTGGCTGTATCCAGCCTGGCACGAGCCATCCGGCCAAAATGATGAATAGAAGAAGGATTGGCCGGGATATTGGCCAGAGCCGCCATTGCCTCTGCTGCTTGCGGCAACAAGGGGGCGGTAGCATTATAATCCAGATAGACAGGCATCATACCGCTTATCTTCTCTCTCATCGCTCGATCGATAACAGCTATTTAGCGGCGGTATCCTGCTTGCCTTTTTTTGCCAGCTCCTCGCTGGCAGGGGCAGAGGCTTTTACCTGCGCCTCGCCACTGGAAAGCGCATTTAGCCGTAACCGCAAGGTTTCCAGCTCGGCAAACAGGGCAGCCACGGTGCGGCTTTGTGCATCTTCTGCTGGCAGATTATTCACGCCATAGGCTTCGAACTGGGCATCCCGGCTATTTTGCTTGATGGTTTTAGCTGGAATACCGACGACTGTCTGACCTTGCGGTACATCTCTGGTTACCACTGAATTGCCACCAATACGCGCACATTTTCCCACTGTGACAGGGCCTAATATCTGCGCCCCGGCGCCAATGATGACATCATCCTCGATGGTGGGGTGACGCTTGACAGTTTTCTGGGCGTGCGAATCCACCGCTGGCATCACCCCGCCAAGTGTAACATCATGATAGAGGGTAACATTCTTGCCCAAAACGGCGGTTTCGCCAATGACAACCCCCATCCCGTGATCAGCAAAAAAGCCCGCTCCAATTCGGGCAGCCGGGTGTATTTCAATGCCGGTAAACCATCTGGCCACCTGCATAATAAAGCGCGGGATAAACCGCAGACCCATACGCCATAAAGGATGGGCAAGGCGATGGGCAACCATGACATGGAAACTTGGATATAAAAATACCGCAGCCAGCTTGTGACCGGCGGCCGGATCGCGTTCAATAATGGCTTCCAGATCTGCTCTGAGCTGTTCAAGCATGGCATTTTCCTTATGGCTTTTACCTGCATGATACCAAAAAATCAGGCAGTCTTTCAATGGCTTTGGCTCAAGCATACATAACAGG
>CBFIAD010000130.1:0-2249 GCA_965660495.1 Puniceispirillaceae bacterium (SeqCode)
TAAAACCCTCAGCTATGTCGGGGCTAGCGTTAAAATGAGAGTGCTTCAGGATATCGCTGGCAGGGCGCATACCCCGCAAATCTGGGGCGCAGAAACGCCTGTAGTGGCAGGAAAGCTGGAGGGTAATTTGGCGTGCCATCTGGCGGCCAGCAAGGCAATAAGTTCGGCTTCGGCAAAATCAGCATCACAGCCTATGGCACTGGCCTCTATCAGGTCAGACCCCTCTGGCAAGCCATTTTCAATCTGTTTCATCAGCGTATGATTATGCACCCCCCCGCCGGCTATAATCACATTTTTGGGTTGGCGGGGCAGATGGGCGAAGCTGCGGCAAATCGCTTGCGCGGTCAAGGCGGTAGAGGTGGCGATTTGATCGGCTGCTGGCAAGCTGGCAAAATCAGGCAGTTTCAGATAGGGATGAAAAGCCGCCCTGTCGAGCGAGCGTGGGCCAACAAGCTGGAAAAACGGATCAGCTAACACCCTGTCAATAAAGGGCTGGTAAATCTGGCCAGAGCCAGCGATTTTCCCGTTTTCATCAAAGGGTTTTTGATAAAAAATCTGGCAGAGATCATCTATCAGCCCATTGCCAGGGCCAATATCATATCCTTCCAGATAGCTGTCATCAATAAAGCTGGCATTGGCCACCCCGCCTATATTGATAAAGAGCGCGGGCAAATCGATGCCTGATTGCAGCAGCATAATCTGGTGGTAAATCGGGGCAAGCGGTGCCCCTTGCCCGCCTGCGGCCATATCGGCCGCCCGGAAATCATAGATAACAGGGGTCTTTGTCTGGCTGGCCAGATATTGCCCGTCGCCTAACTGGATAGTCCGACCCGCCGCCGGATTATGATAGACAGTTTGTCCATGAAAGCCGATGAAATCTATTTTTGGATTGCCGGCCTTTTGGCGTAAGGCGGCCACCGCATTGATATGGGCATCTGTAATGCCGCGAATAAGGGCTTCGCGCCGATTGGGGTCGGCCAGATAATCTGCGGCATTTTCGCGGGCAGCATAGATCGCCTCGCGCAGCCGGACAGGATAATCATAGCTTAATTGCTGGCCGGTTGCCTTAATCTGCTTTCCATCTGATCGAATAAAGCTGGCATCAATCCCGTCTGCGCTAGTACCAGACATCAGGCCGATAATTCCTGGCATAAATCTGTTTTCCCTCTCTCGATTTATGATAGGCTTAAAACTACAGCAAAAAGACAGTGATATGTCTATCTGCAATCAAAAAATCAGCCGTCATTGCATGGCAGCAAAACTAAAGAGAGGCAATATGCCTAACCGTCCCAAACAGAGTACCGAAGCCCGGCTGGATGCTAAAAAATGGCTGGACAGGCTGAGTATAACAGACGCGCTGGCGGTGATGCTGGATAATCAGGCAGAAGCCGTTGCTGCATTAAAAGCTGCCCTGCCGCAGATAGAAAAGGCGGTAGAGGCGGGTCATCACTGCCTGTCTGCCAGTGATACAGGCCGGCTGATTTATGCCGGGGCAGGGACATCTGCACGTATTGCGGTTCAGGATGGCTCAGAATTATTGCCGACCTTTAACTGGCCGGCGACACGGGTGGATTATCTGATCGCGGGCGGGCCAGAGGCATTGCTGCGCCCCATTGAAGGGGCAGAAGACAGCCCCGATGCTGCCAAAGAGGCCGTCACCGCGCTGAATATTACAAAAGGCGATATCCTTATCGGGTTGGCTGCCAGCGGGACAACCCCCTATAGCATCGCTGCGCTGGAAGCGGGCAAGGCGGCAGGCGCACTGACCATCGGTATTGCCAATAACCCCGATACCGCTCTGCTGGTGGTGGCAGATTATCCTGTTTTGCTGGCAACAGGGGCAGAAGCGCTGGCCGGTTCCACCAGGCTGAAAGCCGGTACAGCGCAAAAAATCTGCCTTAATCTGATATCCACACAATTAATGGTCTTACAGGGGCGGGTGAAAAACGGGCTGATGTCTGAAATGCAGCCACGCAATGAAAAATTGCGCCGCCGCTATGGCGATATTGCCGCCCTGCTGGCTGCAGAAAACCTCTCGGAATAATCTAGATAATTTCAAAATCTGTGACGCCCAAAGCTTCATGATCGATATTTTCGATGGTCATATAGATGTGGCTATTATCATTTACATTAACGATATGGGCGTGCATCCCGTCATTGCTTTCAATGATTTCCAGGCCAAGTTCGGCAAGGGTGAAATTATCCTGAAAAGCTGTATCAATCTGGATTTTGCCCTCGCCCAATGTGAA
>CBFIAD010000131.1:0-2209 GCA_965660495.1 Puniceispirillaceae bacterium (SeqCode)
CCGTTTTACAAAGGTGGCGGCATACATTGTTTTTCCCTCAAACAGATACGTGATCTCATAGCCATCACTGGCAAAATCCCCTTTGACGGGATCAAAAATCAGCGAATGACCCTTTATCTTTGCCGCATCAATATATTCCAGCATCGCTGCCTGTACCGCCTCGCGAAAGGCCGGGTCTTTGTTCAGGCTGGCACGTGCCGGGGCGATAGCTGTTTTGGTTGCATGGAATATCACTGGCAGGGCTAACAGTCTTGTCACATCACGTCTGGTGAATTTCATTTATCTTCTCTTTTTTAAGTAGGGGAACAGATAAATCACAGGAATCATGCCAGAGAGTGCATAGCCAGAGGGAGCGGCATTACCAATATCGCGGAGGAAAATCACCTTTAATTCTACCCAGCTTGTGACCTTTCTCTTTGGCACGCGATTTTTCGCTGCGGTCAATATTGGATATGGCTATTACAAAGGGGATCGCGTATCACTGGCAACAGGCAATAATCTTGCCTTTACCTGTTATAAGATAAAGTTTGTTTGATGATGCGCCCTGCCAGCCTGTTTAAATCTGTTTATGATGTTGCGATAATCGGCGCCGGGGCGGCCGGGCTGTTTTGTGCAGGGCTTGCCGCGTCACGCGGGAAAAAAGTGGTGCTGATAGATCATAGCCGCAAAGTGGCAGAGAAAATACGTATCTCGGGTGGCGGGCGGTGTAATTTCACCAATATCCACAGCCGACCGGAAAATTTTCTGTCCAGCAATCCGCATTTTGTGAAATCTGCGCTGGCCAGCTTTACCCCGCAGGATTTTATCGCGCTGGTCGAGCGCTATCATATTCCCTATCACGAAAAAAAACTTGGCCAGCTTTTTTGTGATAATAGCGCCCGGGATATTATTGATATGTTGCTGGCAGAATGCCGCACCTATCAGGTGGATACCGCCTTTGGGCTGGGAGTTACAGGGGTTGGGCGCGGCCTTTCCGGTTTTGAAATCACATCAGAAGAAGGGGGCATCCGCGCTGATAAACTGGTGGTGGCAACAGGCGGTCTGTCTATTCCCAAAATAGGGGCAACCGGCTTTGGCTATCAATTGGCCGAACAGTTTAATCTGGCTGTTATTCCCCCGCGTGCCGGTCTTGTGCCACTCACCTTTACCGATCAGATGAAAGATTTTTGTGCCGGCCTGTCGGGTCTGTCCGTAGAGGCAGAGGTGTTTTTTGGCAAAAGCTGCTTTGCCGAAGGGCTGTTATTTACCCATCGCGGACTGAGTGGGCCATCTATCTTGCAGATTTCCTCTTACTGGCAAAGCGGGGCAGATATTTGTATTAACCTTGCCCCGCATCAGGATATAGCCAATTTTCTTATCACGCAGAAAAAGCACGCCCCGCGCCGCGACCTTGCCGGTGTTCTGGGCCAGTTTCTGCCAAAACGTCTGGCCGGGCAGATGGCTGATATCACCGCTGGAAATGGCCGGCTGGCCGATATTGCCGACAGGGTGCTGGCAAATGTTGGCGGCATAGTTAATGGCTGGCAGATACGCCCTTCTGGTACAGAAGGTTATCGCACGGCCGAGGTTACATTGGGCGGGGTGGATACAGGCGCGCTGTCTTCCAGGGATATGCAGGTCAAATCCTGTCCGGGTCTGTATTTTATTGGCGAGGTGGTGGATGTAACCGGCCATCTGGGCGGGCATAATTTTCAATGGGCCTGGGCTTCTGCCTATGCCGCTGCCAGCCATTTCTAGCCTGCAAGTGGCAGGACAAAAAAACAGCAGCGCGGCTAATTTTTGCCGATTGGCTGAATAGACTGGCTTTGCTCACAGGCGATTTTAATTGGCTTGCCACCCAGCGATACCCCCTGGGCTAGCAGATTATTCAGCATCATATTCAGCTGCATGGCCTGTGCTGTACAATCGCTATTATTGGTAAAGGACAGTCCGACATTATAGGTGGTGGTATAGCCGCTGGTTACCTCAATAACCGCTACCGCTTCCACACCGCTTTCTGTGCTTGCCCGCCCGGATGTGGCCAGCCCCAATCCGGCTATAGATAGAACAGCTATCTGTAATAAAGCCTTTTTGCGACGGTTATTCATTTGCTACCTCAAGCGATAAGCGGGCGTTGCTTACGGATCAAGATGGGGTGATAAGCCTTGATGACAAGGGCTGTATCCTGTCTGTTATTTACCCCACAAATTTTGCGTAAATATGACACCCC
>CBFIAD010000132.1:0-2036 GCA_965660495.1 Puniceispirillaceae bacterium (SeqCode)
AAGAACTAGCGCCTATTTCAAAAAACGATTGATCATGGTCGTGACGAGCTTTTTTTCTTCTTCCATGATATCACAAACGACCTTGGTATTATTTTCGGCTGTGGGGTTATAAACAACGCCTTTTTTCTTATCCACCGCCAGCCAGCCCTGTTTTTTCAGATTTTGGACGCGCCGCCGCACCGTTTCAAAGGGCATACCGGTTGTATGAGCAATAGAGCTGATGGTCAGCTTTTTTTCTACCTCGGCATCTGCATCATAAAAATTCAGCGCCGAATGCCAGGCATCATAACATTCCTCATAGGTGGAAATATTCTGTTCCTGCTCATTAATCGATGCCAAAAAATGATGCCAGCAGACAATCTGCATGATCTGGCCGTCCAAAGGATGCCCCATAATCTCGTTAATACGTTTTGTTCGCATGATATTAAATAACTGAAAATCTGGCCAGAATTTCGCAAATTTATCTGCCAGCATCTGACCTACGGGGTATGTGGAAATCATCTTAACAAAACCTTTTTTGCGAACTTTTCTTAGCACAACCCTACCAAAAACCTACCCAAATACAATCATCCATTGCTCAGAATGGGTGAGGATAATGTTGATGAATCCCTGAATTTTCACATTTATCATACCATCTATCATACAAGGCAAAATTGTACATTTTTGCTAAACCTCTGAATTTTAGTGCGGATTATCCATGTCATCTCTAAATTTTCTACGCCGGCACAACCGGAAATATTTCCAGAATCTGGATCGCACCATTGAAAAGAAAACCGGCCATTTCTGGCTTATCCAGAAAAAGAGCCAACTATTAGGCAACCCGCATTTTTATCTAAAACGGGTGCAAAATGGCTATGCCCCGGCCTATATCATGCTCTCGGAAAAAGGGATGCGCATGCGCTTTAAAATCGCGGCATAAAATCACGCGCCTGTTCTTCTTTGCCCCTTTTTTTTGGCATCACACCGGATTATGCTATAACTGGGCAGAGAAAATTGCCGCACACAGCCCTGATAGTAAGGAGCAATATGACCGCCCTGTCCCCCTCGCCCGAATGGCAGGATATTGCCAGCCCCTCTATTTATGAACAGGCAGCTGACCAGATGTGCGCCCATGCCCAAGCGGTGATAAAAGCTGGTGCGGGCGAGGCGATATTTACCACCGAACATCGGCCTGTTTATACTGCTGGAACCTCTGCCCAGAAAAGCGAGCTTCTTGCCGATAAGGGATTTGAGATTGTGCATACCGGCCGCGGCGGGCAATGGACCTATCATGGGCCTGGCCAGCTTATTTTATGGCCGGTTCTGGATTTAAATAAACGCAAACGCGATATTCGTGCCTATATTCACGCTCTGGAAGGCTGGATGGCCGATATGCTGGCCAGCTTTGGCGTAGAAGCGGTGCGGCGCGAGGGGCTGCCCGGCCTGTGGGTGGCACGAAAGGATATCTATCTGCCCGACAGGATGGACAAGATTGTGGCTGTAGGGGTGCGGGTATCGCGCTGGGTGACCATGCATGGGCTGGCAGTCAACATCGAACCCGACCTCAGCCATTTTGACGGCATCATCCCTTGTGGCGTGCGCGATGGCGGGGTGACCAGCCTTGCTGATTTGGGCTATATCCTCAGCCGTGCAGAGGTAGAAAGTGCCGCCAGAAACGCTTTTGAGCGCTGGTTCGGCCCGGATAGCGAGATGGGGATAAATCCAGCTTTGAAATAGCCCCTCTAATAGCTTTCCTGCAGTTCCAGAACGGGTAGCAGGGCGGTTATGGCGGCGTCTGCCTGGTCTGTCAGATAGCCTTTATCTGTGGCCTGTGCGCCAAACCCCTCACCCATCCCCTGATAATGCAGGATACGATTTCGCATCGCCCGAAGCTGGTCAAGTGCGCGCCGCTCGCCTGCTCGCAACATGGACAGGCCATAGCCTTCCTCTGGCGCATCATCAAAGCTGCTATCGCTGAAATCCATCTCTGCCCCTTCATGGGCAATAATATCCACCAGCGCTGCGGCCAGAATAATCACTGACAGATGATGGTCTGA
>CBFIAD010000133.1:0-1784 GCA_965660495.1 Puniceispirillaceae bacterium (SeqCode)
GCCGGCTATGGCGGCGAATTTATGGCCAAAACCCCTTCCCGCCTGGCAACCATAGCGGCTGGTTATGCAGATGGCTATGATCGCGCCCTGTATCAGCCCAATCGCGGGATTGTTGCAAAAGTCGAAATTGCCGGCAAGGCCGTACCGCTGGCCGGACGGGTATCTATGGATTTGCTGATAGCGGATGTGACCAGCCTTAGCGATAGTGAAATTGCCTCGGCCAGCAAAGCCTGTCTGATAGGGGCGCATTACAGCCTGGCTGAAATGGCACAAGATCGTCAAACAATCAGCTATGAGGTATTAACAGGTCTTGGCGATCGGATGACGCGTCTATATGATGGGGCGTAATCACGGCAAACCATCTTTTTTAAAAGACGTATAGATGCTTAATTTTATTGCAAATATCGGCAAGGCAAGTTTGAATTTTCTGGCTTCTATTGGCCGGTTAACCCTGTTTGCGGCAGCCGCTATCCGCTGGACATTCCTGCCGCCCTATTATGGCCGCCAGCTTTTGCGCCAGATATTGGATATCGGCTTTTTCTCTCTGCCGGTGGTTGGGCTGACCACTTTATTTTCGGGCATGGTGCTGGCCTTGCAAAGCTATACCGGCTTTGCCCGTTTTTCTGCAGAAGATACAGTGGCAACTGTGGTGGTTTTATCGGTGACCAGAGAATTGGGGCCGGTACTGGCCGGATTAATGGTGGCCGGGCGCATTGGCGCGTCCATGGCCGCAGAAATCGGCACAATGCGGGTAACAGACCAGATTGACGCACTCGATACGCTTTCGACACGGCCGATGCAATATCTGGTTGCCCCACGCCTGCTGGCCGGGACAATTTGCCTGCCGGTATTGGTGCTTATTGGCGATATTGTCGGGGTGCTGGGCGGTTATCTGGTCGGCGTATATCAGCTTGGCTTTAATCCGGGCATCTATCTTTCGCGCACGATAGAATTTCTGGAAGTATCAGATGTCACGCTTGGGCTGATAAAGGCAGCTGTCTTTGGCTTTTTAATCGCGCTGATGGGCTGTTATCATGGCTATAATAGCGGACGTGGGGCAGAAGGGGTTGGACACGCCACGACCAATGCGGTGGTGTCCTCTTCCATTCTTATTCTGATTTCCAACTATCTTGTGACCGCATTATTTTTTGGATAATAGCTGGCATGGCAAAAAAACAGGCAACTCCAAAAATCATTATCGAACATCTGGTCAAAAGCTTTGATGGCAATATGGTGTTGAAAGATATCAATTTGCAGGTCGAGGCCGGTCAGTCCTTATGTATTATCGGTACATCCGGCTGCGGTAAATCGGTGACGCTGAAATGTTTGTTAGGGCTGATAACCCCCACTTCCGGCTCTATGCGGGTGGATGGGATGGAAATGGTCGGCCAGACACGTGCCCAGCGCGAGGAAGCCTTGCGTAAATTCGGTATGACCTTTCAATTTGGTGCGCTATTTGACAGCCTGCCTATCTGGCAAAATATTATGTTCCGCCCGCTACAGCAAGGCGAGGTTAGCCGCCATGCCGCCCGTGAAGAGGCCGCCCATATCGCCAGCCAGCTTGGCTTGCGTGCAGATGTGATTGACCAGTATCCGGCTGAATTATCGGGGGGAATGCAAAAACGCGTAGCCCTTGGCCGCGCCATCGCTGACAAGCCGGAGATTCTATTATTTGACGAGCCGACCTCTGGCCTAGATCCCATTACTGGGGGCGTTATCGATAATTTGATACTGGATGCGGTTAAACGGCTGGGCGCAACCGCGATGACCATTTCCCATGATAT
>CBFIAD010000134.1:0-1769 GCA_965660495.1 Puniceispirillaceae bacterium (SeqCode)
TGATGCGCTGGATTACGGCACAGATAGCGATGTGATGGGCAAACAGTGCGGCGATGATTTTTATGACGGGAAAATCACCATGCCGGTTATTCTGGCCTGGCAGGATAGCACAGCAGAAGAGCGCGATTTCTGGACGCGCACCCTTGGCCAGCGGGAATTTCGCGAGGGCGATTTGCAGAAGGCCCGCGATATATTAAGCCGCCACCATGCGGTGGAACGCGCCCTCGCCCATGCAAAAATTGAAGCAGAGGCTGCTATTGCCGCCCTTGTCCCGCTTGGAAAGACAGAGGAAAACCTGCTGGCACAGGCACTTGTATCGGGCGCGCGCTTTGCTGCCAAACGGGCTTATTAAGCCGGAATATAGAGGCTTATTCCAGGCGTTCAAAATTGGGGTCATGCTCGTCTAGCTTTTCGGCATTTAACCCTCTATCGGCAAAAATGATGCCTATCTCCATCAATATCTGAATCGCGGCACACCGCGCCGCCTGCCAGAAGCATTGCGACATACGGTGGCCGAACTTTTACATATAGATGAAGCAAGTTTGCGAGATGATGATATGCCTGCGACCACAACCACGCTTTATGCCAACATCCCCTTTATCAATATGGAAGATCCGGCTGACCTCTATCGCACAGCTGCGGAAATAGAAAAGGCGCGCGATAAATGGGTTTTCCATCGCTCCATGCTAAAACAGATATATCAGGGCGATCCCGCTGATCTTCGCTTGCTGAAAATTCGCGGGGATTCGATGGAGCCTGTTTTATCCGATGGCGATGCAGTCATGATTAATATCATGGATGGTATTACCAGCCCGCCTGGCATTTTTGCGATATTTGACGGGGTTGGTATTATGGTCAAACGGATTGAGGTTATCCCCGATAGCGACCCGATACTTGCCAGAATTTCGACTGCGAACACGCAATATTCTGCTTATCAGCGTAATCTGAATGATATAAGAATTATAGGCAGAGTTATCTGGTTTAGTCGTTAGTTAAGCCACTAGGCCGGGTAGCACCCAATAAAGGCATGGTGAGCTGGAAAAGAATATGCGCCCACATTCCCGTCATTGGCGGACAAAAAAACAGGCTGGCCTGAAAAAGAATCGTCCTCAGGCGGGGCGCGAAAACCTGAAAAAACTGCCGCGTAACAGCCCGCCTGTCACTCTGGAAATCACCCATATTGGTGGGCGCGGCGATGGGGTAGGTCAGGCGGAATATACCCTTGATTACGCATCAAAATCCTATGCTGTATTTGTGCCGGAGACCCTGCCCGGCGAGGTGGTCATAGCCCAGCCTGTCGCGGTAAATGCCCAAGGCATCCGTGCCAGCCTGACAGAACTGCAAAAAGCCAGCCCGGAACGCCAGGAGGCGCCCTGCCCGGCTTTTGGCAAATGCGGTGGATGCCAGCTTCAGCATCTGAGCCTGAAAAGCTATCAAAGCTGGAAGACCGGGCAGCTAGAAAAATGCCTGATGGATGCCGGTATAGAAAAGGTGAAATGGCTGCCTGCCTTTTGGGGGGGGGAACATTCCAGGCGCCGTGCAACCTTTTCCTATCGGCGCACCCGTGATGCAGCTATTCTTGGTTTTCTTGGCCGGCAGACCCATTTTATCGAGCCGGTGGAGGGATGTGTTATCCTGCACCCCAAGATTAAGGCGCTATTAGCCCCTCTGGAAAGCTGGGCATTTGCTGGCTTGCAAAAGGGCGATACAGGCCGTTTGCATATTAACCTGCTGGCAGAAGGGGCAGATATCACCCTGCTACCTGATGA
>CBFIAD010000135.1:0-1603 GCA_965660495.1 Puniceispirillaceae bacterium (SeqCode)
TATTCTGCCGCCTGAGCAAATAAAAGGCGCACATATTTCTATTTTTATGCCGCGCACATCATTATTATAGCCATATATGAAGCCCCCGGATTGGACTTAACCTAAAATCGCCCCATCTGAATAGGAACGCACGATTAGCATCCTGTACTGCAGCTTTCTTCAGAATGCCAAATAGGGTAATAAAAACAATATGGCAAAAGACCTTCTGATTTTAGATGATGATAATGCGCTTCGCCGCACCCTTGCACGGGCAATGGAACAGCGCGGTTTTAACGTAACCCAGGCCGCGTCGGTCAAGGAAGCACGCGAGCATATCAGCCTGCACGCCCCGAATTATGCGGTACTTGATTTAAAGCTGGAAGATGGCAATGGGCTGGAAATTGTTGCCCTGTTAAGACAGGTGCATCCCCAATGCCGAATTATTATTTTAACCGGATTTGGCAATATCGCGACCGCTGTTGCGGCGGTAAAGGCAGGGGCGCTGGATTATCTGCCAAAGCCGGCCAATCCGGATGCGATTGAACAGGCCTTGCTGCAGCGTGAAGGCAATTTACCAGAACCGCCAGAAGATCCGATGAGCGCAGACAGGGTTCGCTGGGAACATATTCAGCGTGTGTTTGAGCAATGTGATCGCAATGTGTCTGAAACAGCCAGACGGCTGAAAATGCACAGGCGGACCTTGCAACGTATTCTTGCAAAACACGCCCCTCGAAGCTAATATCGCGCCAATGGTTTGAATGACTGCCTTTTTCACCTGTTCGGAAAAGGAAGGCTATTCGGAGTTGATGAAATAACGCATACCCCCCTTTATCCGAGTTATGGAAGTGAGATATGGAACAAGTATCACACAAACGTTACCGCTTTCTGAGCGGGCCTGATACAGCCGATTTTTGCCAGCGGGTAAGCAATGCGCTGGAAGAGGGATATCAGCTTTATGGTAGCCCTGTGATGCTGCTAGAAGACGGTCAGCGAATCGTCGGTCAGGCGGTAATCTGGCCAGAAGAGAATATAACAGAAGATAAAAAACAGGCC
Source organism: Puniceispirillaceae bacterium (SeqCode) (assembly GCA_965660495.1). Lineage (GTDB taxonomy): Bacteria > Pseudomonadota > Alphaproteobacteria > Puniceispirillales > Puniceispirillaceae > JADHLI01. The sequence goes on from CBFIAD010000135.1 coordinate 1,033, forward strand.
AGGAAATAGCCGTCCTGCCAAGCCGTTTTAATTAAAGAGACAAAAGATGACAGACGATAAAAATTGGCACGCCGATACCATACAGGTTCGTTCCGGCCTGAACCGTTCGGAAAATAACGAAACCTCGGAAGCGTTATATATGACCTCGGGTTTTGTCTATGATAGTGCCGAACAGGCCGCTGCCTCTTTTGAGGGCAAGACAGATAATTTTATCTATTCGCGCTATGGCAACCCGACCATGCAAATGGCCGAACAGCGGTTGGCTGCGATTGAGGGGGCGGAGGCTTGCCGTGTCTGTTCGACAGGTATGGCAGCGATTTTTGCCTCGATGGCTTGCCAGCTTCAGGCCGGGGACAGGGTGGTAGCCAGCCAGGCGCTATTCGGCGCCTGTCACGCGATATTGACAAAAATTCTGCCACGCTGGGGCATCCAGACCGAACTGATAGACGGCACAGACCTCTTGCAATGGCAGGCCGCACTGGCCACACCGGCCAAGCTGGTATTTCTGGAAAGCCCGTCTAACCCTGTTTTGCAATTGGTGGATATTTCAGCTGTAGCAGAACTTGCCCAT
>CBFIAD010000136.1:0-1566 GCA_965660495.1 Puniceispirillaceae bacterium (SeqCode)
TACAGGCGAGGCAGGCGATTTAGCTCCCTATTTTATGACTGTGGCCAACCGCAAGGCCGATGCCAAAACCGACCAGCTGATCGCGGCCGGCAATGAGCGGGTATTGCGTGCTCGCCTGTCCGATGCGCGTTTTTTCTGGGATCAGGATAGAGGCAAGCGGTTATCAGAGATGGCAGGCGGTCTGGCAAAAATAACCTTTTATGAAGGGCTGGGCAGCATGGCTGACAAGGCCGGGCGAATATCCGGGCTGGCCGAAATTATCGCCTCGCAGATGAAGACAGCCAACTCTGAAATGGCGCGCCGGGCAGCAGAGCTGGCGAAAGCGGACCTGGTTTCCGATATGGTGGGAGAGTTTCCCGAATTACAAGGCATTATGGGCGGCTATTATGCCGCACATGGCGGCGAGGATGAAAAAATCGCAGCAGCGATTGCCCAGCATTATCGCCCGCAGGGCCCGGCTGATAGCTTGCCACAAACAGCTGAAGGGCTGGCTGTGTCTCTGGCAGACAAGATAGATACGCTAACCGGCTTTTTCGGCATTGATCAGAAGCCGACCGGATCGCGCGATCCCTTTGCTCTGCGCCGCGCGGCACTCGGGGTGATACGGATGGTTGATGAGGCTGATTTGCGCCTCGATATGGATGAAATTCTGGCAAAAAGTGCTGCACTTCAAGGGTTTTCAGCTGCCGATACGGGGCTTTGCGGTTTTATTCTTGAACGTTTGCGGGTCAGCTTGCGCGACAGGGGCTTTGGGCATGATGTTATCGCTGCGGTTCTGGCCAAAGTGGCGTCTGGCAGTTGCGGGGATATCCGTTTGCTGTGCCGGCTGACCTCTGCACTGGACGGGTTTTTACAAACAGAATCCGGAAAGGGCTTGCGGGCAGGCTGGCGTCGTGTAGCCTCTATCTTGCAGGCCGAAGAAGCAAAAACTTCTATCGCCGCCGGGCTGGATGTAGCGCTGTTTTCAAGCGATGCAGAAAAAGCCCTGTATGGGGCACTAAGCCAGTTGCCCGAATTATCGGTTACCAGCGAAGAGGCTATCCAGAACGCGATGATAGCATTGGCAGAGCTTTCTGCCCCTATTAATGATTTCTTTGACAAGGTGGTGGTCAATAGCGAGGAAGAATCTATCCGCCTGAACCGTCTGGCCTTGCTGGGTCAGATACGTGCCGCGATGAGCGAGATTGCAGATTTCAACCAGCTGGAAGGTGCCTAAAAGCGCTGGCGGGGCTGGATATTTATTTGGGGTAGAACCCGCTAACTGAGGAGCAGGGATACAGTTATGTCAAAATGGGTTTATTCATTTGGTGCCAATAAATGTGATGGCGATGCAACGATGCGCAACCTTTTAGGGGGGAAGGGCGCTAATCTGGCGGAAATGTCTTCTATCGGCTTGCCCGTACCGCCCGGTTTTACCATCACCACAGAGGTATGTACCTATTATTACGACCATGAAAAATCCTATCCAGATGCGTTGAAATCGCAAGTGGAAGACGCCTTGAAAGCCGTAGAGGCAGAAACAGAGCGGCTATTCGGGGATAAGGAAAATCCCCTGCTGGTGTCGGT
>CBFIAD010000137.1:0-1519 GCA_965660495.1 Puniceispirillaceae bacterium (SeqCode)
GGCTGGATGCACTGCCAGGCAAAATAACCACCAGCTATCAGACAGGTGATTTAACCGCGCTTTTGACAGATGATGAACATAGCAAGGGCGCGCCACAACCCTCACCGCTCGCTGCACCGATACAGCCCCAAAAAGCCTCTATTGAACCCCAACAGCTTGCCGAGCCGGAAGTAACAGCCGATGCCTTGAGAGAACTTGTCGAACAAACGGTAAAAAAATCAGTTGCCAGGCAAATGAAGCAATTAAATGAAGTAGCTGAAACCACTGCCCTTGCTGATAATTCACAACCAGCAGAAAAAACAGCCCAGCCGGTAAATTCAGGTCAATCTGCGGATATGACAGAACAGGCCAGCAATTCAGTTGAGGCGGCTCTGCCTGTTGAGGCTGATACAGCCTCGCAGCAACCTTCTATTGCCCCGGATGATGCAGATTTGGCACAGGCTCTTAGCGAGTTTAGCAAAACCCCGGATATCGGCACCACTCAAGAAGGCACAAATAGCGTAGCTGGAGGATCCAAAGCCATGGCCGCTGATGCAAGCCCGGACAAGCCTGCATTTATGACACCGCAGGAAAGACGGCTGGCATTATCTGATTTCATCCAGCAGGTACAGCTTGTTTCGCTGGAAAGAGGCGGGTTCTAGAGGGATGAAAAAGCCGCATCCAAGCATCATTTTAAATTTGTCTGCATTGGCCGTGATAGTGGGTCTGATCTGGATAGACGGGCCAGCACCACAGGACACACCCGCAAATCTAAATATGCAGCCGCCAAAAGAGATGCCAGAACGGCTTTTGGAAGAACACCGCGAGCGGCAAGTGGCGGCGGTAGCTATCTCCTCTGTCCGGCTACCGTCCCCGCCGCCAATAAAGCAAAACAAATCAATAAAGGCACCAGAAATAGCTTCGCCTCTTGTTATCCCTTCAGCCTCCGCAGCCCCTTCTCCTTTACGGCCGCTTGAGAAACCGAAAAGCCAAACGCAACCTGTCAGAGAATTACAGCCCTTAACCCCGTCAAAACTGACAGAAAAAGAGCCGTTAAGGCAAATGGCAGTCGCTATTTTACCGTCCCCCAAATCAGCGCCATCGCGCCCGCCGCTGCGTACCACCATGCCTGCCCCTCAGCCTATGGAAACAGTAAAGGAAAGTTTGCCGGAAATCCGCCGCCAGCCTGAACAGGCGAACATCCGAAAAACAGCGAGCCTGAAGGCGGAACACAGGCCAGCTCTGGAAGATATTTTGCTGGCAGAGGCAGTAGAGCCTGTCAAACAGGTACAACCTGTTAAAGAGGTTACACTCTCGGCCAGCGATATTGGCGAAGGAATGCGTTTACTGCATCAGGCAGAAGAGGGAGAGCCTTTTTATTTCGAACTTTTCTGGCCACAGGAACAGCACCAGTCAAAGCGCCTTTATGGGGTGCTGAATAAATGCTATGGCATGGAATCGGCCTACTTGGATGGGCAGGGCAATCTGTATTTTCCAGCTCATGGCCGGGGAAATTTACCCGCCGGCTTTTCGCCCCTGT
>CBFIAD010000138.1:0-1467 GCA_965660495.1 Puniceispirillaceae bacterium (SeqCode)
TTAAAGGCCAGCAGGCGTTCTTGCATCACCGCCTCTCTGTCCAGCCAGCCTTTCTCGGCTGCGGCATTCAGCATCGCATATTCGCCCGATACCTGATAGGCAAAACAGGGGATATTAAAGCTGTCTGTCACGCGCCGGATAATATCCAGATAGGGCATACCAGGCTTTACCATCACCATATCTGCCCCTTCGGCAATGTCAGCACGAACCTCTCGCAAGGCTTCATCGCTATTGGCCGGATCCATCTGATAGGTCTTTTTTCCATCACCGCCCAATTTACGACCTGCCCCGACCGCATCCCGAAATGGACCATAAAAGGCAGAAGCATATTTTGCGGCATAGGACATTATCATCACATTTTCATGGCCGCTGGTCTCCAGCATATCGCGAATAGCCAAAACCCGCCCGTCCATCATATCCGAAGGGGCGATAATATCGCATCCGGCATCGGCTAGGGTGCGCGCCTGTTCAACCAGAATTTCAACGCTGGCATCGTTCAGAATTTCGCCCTTATCGCCCAGCACGCCATCATGGCCATGGTCGGTATAGGGATCGAGGGCAACATCACACACAATGCCGATATCCGGACAGGCTGCTTTAACCGCTCTTACTGCCTCGCAGACCAGATTTTTGTCATTAACCGCTTCTCTGCCATCGGCTGTTTTCAGGCTGTCGGGTGTTTTGGGAAAAAGCGCAATGGCCGGAATACCTAGCTGATGTGCCTTTTTGGCCTGCAACACAATCTGGTTAATTGAATGACGGCTTACCCCTGGCATAGAGGCAATGGGATCGGTTTTATTACTGCCTTCACACACAAAAAGCGGCCAGATAAAATCTGCGGCAGACAGGCTGTTTTCCCGCACCATATCCCGAATAAAGCCAGCGCTTCTGGTGCGCCGCAAACGTAAATAGGGAAAATGTGATTCTGTCATAGTTTTCTCAATTTCATGTTGCAGATATAGCCTGTAATAGTTACCAGCCAGAAAGGCCGCAATTCTGCCAGGAACAGCTTTGGTCTCTGGATAGCATAAAAAGACAGGCAAATATAGAAAACTTCTGGATAACAGGGCTGCGAGCGATAGATTAATCTGCCAGAAGGGCGCTGGACTACTTGCATCAGAACAGGTTTCTGCCCTAATATCCGAGAAATATTTTTGTTGGAATACGGGGCAATGAAATGTTCAAAAAACAGCCCCTTTTTCGGAGCTTTTCCACGTCATGCGTTTATCAAACTATTTCCTGCCTGTTTTAAAAGAAAACCCAAAAGAGGCGCAGATCGTCTCGCATCGTTTGATGCTGCGAGCCGGCATGATACAGCAATCCAGTGCCGGAATATATTCTTGGCTGCCATTGGGGCTGAAAGTCCTGTCCAAAATAGAACAGATTGTGCGCGAGGAGCAAAATCGCAGTGGCGCACTTGAAATCAAGATGCCAACTATCCAGCCAGCCGAGCTATGGCAGGAATCC
>CBFIAD010000139.1:0-1363 GCA_965660495.1 Puniceispirillaceae bacterium (SeqCode)
ACGCGCCCCTTACTGGTTGAAATTGAAGCGCTGGTTGCACCTTCCTCTCTGGCCAGCCCGCGCCGAAATGTGGTGGGGTGGGATTCTGGCCGTCTGGCCATGCTAACAGCTGTATTGGAAGCCAGATGCGGTGTTCCCCTATCCGGGCGGGATATCTTTTTAAATGTCGCCGGGGGCTTGCGAATTGCCGAACCTGCTGCTGATTTGGCTGTGGCAGCTGCGTTGGTATCTTCTGTCAGCGCAAAACCCCTTCCCGCCCGTGCAGTATTTTTTGGCGAGGTGGCGCTATCGGCTGAGTTACGACAAGTACCGCAAGCAGAAACCCGCCTGAAAGAAGCTGCCAAGCTGGGTTTTGAGCAAGGATTTATGCCAAAATTCAGTAAAAAGATTCGCCCGCCATCTGGCATTTCCACGACTCAGCCAGATAATTTATCCGACTTTATCGACCTGTTATCCGGGCGCAGGGCATGAGTAAAAAAATTTCAGCTTACAGGGCTGTCTATGCTATATCGGATATAAAGACCTTTACTATCTGCCTTCTATCAGGATTATTTGGGAATAAGGATAATGCCCGCATTTGATTTCAGCAGCCTGACCTATTTCGATTATATTGTGCTGGTCATTATCGGCCTGTCGGCTGTGTTTTCCATGCTACGCGGTATGACCCGTGAATTTCTGGGGCTGGCCGGATGGGTTCTGGCGGTCTTTATCGCGGTGACCACCGCCCCTTTCATGACAGAATGGCTCTCCAGCTTTTTAAAAGTGGATGGGCTGACACAGATTTTATCCTGGGCGCTACCATTTACTGCAACGGTGGTGATCTGGTTTATCCTCGCCTCGCTTATCTCGCCCGGATTGAAGCGGGCGGGGCTAGGCGCACTTGATACCTGGTTTGGTGTCCTGTTCGGAGTGTTGCGCGGGGTGCTATTTTCCATGATTTTATATAGCGGCTGCGTGATTTATGTCGGCGAGGAAACCGCGCTGGATAAAGGCATTCTGGAAAGCCAGACAGGGCCTTATGTCAGCAGGTTTGTCCGTTCGGTGCAGAACAGCACTCTCTTGCCAAGCCTTGTCACCGATAGCCTGAATAACATTCGACTGAACACAGATTGGCCAACGCTGGGCAAAGAGCTGGGCAAGGCTGTAGATGAAGGCGCAAAAACCGTATCAGACAAGCTGAATCTGCTGACAGATGAAAAATAATTCGCTTGTTAAATATCTGTCAAACCGCTGTCGATTGATGACCGTTCCTGGCGTTCAGGGCGCAGAGATGATAGACGCGGTATATCGGCTATGATAGGGTGCTTGCGATAGAAAAATGATGCTTTCAGATACCGGTTTAATGACATGATGAAACGATGTG
>CBFIAD010000140.1:0-1322 GCA_965660495.1 Puniceispirillaceae bacterium (SeqCode)
CATTTTCAGTGATGAAGATTATGCAAAGGTTGGTGCGCCATCTGATGATGAAATGGATATGCTAGAACTGGCTTTTGGGGTGACACCAACCTCGCGGCTGGGCTGCCAGATTAGAATGAGCGATGCGCTGGACGGGCTGACAGTCCAGGTGCCAGACGATCTGTAAAAGAAGGGCGATGCCACGATGGCAGATATAGCCACACCGCTAAATAGTATGGGATTTTCCAAACCGCCCGGCGAAACGCGGGTGGTGGTGGCCATGTCCGGCGGGGTGGATAGCTCGGTGACGGCCGCGATGCTGGTCGAGCAGGGCTATGATGTTATCGGCATGACCATGCAGCTCTATGATCATGGGGTGGCGATAGCGGCCAAGGGCGCCTGTTGTGCGGGCGCAGATATCCATGATGCGCGGCAAGTGGCCGGCCGGCTGGATATTCCCCATTATGTGCTGGATTATGAAAGCCTGTTCCAGCAACAGGTTATGGATGATTTTGCCGATAGCTATCTGGCAGGTCATACCCCTATCCCGTGTGTGCGCTGTAACCAGACAGTGAAGTTCAAGGATTTGCTGGGCATGGCACGTGAGCTGGGCGCAGATTGTCTGGCAACCGGCCATTATGTGCGCCGCGATTTGCTGGATGGCCAGCCGATTTTACGGCGCGGCGTGGATGCTGATAAGGATCAGTCCTATTTTTTATTTGCCACGACGGCCGAGCAGCTGGCATTTGTGCGCTTTCCCCTAGGGCATCTGACCAAGGATGAAACCCGTGCCCTTGCCCGGAAATATGATTTATCCGTTAGTGACAAGCCGGATAGCCAGGATATCTGTTTTGTGCCAAATGGCCGCTATGGTGATGTGGTGCGCAAATTACGGCCAGGGGCGATAGAGCCGGGTCTTATCAAACATATTGATGGGCGGGTGCTGGGTCAGCATAACGGGGTAATAGATTATACGATTGGCCAGCGGCGCGGGCTGGGTATTGGCGGGCGCAAGGGCGAGGGAGAGGATAATGCCCCGCTTTATGTAGTGGCCATTCATGCGGCCAGCCATGAGGTGATTGTCGGGCCGCAATCTGCCCTTGCGGTGGAAAAAGTCTATCTGGGTGAAATGAACTGGGTACGCGGCGCCGATAGCGTGATGCCAGCCAACGCAACAGAAGGGCGCGAAGTGCTGGTAAAGCTGCGTAATACCGCCCCGGCCAGCCCTGCGCGCCTGTTCCCGGAGGGCAGCGACGGGATTTTCCTGCAGCTCGAAAAACCGGAATATGGTATCGCCACTGGCCAGGCCGGCGTGATTTATGATGGAGTTGACCCCAGCCATA
>CBFIAD010000141.1:0-1241 GCA_965660495.1 Puniceispirillaceae bacterium (SeqCode)
GGGGGCGTTATCGATAATTTGATACTGGATGCGGTTAAACGGCTGGGCGCAACAGCGATGACCATTTCCCATGATATGGCCTCGGTGCGCCGCATTGCCGATAGGGTGGCGATGATCCATGAAGGGCGGATTATCTGGTGCGGGCCTGCCGCCAAAATGCATGAAAGCGGCGTGCCAGAGGTACATCAATTTGTGCATGGCCACCCGGAAGGCCCGTTAACCGGTAAAAAATCACCTGCGGCAAAAGAAAAGCAAGCGTAAATGGCACGCACCCTCTCGCAATATCATTGTCAATCTTGCGGGGCGGTTTCCGCCAAATGGAGCGGGCGGTGCGATGCGTGCGGTGAATGGAACACGCTGACCGAAGAACGCCTGGAAGCCCAGCCCGGCAAAAAAAGAAAAACAGGCGGGCGAGCCGTTGATTTACTGCCATTGGCCGAGTCTGAACATACCGCCCCGGCCAGGCGTCTGGTGACCGGCATAGATGAATTTGACCGGGTAACAGGTGGCGGACTTGTCGCAGGCTCGGCAATTCTTATCGGCGGCGATCCGGGAATTGGCAAATCCACCCTGCTCTTGCAACTGGTATGCAAGCTGGCCGCTGCCGGACGAAAAGCAGCCTATATCACGGGCGAGGAATCAGCCGATCAGGTAAGAATGCGCGCTATGCGCCTTGGCGTGATGAACAGCCCGGCCACGCTGGCAACCGCGACCAATGCCATAGATATTGCAGAAACCGTGCGCAGTACGCCTGATCTGGATTTACTGGTTATTGATTCTATCCAGACCATGTATGTGCCAAATCTTGAAAGTGCACCAGGGACTGTCTCGCAAGTCAGGGCCGCTGCCCATGAGCTGATCCGGGCAGCAAAATCCAGCGATGCGGCTATTGTGTTTGTTGGCCATGTCACCAAGGACGGGGCAATAGCAGGCCCAAGGGTATTAGAGCATATGGTGGATTCTGTGCTATATTTTGAAGGGGACAGATCGCATCATTTCCGCATTTTAAGAGGCGTGAAAAACCGTTTTGGGGCAACCGATGAAATTGGCGTCTTTGAAATGTCCGAGCAGGGCTTGCAACAGGTACCTAACCCGTCCGAGCTGTTTTTGGGCGAGCGGCAAAATAATGTTGCCGGTACAGCTGTTTTTGCCGGGCTGGAAGGCACGCGCCCCTTACTGGTTGAAATTGAAGCGCTGGTTGCACCTTCCTCTCTGGCCAGCCCGCGCCGAAATGTGGTGGG
>CBFIAD010000142.1:0-1190 GCA_965660495.1 Puniceispirillaceae bacterium (SeqCode)
GTTTTATCGCTGCTGACAAGGTGTTTTTCATCCTTTTTTTATAGTAATTGACGTTAGGATAGTCACGCGCTGTTTGCAATTCCAGGCAGGATTGCGTATATAAAGAGGCAAGGTTTCCCGTCATCCAAAAAGGCAAAGAACCTGCAAAGCAAGGCTGTTTCAGGATTAATCCTCTTTTTCAGACCCGGCTTTGCTGAACAGCCAGCCTATGGCCATAGAGAACAGGCCTTTTTGATGACCTGATTTAACGCCCCTGTTTGTCGGGGATAGAAAGGCAAGAAGATATGACACAATTACTGATGCCAAAGGCAACAGCAGTATGGCTAATAGATAATACCGCCCTTACATTTGACCAAATAGGCGATTTTTGTAATTTGCACCCGCTGGAAGTTCAGGCCATTGCCGATGGCGAAATTGGCGCTGGTATGCAAGGCTATGACCCGGTGATAAATGCCCAGCTCAGCCGCGAGGAAATCACCCGCTGTGAGGCAGATTCAGAAGCGCGGCTGAAAATGGCGTCATCGAACCTGCCACAACCGACCGCCCGTACCAAAGGCCCGCGTTATGTACCCGTGGCACGGCGCAGCGACAAGCCGGATGCCATCGCTTGGCTGGTCAAACATCACCCCGAATTATCGGACGCACAAATTGGCAAGCTGATCGGTACCACCAAGGATACCATCACTAAAATCAGAGAGCGCACACACTGGAACATTGCCAATATTCAGCCAAAGCACCCTGCCATGCTGGGGCTATGCCGCCAGCCTGATCTGAATGCGGCGATTGAAAAGGCAGGTGGCCAGCCAAAACAGGACGCCGAGCAGGTCGCCAATTTATCCGAAGTGCCATAGGCCAATTTAAGTTTAGGCCTCTCTTTCACAAGAGAGGCCAGCCTTATAGCTAAATCATGCCAACGGCTTCCAGTGCGGCGGTGATCTCGTCCAGAATGACAGGGTCATCAATGGTTGCCGGCATCGGATATTCTTCTTTATTGACGATTTTCTGCATGGTCGCACGCAGGATTTTGCCAGAGCGTGTCTTTGGCAAACGCTGGACAATCACCGCCTGTTTAAAGGCGGCAACCGGGCCGATTTCTCCACGCACCTTTGCCACAATTTCCGAAATAATATCCGCGCCCGCGCGCGCCACCCCGGATTTCAGGACGATAAAGCCAAGCGGTATTTGGCCTT
>CBFIAD010000143.1:0-1130 GCA_965660495.1 Puniceispirillaceae bacterium (SeqCode)
GGGGGATATTAATCGCCCCGGTTGGCCCATCTGGTAAAGAAGAACTTGTTCGTGTAAAAAGAGAGGCAGAAGACTTTGAGAGAAAAAGCCTGATGCCTGTGCGGTTCGTGCCAATGCTGGCAGGGACAGAAACATAGGCAAAACAAAATATTACTATTAGAGATAAGGCAGAGGTTGAAAATGCAAATTCACTTAACGCGTTTTTTAAAGCCCGTCATATTTACTGGTCTTGCCATACTAATTGGCCTGACTGGATGTCAGACTAAAATGCCAAAAATGCCTGAATTGCCGGAAATATCTCTTAGCCGTGAAGCCCCGGCACCGGTAGAAGAAGCTCCCTTGCGCGAGGCACGACAGCTTTTGCCGGTTTCGGGCGAAATTATCGTCGCGCCCGGGGATAGCATTTTTTCAATTGCCACCCGTTATCAGATTACCCCGCAATCCATCATCAATGATAATCAGCTCGTTCCGCCTTTTGACATCATTGAAGGCGAGCGTTTGAAATTATCGCCTGCGCGCTATCATGTTGTGTCCCTTACAGATAATTTATATGACCTCTCGCAACGCTATGCGGTAAGCCAGGAACAGCTGGCCACCCTCAATGAATTGCAAAAACCCTATCAGCTAACCGTGGGACAAAGATTGCTATTGCCCGAACAGCCCGATTTTTCAGTTCTGGATATTGCCGGCATAGAGGTAGAAAATGTGCCGGTGACTATCACCCAAACTGCGCCTAAAACAGCGGCGCGCAGGGCTGCATCTGCGCCTGCAAAATCCTTTGTTGCGCCTGCACTTGGTAATGCTGGCTTTACCTGGCCTGTAAAGGGCGAGGTAATCGCTGAATTTGGCCCTATGGCCAAGGGGGTACATAATGACGGGGTAAATATTCAGGCAAATGAAGGCACAATTGTTGTCACCTCTGCCCCGGGTACAGTGGCCTTTGTGGGTACTGGCCTGAAAAGTTTTGGCAATCTGGTGCTGGTCAAACATGAGGGCGGCTATATTACCGCCTATGCCCATTTAAGTGATATTCTGGTCAAGGAGGGCGATGTGTTAACTGTCGGCACAAATATCGGCCAGGTGGGTATGACCGGCCGCGTAGATAGCCCGCAATTGCATTTCGAAGTTCG